>JBFJXC010000257.1:0-6031 GCA_041623325.1 Lentisphaeria bacterium | reverse complement strand
TGGACCCGGAAGACGATTCGCTCTTCTACGCCGAAGGCATGACCTTCAAGCGGCGGGACGGTCGATGGGATCTGCAGGCGATCTACGACAATTTCACCTCGCCGACCTACACCTTGCTGAAGAGCAAAAAAGAGGGGCAGCGCGTCGGCAGCGCACCCGAACGAGCGCTCCGCAGCCACGGCAAACTCTTCCTGGCCCGCGATCGTCACTGGGCCAACGCCAAAATCTGGTATGGCGTGATGGGCCACGATCAGGTGTTGCACTCCTATGCCGCCCTCGGCTCGTACAAAGCCATTCACTTTCATTTCAAACAACGTCCGCCGCAGTGGAACGGCGATCCGGATGCCTTCACCTTTCTCTGGGTCGACCGCGATCGAGACGGCGAGATGCAGTGGGAGGAACTGCAGTTTCTCAAAGCCAGCTACAAGGTCATGCTTTGGTCGAGCCGACTTGGCAACGACCTCGATTTCTATTTTGTCCTGAACGATGGCGAGATCTATAAACTGGCCGCCGCCTGGCAGGGAGGTTGGCCGACCTACGAGTTAGAGCAGCGGCAGCTCATCACCACCTTCCCGAAAGGCTCCCGACTGGTTGCCTTGGCGCCGCTGCCTGGGAAACGCCTGCTGGTCAACTCCGATCCGCTGACCTGCCTCGACGAGACCACCGGCAAAACCCTGTGGACTTATCCCAATCCCCTGCCGTCGAACACGCACGACAGCCAACTGCCCGAACCGGGCCAGATCCAGCACACCTTGAACATTGAAGGGTCGGTGGAGGTGCCCGGTTTCGGCGACGTGTTCTTGCTCAACGGCAACAAGGGCCTGCGCTATCTTTTCAGCGTGGACGGTCTCTACCTCGGGCAATTGTTCCGGGACGTCAGGCTGGCGGCGCCGCTGTCCATCGAGACCGTCGAACCGGGCCAGGACCTGGCCGGCTACTCGCTCATGGACGAGGCCTTCAACGGCTCGTTCGAACGCGGCGTCGACGGCAAGGTCCGTTTCTCCGGCGGAAAAAACCAGCACTCCATTTATCTGGTGGATGGCCTGGACTCGCTTCTGCGGTTCGCCAGAGAGGTCTCCTTCAGCAAGGAGGACTGGGAACAAGCCGTCGCGGCGCAGGGAGAGCGCCAGAGTCGGGAGTTGAACGCCCGCCTGGAGTCCGAACCGGTCATCGCCAGGCTCGCCGCTCCTCTAACCCTGTCGGGCAACGAAAAGAGCTGGGGGGGCGTTCCCGAACGCAAGGTCGGCGTCGATGGGCAACCCTCCTTCTCCTATCGGCTGGCTCTGGATGAGAAGCACTTCTACGGGGCCTTCGAGGTGACGGATCCGTCCCCCTTCGTCAACACGGGCGACGACTGGAAGATGCTCTTCAAAAGCGGCGACTCCATCAATGTCGAGCTGGGGAGGACGACGTCATCCGCTGTAGCAGTTGGGGACATTCGCCTGCTGATCGCGCCCTTCCAGGGCAAGCCCACGGCGGTGATCTACCGCTACCGCACCGGCAACCCCGGGGAGACGCCACTTGCTTTCGGTTCCCCGGTTGGCCGGGTGGAGATCGACCGGGTCGAGAAGCTTGCGGAGGCCGAGATCAAAGTCAAAACGATTCGCAAGGGGTATTTCCTGGAGTTCAAGATTCCGCGCGCGGCTATTCCGGCCCTGGCCGTAACTCCGGAAT
The DNA here is from genome assembly GCA_041623325.1 of Lentisphaeria bacterium. Lineage (GTDB taxonomy): Bacteria > Verrucomicrobiota > Lentisphaeria > Oligosphaerales > JBFJXC01 > JBFJXC01. The sequence goes on along the minus strand of JBFJXC010000257.1, from coordinate 4,357 downwards.
CGGTTTATGGGGATGTGGGGGTGATTTTCTCGGACGAGAGCGGCAGGATCAACCGCTACAACCTGTTCCGCTACAGCCAGGTCAAAGGGGTCACTGCCGACGTGCCCAGCGAAATCAGGCTGTCGCCCAAATACTGGCATGAGTACAAGATTGAAAAACGGTGACGCCATGACCCGATGACTCAATGGCGCAGCCAGCGGTCTGCCGGTTTTGCCATGAGTCACTGAGTCGACAAGTCATGGCGTCAAAGCGAATCACGAGCTTCAGACACATCTCCAAGGAAGCGAGGAAGACATGACATTCAAACACACAATCGCCGCGGCAACTCTCCTGTGCGGCGCCAGCCTGTTCGCGGACGCCGATGGGCGCTTCAGCCGGGAGAAGCTCTCGCCGGTCATCGCCCCGCCCATTGAAAAGGTCAACATCGATGGCGACCTCTCGGAATGGTCGTTCACCAACAGCCAGGTCATCTATGTGGCCGAGGAGTTCTTCGAACACGAGCGTGCGGAGTTCGCCTTCGGCTATGACCAGGACGCCCTCTACTTGGCCGCCAAGGTGCACGACACCTCGCCAATGAAAAATATCCACCACATGTCCGGGCGTTTCTGGGAAGGCGACAGCATTCAGCTTCGCCTCTACAGCAAACTGAACGCGCAGCACGTGCCCTCGAGGCAGCGGGATAAGATCAGCCAGGACAAGCAGGTGGTCCACGCCAACCTGTACTATCAGCATCCCACCGGCAAGACCTGGGTCAGACTCGACTATTCCATCAACTTCATCGAGAGCAAGGTCGATCCGCCCGGGGCCGAAGGGGCCTACAACCCCTTTCCCGATGGCAAAGGCTATACGGTTGAATTCAGGCTTCCCTGGGAGGTCCTGAATATGGAGAGGGCACCGCAGCCGGGCGAGGACATCCGCGCCCTGGTCGAGGTGAATTTCTCGGACTACATGGGACAGAAGCGGGTGAGACGGGCGTCGGGGGGCTACAACGAGAATCCGGGCGATTTCGGTTTCCTCGGAGGCAACAAGTGGGGGCAGGTGAAGTTCACCGCCAAGCCGCTGACGGACAGGATGTACCCGACAGCGGCGGAGATCGCAGCCAATATTCGAACGGGTAGCGGCCTGGCGATTCCCGTCGAGTTTCCCTTCAAGTCCTGCGCCACCCTCAATATCAAGGATACGTCCGGCAACCTGGTGCGCGAACTGGTCTTGAGCCAGGAACAGCCCGCCGGTCCGTACGAGTTTGTCTGGGACGGCAAGGACAACACCGGAGCCGACGCCCCCCTGGGCGACTACACCTATGAGGCTCTCTTCTACAAGCCAGTGGAGGCGGTCTACAAGGGCTCTGTCGCCAGCTCGGGGGATCCCGTCTACGGCACCTCCGATGGCACCGGCGAATGGGGCGGAGACCACTCCAATCCCCTGGCCGTCAGCATCGACGCCAAGGGAACCACCTTGCTCTGGCCGATCGCCGAACTTGGCAAGGCCATCGTGCGTCTCGACAACCACGATAACGTCCTTTGGCGCTACACCCCGTTTTTCGATGCCGCCGGCAATTTCTACACCATGGCCGCCGACGGCGACTACGTCTATCTGACCTACGAAACCGACAAGAAAACTCCCCAGATTTTCCGTCTGAACGCCGCCGACGGCTCTCCCGCCTTCTTCGTCAAGGACACCAAGGCGATCGAGTTGCCGGTTGGCGAGGTCGAACGCAAAGAGGTCGCTGCCCGCGACCGGGCCACCGCCTTCGACCTGATCGCCTCCGGAATGGCGGTCGACAACCGCTATCTCTACGTTGCCATCTATCCTAAAAATGAAATTCTGGTTTTGGAAAAAAAGACCGCGGAGTTGGTGAAGCGTATATCGGTTCCTGCTCCGCGCGGCCTGGCCTGCGGCGCTGATGGCCTGATCTACGCCGTGTCATTTCCGGGACCGGGGCAGGGCGCCATTTATAGCCTGACGGCAAAGGGTGGCGTCAAAAGAATGGTCGGGCAGGGTCTGTCCGCTCCCTGGAATATCGCGGTCAAGAAAGGCGGGAATCTGGTGGTGACCGACCTGGGCGAGAGCCAGCAAGTGAAGGAATTCCGACCGGACGGCCAATTGGTCAGGGTCTATGGCCAAAAGGGCGGCCGGGCGACCTCCGGCGTCTACAAGTCCGGCGACTTCCTGAAACCCAGCGGCATCGCCGCCGACTCCAATGGCAGCGTCATCGTCGTGGAAAGCGCCATTCCCAGCGTGATCTCGCGGCTGAACACCCGGGGCAAGGTCAAAAAGCAGTGGTTCGGACCCGCCAACTATGCCCATCCCGTCTGGGCGGACGCGGCGGATCCCTACCGGATCTACAGTCTAGTGCCCGGGGGGATGCTGCGCTCGCGCCTGAAAACCTGGTGGAAGAGCTGGCAGCCGGAGACCTACTGGTCCTTTACCAGTTCGCGGGCAAAGAGAGAGGCCAAAGAGGGGAAGTCCGGACACGGCCTGACCTTCGACTATTTCAAGGATCGTTATTTTCAGAATTTTACCGGGGCTATTTCCTATCCGCAGACCACCATGTTGCGGGGACACCAGTACATGTCCAGCGACTCGGAGGAACACCCGATCGTGAGGGTGGAGGGCTCAGAGCTGATTCCGGTGGCCACCTGTTTCGCCCAGGACGGCAAGATGTTCATCGCCCATGACACGAACCGCAACGGCATGATTGAAGATGCCGAAATCGAGCGCCTGACGAACATTCCGGCGATCGCCGACCCGAACCCCAGCAAGCTCTTGAACCAACATACCGGTTCGCACACGCTGAGCGGCACCAGCGGCAGCTGGTACATTGCCGGCGGCAGGACGATCTACCGGATTCCGCTGAAGTCCGCGACGGATGGACAGCTGATCTTCGACAGCGCCAAGGCCGGAATCTTTATCAAGGATGTGACCGGCGGCTACCAAGGCTCGTTCTATTCCACCCACCGCTCGGCCATCCTGGGCATGCGCGAGGACTCCAACGGCAATCTCTATGTGCTCTACACCTATGGCGGCCGTTCGCCCGGCATCGGCCATTCTTCGGACATCAAACGGGTCTTCGTCGCCAAGTTCGACCGCGACGGCAAACGCCTGTGGACCGCCGGGCGCAAGGCCGCCAGCTTCGCCCAGCCTGGCGAGGTCTACAATCCCTGGATCATGGCTGGATTGCTCAACGCCCGCCTCATCGCCTTTTCCGACGAAACCGGCGGCATGATCCATTTCTACGACGTGGACGGCTTCTACCGCGGCAAGATCTTCGAGGACTATGCCCGCGGCGACGCCCCCCCGGGCCCCTACCTCTTCCACGGCGAGAACTTCAGCGGCCGGGTTCAGTACGTCCCCCAACGGAAACAAAGCATGGCCTACCAGGGCATGACCGACAGCCGGGCCTTCGAACTGCGCAATGTGGAGGCCAAGACCCAGCGCCAGAGCGGCAATCTCGCGCTCAGCCGGCATTATTCCCAAGATCAAGAGACCAAGGTGTCGAACGCGACGGTGCCCGCCGTCTCCGATCCGTTGAGCTTGGACGGCGATCACCCCAGATGGCAGAAGCTCGCGCCCCTGAAAATCAGCCAAGTCGCCTCCCTGCGCTTGGCTGCCTCGACGCAGGAGCTGTTCTTCGAGTTCGACGTCAAGGACAGCTCGCCCCTGATGAACTCGGAGGCGGATCCGACCATGGCCTTCAAGGGCGGCGACGCAGTCGATCTGTACTTCGGCACCAGCGGAGAACGCTCGAACGACAAGCCAATCTTAGGCGATGTCCGAATCCTCGTCAGTCCATACCGGGGGGCGGTTCGGGTGACGGGCATGAAGGTGAAGTCGGGTGGACAAAAGAAGCCGGTGACCTACACCAATCCGGGCGGCTACAAACGCCATTTCGACTATGTCGGGGCCATCGAGGGGGCTCGCGCTGTGGCGGTGAAGACCAAGACCGGCTACCGGATCCGGGGGGCGCTTCCGCTGTCATTCCTGCAGCCGTTGTCGTTTAAGGCGGGTTCGAGCCTTCGCTTCGACGCGGACATCCTGCAGTCGGATGCGGCCGGACAGCGCACGGTCAACCGCATCTTCTGGCATGCCTCAGGCAACTCCGCCCTGACCATGACCCAGGACATCCCTACCGAGTGCTACCTCTACCCGACCTACTGGGGCCAGGCGACGGTGAAGTAGTCATTTACGTTTTTATCCCAAGGGGTCTGAGCAAGCTCAATTTGTAAACTCGTATGATTAGAAAGCAGTACCGCGTGATCCAAATAAATAGGTAAAATCACAGGCTTTGAACCGGAGGAAACCTCTCCCTCGCCGGAGGCGATGGCCACGTTTTGCGATTCCGGGTCGAAACGGCGGT
>JBFJXC010000256.1:0-6032 GCA_041623325.1 Lentisphaeria bacterium | reverse complement strand
GGCTTGAGCACTCCAAAGCGACCCAGTCGCGGGGAAGAGGATTACGTCGGTCAAGGATTTGAGCTATTGCCGGGTCGTTGGTTGTGCTCCGGCGGATGCTGGACTAGACTGCTTTGGGGCGCGATTGGATCACGTTTGACAATTGACCACAGTGGTAGCGATAGCAGACAGGAGGGTGGGATATGGCAACCGACCGGCATCAGCAGGTATTGAACGAGTTGGTGAACTGGCTCGTGGGGGTTGAGGAAATGGCCCACGAGGTCTACACGGCCGCGGCCGAGGTCTTGGGTGAGGATCGGCATTTAGCCAACTTCGTGGCCCGACTTTCGAAGGACGAGGCGGATCATGGCCGCTGGATGTGCGCTGTCAGAGAGCGGATCGCCACTGGCGGGCACATCCCGCCTTCGGAGTTGCGTTTGGACAAGGCGCAGCGCGAGCGGGTGGAGGCGCCACTGAGGCGCCTGCAAGCCGAGACGGCCGCCGGGCGGCTCACCCCGAAGCGGGCCGTGTCGCTGATCGCCGAGGTGGAGTTCACCGAGTGGAACGACATCTTTCTGTATGTGCTCCGGACTTTCGGCAAGCGGGGGCGCGAGATGCAGGCCATGTCCGCGGCCATCCAGGAACACGAGCGCTCGATCGAAGCGTTCATCGCCTCGCGGCCGCCGGAAACTCGTCCCCAACGCGATGTGGCCAGGCTGGCCAAGGTCTGGGATACCCGTCTGCTCCTGGTGGACGACAGCCCTCTGATTCTGGAACTGCTTTCGGGACTTCTGAAGGCCAGCGCGCAGATTGTCACCGCCGAGAATGGGGAAAAAGCCCTGGCGGCTACCCGCAGCCATTTCTTCGATGCGGTCGTTTCCGATATTCAGATGTCGGGCATGAGCGGGATCGAGTTCTATGAGCAAGCGGTTGCGGAGCATCCGGACTTGGAGAAACGCTTTGTGTTCATGTCCTTCGATCCCAGTCCGGCCGCCAAGGTTTTTCTGGCCAACCACCACCTGCCTCTTCTCAACAAGCCTTTTTCGCCGGACGAGCTATTCGATATCGTAGACAACATCACCACCCGCAAGGTGCCGTAAGGCGGGCCGGGAGCAGGTCGGCGCGAATGCTTGTGCCGCGTGCGGGTGACGTCACGTTTTTTTTAGGGCCCAGCGCAGCCAGTCCATGAAGCCCGGGGAACCGGGCTCGCGGGGAAAGCCTTTCTTGGGGTAGCAGGAGATTTCGCGCAGCAGCTTTTCCGGGTTGTCGGTACGACTGAGGAGGAAGTCCCGGAATTTCTGGTAGTACTCCGGCTCCATGCCGGTCAGGCGAAGCCCGGCCCGGTGGCCATCGGTCCCTACCAGCTGGCAGCGCAGCTCAATGGTTGAAACCGTCCCGGCTTCGTCCGTCAGGGTCAGGCGCAAGAGCCCGTCCTCGGACTGCGGCAGTTGGTCCTGGGGGATCCCGATGGGTTCGTCGCAGTCCAGATACACCCCGCCGAAGCTCAAGTCTCCGGTCACGCCCCCGTGTGTCTGGCCACCGGGAAGCGTCAGTTCCGCTGCCACTACCGCCCTAACTCGCGTGTACTCCCGACGTTCCATGCTGCCGCCTCTCCTTTTCCCCGAACTGTGCGGTCGCCGTCCGAGACCGCCGCGGCCATCGGCGATAGCCGGTCCGGGGTCAGACGGTTGGTTGACCTGTCCACAAGCTATCTCAAGTTGGAACATTGTTCAACCGGGCGCCGGACTGGCTGGTCCGGCGCCGGCGAGGGGGCAGCCGGAGTGGCTATCCCAACTCGGCCGCGACCAGTTCGCACATCAGATCGACGGCCCGCTCGGTGTCGACCATTTCGCTGCGGCTGCCGTCGCGTGTTTTGAATTCGACCTTGCCTTCGGCCAGAGTCTTGGGGGAAATGACCAGCCGCAGAGGAACCCCAATCAGGTCGGCGTCGTTGAACATGAAGCCGGCCTTTTCGCCGCGGTCGTCGTAAAGCACCTCGATGCCTCGCTCCGTGAGTTCGCCGTAGATCGCCTCGGCCACCTCGGTCACTCCCTCCTTCTTGGGGTTCAGAGCGCAGATGTGGACCTGGAAGGGGGCGATGGCCATGGGCCAGACCGGGCCGAACTTGTCGTGCGAGCCTTCGATGACGGAGGCCATGGCGCGTCCCACGCCGATGCCGTAGCAGCCCATGATCATGGGCTTGGACTTGCCGTTCTCGTCCAGGAATTGGCAGTTCATGCTTTGGGTGTACTTGGTGCCCAGCTGGAAGATGTTGCCGACCTCGATGCCCCGGTGCATGACCAGGGGCTGGCCGGTGACCGGGCAGAGATCGCCCTCGCGAACCGTGGCGATGTCGCTTATGTCCAGGCCTTCGGCGTCCCGGCACAGATTGAAGTTTCGGTAGTGATAATCGGCCTGGTTGGCGCCGACGACCAGGTTGCTGGATTCGGCCACCGAACGGTCCACCACCACGCGAACCTTGCGGCGGTCGATGTCCAGCACAGAGGCGTAGCCGGGTTCGGCGCCAATGGCGCGGATCTGCTCGTCGTTGGCCATGTTCAATTCATAGGCGCCGACGTACTTGCGCAACTTGGCCTCGTTCACCTCGATATCTCCGCGGATGACCGCGAAGATTAGGCTGCCATCCTGGTCGGCGTAGAAGACGGCCTTGCAGGTCTGGCTGGCGTTGACGCCGAGGAACTCGGCCACCTCTTCAATGCTCTTCCGGTCCGGGGTGTGAACCTTCTCCAGGGGTTTGGGGGGTTCCTTCTCCAGGGCCACCAGGCGGGAGGTGACCACCTCGCGATTGGCTTTGTACTGGCCGTCCGGGGAGATGAACAGGATATCCTCGCCGCATTCGGCCAGGGCCATGAATTCGTGGGAGACCGCTCCGCCCATCATGCCGGCATCGGATTGGATGGAGACGACGTTCTTCATGCCCAGGCGGTTGAAAATGCGCACGTAGGCCTGGTGGACCTCGTCGTAGTATTCCTCCAGGTTTTCCTGGCTGGCATGGAAGGAATAGGCATCCTTCATGGTGAATTCGCGCACGCGGATCAGGCCGCCGCGGGGCCGGGCTTCGTCGCGGTATTTGGTTTGGATCTGATAGAGCATGAAGGGCAGCTGCTTGTAGGAGTTGGCTTCGGTGCGGGCCAGATGCACCACGGCCTCCTCGTGGGTCATGCCCAGCAGCATGGGCTTGTCGTTGCGGTCCTTGAAGCGCAGCAGCTCGGCCCCGACCGTTTCGGAGCGCCCGCTTTCGTCCCACAGCTCCTGCGGCAGGACGACCGGCATGAGGACCTCCTGGCCGCCGACCCGGTTCATCTCATCCCGAATGATGCGCTCGATTTTGGCGACAATGCGCATGCCCAACGGCAGCAGCGAGTAAATCCCGGTGGACACCGGGCGCACGTAGCCGCCCCGGACGAGGAAGATATGGCTGGCCGTCTGGGCGTCGCGCGGGGTTTCCTTGAGGCGCTGCCCGATCAGTCTGGATAGTCTCATGGCACCAATTCCCGATACTGAAGAGTTTGTCGAATCTGACTTTGGGTGGAAGGGGCCGGCTCAGTCTCGCAGGCCGAGCACGTCCTGCATGTCGTACAGCCCGGCCTCGGCCGCGGCCAGGAACTTGACCGCGCGCACCGCGCCCTTGGCGAAGGTCTGGCGGCTGGAGGCTTTGTGGGTCAGCTCGATCCGTTCCCCGTCGGTGGCGAAGATCACCGTATGATCCCCGACCACGTCGCCGCCGCGCAGGGCGTGCATGCCGATTTCTTTTTTGGTCCTGGCTCCCACCATGCCTTCGCGGCCGTGGCGCACATCCCGGTCGTAGTCCAGTCCGGTGGCTTGGCAGAGTATCTGGCCCAGGCGCACGGCCGTGCCGCTGGGTGCATCCTTCTTCTGGTTGTGGTGCATGTCCACCACCTCGATGTCGTAGTCGTCTCCCAGGATGGGGGCGACTTTGGCGCACAGGTGGAACAGCAGGTTCACGCCCACGCTCATATTGGGGGCAAAGACGATTCGCCCCCCCGCTTCGGCCAAATCCGCCAGGGCGGCCTGTTCAGCGGCCGGCACCCCGGTGGTGCCGATCACCACGGCACAGCCCCCGGCCACCGCGGTCCGGGCGTTGCCCACGGCCTGGTCCGCAGACGAAAAGTCGATCATGGCGTCGGCGCCGGCCACCAGGGCTTGCAGGGAGGAGGTGATGGCGATTCCGCTGGCGGCCACTCCGGCGACGGTGCCGGCATCCTGGCCGAGCAGGGGGCACTGGGCGTACTCGACCGCTCCGGCCAACTGCGTTTCGGGATCCTGTAGAACCTGCTGGACAAGGGCGCGCCCCATGCGGCCGGCCGCCCCGACGATAATGACCTTCAACATTTGATAACCTCCAGCATACTTAAGGTGGCCGTTTCGGGCACCATTGGCGCTTTGATAGCCGCCTGGGCGTCACCGCCCAGGCAGTGGGGATGCGGCCCGCCGGACTCCAGCCGGCTCAGCCGCCGGCCCGTCACGGTGTGCCGTCATGTCTCAACCCGGTCAGGGCAGCAGGCCGGTGGCCTTCATGCAGGCCATCAGAGTCTGGCGGTCGGCCTGGCTCAGTGGACACAGTGGCAGGCGATACTCCTCGGCCACTTTGCCTAGCATGGCCATGGCCGCTTTGACCGGGATCGGGTTGGTGTCGATAAACAACTTGCAGAAGAACGAATAGTAGCGGTAGTGCAGTTGGCGGGCCCGGAGCCAGTCGCCTTCCAGAGCGGCATGGCTGAGGCTGGTCACCTCGGCGGGTATGACGTTGGAGGCCACACTGATCACGCCCTTGGCACCGACCGACATCATGGGCAGGGTCAGGGAGTCGTCGCCGCTGAGAACGGTCAGGTCGCAGACATTGAGGATCTGGCTGACGCGGTCGACGCTGCCGCCGGCCTCCTTGATGGCCACGATGTTGGGATGCTTGGCCAAGCGCGCCACGGTCTCCACGGCAATCTCGCGCCCGCTGCGGCCCGGGACATTGTACAGGACTACCGGCAGACCCCCCTTGTCCGCCACCGTCATGAAGTGCCGGTAGAGGCCCTCCTGGGAGGGCTTGTTGTAGTATGGGGTCACCTGCAAGGTGGCATCCGCGCCCGCGCTGGCCGCGCTCTGCGTCAGCCGGACCGCTTCTTCGGTGGAGTTCGCCCCGGTGCCGGCGATGATTTGGCAGCGGCCCCGGGCGGCCTGGATGACCGTTTCGATCACCTTGGGATGCTCCTCGAAGTCCAGCGTGGGGGATTCGCCGGTCGTTCCGACCGGAACCAGGCCGTCGACCCCGCCGGCCAGCTGCTCCTCGACAATCCGGCCCAAGGCCTCGTAATCCACTGAGCCGTCCTGAAACGGCGTTACCAGCGCGGTATAGCACCCTTGCAATTCCATGCGAAATGAACTCCTAAACCACCAGCCTCTCGTCTCGTATGTGAAGTCACAAAACTAATTCGCGCACCTCAAAGATCAAGGGTGCCGAACGAAAGTGATCAGCCGCCTGGCGATGGAATCGGGGCTGTCGCGTCCAAGTCTTGCCCTTGGGAAAGGCCTGGTCCGGTCTCCGTGCCTGTTCAAGTCGCCGCTAAGCCATTATAGTACAACTCCTTTCGGGGCCGCCTGATAGGACAGTGACATTCTGAACCGGATGTCCGCTCCGAGACGCAAGTGCAGGGCAATGGGTATATCTCATGGCAATAAATAAATGCTTGGTGATCGCTCTTTCGTTTGTGCTTTTCGCCACATCGGTCCGCGGCACGTCGCCCGAGCAAAGCGACCGGCCTGCTTCCACAGCTTTGGCCCTGGATTTGAGCGCGGCGGAACGGCAGTGGCTGGCCGCCCATCCGGAAATCCGGATTGGGGTGGATCCCGACTTCAGACCATTCGAATTCGTGTCCGCGGATGGCCAGTACCTAGGCATGGCGGCCGATTATGTCCGGCTCATCGGGAACCGACTGGGCATCCGTCTGGTTCCCGTGACTGGCCTGCCCTGGAAGGAGGTCGTCGAGAAGGCGAAACGTGGCGAGATCGACGCCCTGGCC
>JBFJXC010000255.1:0-6061 GCA_041623325.1 Lentisphaeria bacterium | reverse complement strand
GCGTCTGTCCTGGCGGGGGATGATGTTGAAGGTAGCCTTGGCCTTATGCTTTTTCAGAAGTTCAACCAGGGGGAGGTCGGTGGTCAGACTGTCATCCCAGCACTGCATCACCTTCAATTTTTTCCGGAAAGGCGATGTTTCGGATGCGCTCATATTAAGGGCCTTATCATTGAGGGTGGCTTCGAATTCCCCGGCAGGCTGACCGGCCAGCAGGGTGCCGCCCCCGATCAATACGGCACTGATCCATAATGCTAGTGGCTTGCTCATGCTATATGTCCTGCTGTTCACGGTTCAGTTGAAGCTTACAACGCTTTAGCCAGCGGCGCCCTATTGATCTGGGCGGCAGATAGGTTCCGAGACCGACTCGAAACCTCACCTTCCAGAATTGACTCACGGGCTCAGCATCATCAGAGGCCAGAGTTTGGGGTTGTTGTCGCAGTGGGCGCCCGGTTCGGTGGCCAGGCTCATGCCCTTGTTGCCGAAGGTGCCGTCGTCCATGCGGTCGTGCAGGTAGAGGGCAAAGCCGGCGACGGTTCCCTTTTCCAGGCGCATCGGTTCGAGATAGCGCTGGGCCAGGGTAATGGTGTAGATGTACCGGGTGTCGGAGACGCGCTCGAAGAGGCATTTCACCTTTTGCCGGACCTCGTCTTTGGTGGGCATTTCCGTGCCGAGGGCGTACTCGACAAACGGTTCGCGCAGGCGGTTGGCCAGGCCGGGTCCGCTTTTGCCGTCGGGGTTGCCGAGGCAGAAATCGTAGCGGTAGTCGTCCAGATCGAAGCCGCCGGTGCCGGTTCTGCCGTTGGCGGCGCAGTCCAGGTAGACTTCGAGGCAACCGTCGAGCGCGTAAAGCTGGTCCTTCCGCGCCTGCTCGGAGGCCCAGAACTTTTGGTTGTTCACCTTGAAGATGTCGTCCTCGGCCTCCACGCGCAGATAGAGGTTGTCCTTGTTCCAGGCGATTTTGAACTTGGCCTCGATGTCTCCCTTGTGCCCGCCGGGAGTCTGCTTGGTGTTGATGACGGGCCGGTAGAGGTTGGTCATGGTGATGGCCGGGATTTTATCCCAGTCCGGATCGCCGTCGACATGCGGGACGTAGAAGTAGTCCATTTGCCAGGTTCCGGGGGGATCGGACGTGCCCCCCTGTTTTACGGAGTAGTTCCCCTGCCATTTGAACAGTTTGCCGGGCATGGCCGGGTTGTCGGTTTTGACGATGAACTCCTTGGTTTGCATCTTCGGCAGCTTGGCCTCGAAGTTCTGGTCGTTGACCGTGAGGGTGGCATCCAGATCACGATTCAACAGATTCTGGGCGATGGCCCCTACGTCGCCACTTTGTTTCGGCTCGAAGGCCAGCTTGATGGAGGCGCCCGCCCCGTGGATTTCGGCCCGGTTCAAATCGTCCGCCAGAGCCCGTGGATCCCCGCCGACCAGGAAGAGGGGGGCGGCGGTCAGCTGCAATGTGCAATAGCCGCCTTTGCCTTTCTCCAGCGGCCACTCGCGGCCCATCAAATCCAGCAGTTTGGGCAGTTTGCCGCTGAACTGGACGTGCATGACCGGACCACGCGCCACCCCATTGTCCACCTCGTCCGAGGTGGCCCACACCGCCGCCACGCCCTCTCCCTTCGGGTTCTCGAAGGCGTAGCCGCGCATTTTCGGGGCCGGGCGGATATCGGCCACAAACGTGGGATCGTCCAACAGATTGCCCAGGGTGTTGACCGCGTTCATGGCGGCGTTAAGGGCCAGCTCCTGGTCCAGCAGGACCGACCCGTCCGTCCACCAGATGTTGTAGTGTTCGAGTTGGGGCCAGTACTTCAGGCAGATGATGAACCCTCTGGCCACCCGGGAGGCATTCACGAACTCGCGCAAACCGAAGTCGTAGGAGAGATGGCCGCCGACATAATCCCAGACGTTGCCACCCTTGAAGGTGGTGTTGGTGGTGCCGACACCGCCCTCAGTCAGCAGCATGGGGGTGTCCTGGCCATAGCCCCGTTCGGCCATGCTGTCGCGCAACAGCTTGAGGGACTCGTCCAAGTCGTCGTAGCCGCAAGTCTTGTCGCAGGCCCCGTAGGGATGGACCGCGACGCCATCCCATTTGACCTTGCCCCGGGTCGCGTCCAGCATGCCATTGACCACATCCGAACCGCGCCAAGCGGCGTATCCGGAGGTGCCGCCGCTGGGCAGCACCAAGGCTTTGGGGTTGCCCTTCTTGATGCCGCGGTAAAAGGCTTCCAGCAGTTTGGCGTACTCCTTGAAATCCTTTTCCTTGACGGCCGGTACGGAGGTTTCCTCCTCGGTGTCGAACGACCACACCCTCACATACGGATGCTCCCGGGCCACGCGCTCGACATCCTTTTCAACCTTCGCCAGTATCTCGGGCGTGTAGTGCCGGACCTTCACGACCTGTTCTTTCTCGCTGGGGCGCAGCCAGAAGCGCAGCAGGCCAGCGTAGAACCGAAAGTCGGGATCGTCCAGCCGCTTTTTGCGTTGCTCCTTGGTCAAGAGCTTGTCAATGCTCGCGGTGTGCAGGTAGTCGATGATTCCGTACTTTTCGCGCAGCTCGTAGACGCCGGGATCGCTGTTTTTACCCGGGCCATAGGTGGTGGCCCCGCCGAAACCGTAGCGCTTGATGAGCGCCTGGTACTCATCCGCGCGGCTGATGCGGCTGTTGAACAACTGCCCGAACAGCGTTTTGGTCTTGTGGGTGCCATTGAGGGATTTGAGGATGCTGAAGCGGTAGTAGTCGTAGTACGGTTCGACGCCCGGCGCCGTGAACTTGGCTTTCAGGGAATAGATTCCGGTGCCGAGCTTGAGTTTGTCGAACGGCAGGTCAACCGTTTCTGCATTGCCGACGGTGAAGGTTCCTTCATACAGCTCCTTTTTGTAGAAGTCGCGCAAGGTCAGCTCCACCTTGGCTTTCATGCCGGGCGTGGCCGAAAACTCCATGACCGCGCCAATGGCTTGCCCATACTCGACATTGTTGGTGGAGTCCGAGGTTCTCAAGAACCCCTCGACGGGCGGGGCGGCATAGTCGGTGGCCCGGTCGCCTTTCTCGACCTGGACGCCATCCACAAAGATCTTGCCGCCGTTGTGGGCGGAAAGCCAGAGCGCGACCATCTGGCCGTCGCCTTTAATCGTATACGAGTAGCGCTTCCAGTCCGTGGTGAGAGCTTCCATGGGGAAGTTGCGGGAGCCGGAGCGGCTGAACGTGCCGCCGGCCTGGGTACTGAAAGGCCAGAAGCGAATACCGCCGCCGGCGACTTCGCCTTTCGCGTAGTAGCTGATGGTGTAGGATCGGCCTTTTTCCGTCGGCAATGAAAACGAGGACATGCCCATGCTGCCGCGCTGGACCGGGTTGACGACCAGCATCTTCCGGCCGAACAGCCCCCCATCGACGACCTCGAAGCGCCTGATATCCGACGGCGTGTAGGTCGCCCCGCCAGTACTCCATTTCCAGTATCGGAGGCCCTGCTCAAACCCGGAGTTCGGCAACAGATTTTGCGTGGGCAGCGTGGGGTAGTGGATGGCGTCTTCGCCCCAGAAATCGACCGACTCCACCGGTGGGTAGATGGCCTGTTTGCTGGGGATGGTCTCCATCAAGTCGATGGTCAATTGTCCCTTGGGCAGCAACGGGGCGGTGTGGGAGCGGATGTAGAGGGAGAAATAATCCCCTTTAACGGATGAATGATGCGTTTCTTGGACGACAAAACTAGATGAAGGCAGGGAGATTGTGAATCCGTTCAGGGGATTTGCGGAGGCATAGCCGAGGGAGGTGATGCCGCGGAGGTGCTTCGAGGCCTTTTTCTGGGCCTCCTGCTTGGAGAGAGGTTCATAGGGTTCGCCGTTGAAGGCGACCCCGGCACTCCGGTAATGTCGGTTCAGAGAAAAATTGATGCCGAAGTTAAAACGGTTTTCCTGGTGGAAGCTGGCATACTCTTCGGGGGAGATGCCGGTGTCCCATGCAAAGGAGACTTTCCCATCCCCCGCGGGATGCAGGCGGTAGGTGAAGGTCGCCGGTTTACCATCCGGGCGGAGGTAGGACTTGGTGTAGAGGATTGCCTGGTCGGCCTTGTCTACGGACAGGGTTGGTTCTTGTCCATCTGGGTCCAGGGCGAACGGGCGCCCGTGAGACCATTTGTCGCCTTTTTTGTACCCTCCTTCGATGAAAAAACGACAAACCTCGGCGTCGTTCACCTGAATCCCGAATGAGGTGTCGAAATCCTCCCGCAGCTTGCCCCCACTTTCCCGGACCGTGACTTTCTTGTTCCCGCACTGAATCCAAGGCATGTCCACCCCGCCGAGGCTTTTCACCATCACGATCGGCGCCTGCCGTTCGCCAGACTCGGCCAGATACGGCGGTTTGTAGTCGGGGCCGTTTTGGGCCCAACCCAAGGCCGGCAGCAGCAGGCTGCTCAGAAAGACAACAGCGGAGGAAATTCTCGTCTTGGATGCGGTCGGCTTGGTCGTCACCATGGTCGTTTCCTTGGGGTTGAGTCAGGGGGCATTTTGCACAAAAAATATTTTACACAGACATACGTCCGTGTCAAGACGAAAATCGGTGTTTGACGAGCTTATTGTCCACCTCCATACACCGACATCGGACTGGATACGTCAGGACGGCCACATTATTCGAGTAGGGCAGATCTTTCATATCGTCTCGCCACCTCTTAATTAGTGGGCGACTCCCAAAAGCCGGGACTATCACCAACCTTACCGTGTTGCTCCACGGTTGCCGCTGCCCCCAACTTCGAACGGGGTCGGCTACTTCCAGGCCTGGTCCAGGATTAGAGTCATGTGGGTGTCCACGTCGGTGCCGGCGGCTTTGGCGGCTTGGATCAGCTTGCCGAAGGTATTGACCGACACAGCGGGCTGGATCTGGATGGCGCCGGGTTTCTCCAGCCAGGCCTGGCGGCTGGCGCTGAGGCTGGCCTCGTCGACACCCAGCCAGCGGAGCAGTTCGGCGGCGAACAGCTGGCTGGTCACGCATTTGGCGACGGGACCGCCGTCGAAGTCAACCTGTTTCTTGGCGACTTCGGCATCCACGACGGCGACGAAGTCGATCAGGGGCAGGTCGTGCTTGGCGGCCAGATCCCGAATGAGCTGGTTGTGTTTGGCCACGATCTGGCTGGGGAAGACGTTCGGCTGGCTATTGGTCGCGTAGCTGGTGGCCAAAGTCGTCTTGATATTGGCAGCCTTGAGCTTCTGGATAATCTGCTCGAGGTTGCTGGCGAAGGCCGGGTCCACAGTTTTGGCGTGCCAGGGGTTGTAGTCGCCGGTTCCCGGCATCAGCAGAGCCATGACCGGTTTTTTGGCGATCACCTTTGCATCGAGGTTCTTGAGGATCTGGGCGGTCTTTCCGCCCTGGACGATGAAGGGAAAGCGGGTGAAGCCGGCCTTCTTGAGTTCATCGGTTGCCAGGCGCATGTGTCCCAAGGGCGACCATTCATAGTTGCGGAAACGCTGTCCGGACAAGATGGCGACCTTGTCGCCATCTTTGATTTTCAGCTCAGCCATCGAGAACGAGCAGGACATGAGCAAGACGCCCAGAATAAAGTGTGCAAAGCGCATGGGTCTATCTCCTTTCGTAAGGTCAGGTCGTTATTTCACGCTGTTGGTCAGGATGTCACCCGCATGGGCGCGGACGGTCCGGCCGCTCTTGGCGGCGGCGGCCTGCAGGGCCAGGTAGGTTTTGAGGGAGACACTGGGCATGCCGACAGCCTCAGGATAGTCGCTCCAGCGCTTCCGCAGGGTCGCCAAATCCGATTCGGAAACCCCCAGCGTCCGGAGAATCTCCTCGGCCACAATCTGGTTGCCCAGCCCGTTCAGGTGCGTGCCGTCGAAGGTCAACGTCTTTCCCTTTTGGCCATCCTCCCGGCGCTGCTTGATTTCCCGGGCCATGGCCGTGTTCAGGTCGACCAGGAGCAGATTCTCCTGGTCGGCGAGCTTTTTGAACTCCTCGCAGAATTTGAGGCGCTTGAGGCTCGATTTGGAGGTCAGATTCTCCCCTGCCCCGATGGTGGTGTTCATGAGAATGACCTTGATGCCGGCGGCTTTGGCCTTGGCGACGATT
>JBFJXC010000254.1:0-6079 GCA_041623325.1 Lentisphaeria bacterium | reverse complement strand
GTTCGAACGGTCTTGTTGCCAAGTCTGACCTCTAGGGGAGGGAGGGTGAAGGATCCGGTTCGGGACACGGTGAACTGGTAGGTGGTGGTGGCCGTGAAGGTCCTCTTGAAGTTGACAATCTGGGTGGATTGCTGCTGATAGGGGCCGCCTGTCCATTGAAGCCCCGCTATCTGGGGAGGTTTGCCGGTCAGGCGGGGACTCTCGTCATCCGAGATCAGCTGGAGTTGGGCCGTCTCCCCTACGAAGACCGGGCTGGGTTGGATCTCGACCCGAAGGCCTGCCAGGCAGGAAAGGCTGTACAGCAGAAGGGCGAAGAAAAGAGGTGATTTTGATATGGTTGCCATTGGTGTCTGGTTAGTTGAAACTCCGGTTGGCTTTGACTCCGGCTCCCCCTCCGGGAAGCCATTCGAAAGCTGAAAACCTGCTGTCACCAATCCTTTTTGACGGGGCTGGACTTCAGATTCTGACGCATCTGCTGTTTGATGGCCTCGCGCAGTTCCTTCTCGTCCTGTCCCATCTGCATTAGAATGGCCCGGGCCCGCTGCTCGTCGAACTCCTGTTTTTCGGACTCCTGGCCGGCGGCGGCCTGGGTTTGATCGGACTGGTTGGACTGATCGGGCTGGTTGGACTGATCGGGCTGGTTGGACTGGTTGGGCTGGTTGGACTGGTTGGGCTGGTTGGACTGGTTGGACTGGTTGGACTGATCGGACTGATCGGACTGGTCGCCTTTGTCTTTCTGTTCCCCGGGTTGGTTTTGCTTTTCGTCCTGAGCCCCCAGGTGCTCCATGGCCTGGAGAAGATGCTCCAGGGCCTGCTGACCGTCTTGGGGTTTCTTTTCCTGTGCTTGGGCGGCACGGGCCAATTCATCTCGGGCTTTGTCGAGCCGCTGCTGCACGTCCGAATTTTGTGGGAAGGTCGTGTTGTTCTGCAGCTTCTGGACGGCGTCCTGAGCCTTTTGGGTCTGCTGTTTGGCCTGCTCCTGTTTCTGCGGCTGCGTGGCCGGATGGGTTTCCTGGTTGGCCTCCCGCTGCTGCTTGGCGGCCTCGGCGGTCTGCTCCCGGGCATCAGCGAGCTGCTGGGCCATTTTCTTGCTCATCTCAAGCCATTCCTCGGCTTGCTTCTCTTCCCGCAAGAGCTTGTCCAGATTGCGGGCCACGGCCGGTTTGTCGGCGATGGTTCGCAAGGCTTCGCGGTAATGGCTTTTGGCGGATTTGAAAGCGTTCAGGCTTTCCTGGGGGGTGGCGGCTAGTTCTTGGCGTCCGCGCTTGTGGTGAATGATGCCGAGGTTCTGGCAGGCCCGGCCCCGCACCTCGGGTTGGTCTCCGGCACGTTGGATGGCTGCTTCGTACTCGGCTATGGCCCGCTGGATTGCATCTGGGGCTGATGGGGCCAGTTGCTGGTAGGCGAGCCCCAAGTTGTAGTGAAGGCGGGCCATTTCTTCCGGGGGGGCAGTCTTGAGTTGCTTTTGAAGTGTTGCTACGAGATCCTGCAAGTCGGCTTGGGATTCGTGCCCGTCAGCCTGGCTGGGGTCGGCCGAGGGTTGGGCAAGAAGCGGCATGATGACTGAATCGGCTGGAACCTGGGCAAGGTCTGGCCCGGCGTTGGCAGGAACGGCATTGAACAATATGATCAGGAGCGGGGCCGTGGCGAGAGGCAGCCTGGCGCGTTCCCCGATGAAGAGGCGGAGGATGAGTAGGAAGACGGCGATAAAGAGAGGTAGCTGGTAGCGCTCGATGGGGCGGTGTGAGGAGGCCTGGTTTTCCATTTCCATTGGCACGAGGGCATGAACCCGGCGGACGACCGGAGAGACGTTGGGAGTGATGACGGTGGAGCGCACATAGATGCCGTTGGTCTGGGCCGAGAGGGCTCGCAGGGCGGTTTCGTTGAGTTTGGTGGTGACGATCTCGTTGTCTTCGTCCCGGAGGAAGGTATTGTCGCTCAGCTGGATCACGCTGCCGCGCACCGGGTCGCCCAGACCGACGACGAACAAGGGAACGGCGTTGCCCCGGAAGAAAGCGAGTTGGTCTTCGGCCTTGCCTTCCAGCTCCTCGCCGTCGGAGATGACGATGAGGGCGCGGTGGCTGCCCTCGGCGCCTTCGAAGGCTTTTCTGGCGGTTTTGAGGGCGGCCTCGATGCTGGTTCCCCCCAAGGGGACCGAGTCGGTTCCAATGTCTTCAAGAAACTGGAACAGGGTGTTGCGGTCCTGAGTGAGGGGGCATTGCAGGAAGGCTTCGCCTGCAAAGGCAATGATGCCGAAGCGGTCCCCCGGGCATTGGCTGACCAGATCCCGGATCCACCACTGGGCGTGCTGCAGGCGGTTGGGGGCGATGTCCCGGGCGAGCATGCTGCGGGAGCAGTCCAGGGCAATGAGCAAGTCGCGGCTGCGTTTCGGGGTTTGCACAAGCCGCCGGCCCCACCAAGGCCGCGCGGCGGCTAAGGCGATAAAGCAGAGAGCGGCCAGCAGCAGGATCGTCCGCCAGCGCCGCTTGGTTGCCGAGACATTGCCACAGAGCCGTTTGGCCAGGTGCACTCCCACAAAATTCTCGACCAGCTGCCGCCGCCGGACGGTGGCCCGGCGCAGAAGCCAGGCGTTGGCCGCCAGGACCAGAAGGGTAACGAGGATGAATTTGGCGTCCGCGTTCAGAAAGTGCATCGGGGGAGAGTTCGGTTTTCAGGGGTTCAGGTTTACAATTTCCACCGTCAAAGGTGCTAATTTGGGATTGGAACGGGCAAAAACAAGCCAATATGACCGGGTTTGAGGGCAAAGGTTCCCAAGGATTGCGGATGGACCGGTCTGGACCTGCTTCACCGCACCAGACGGCTTGCGCTTTGGATGTCGTTCTTTGCCCCGCTCATACCGCTGAGTGGTTTGCGGTGCTAGGTTGTGGCATTGACGTTATATGTGGCAGTGCAAGAAAATAAGGGCAGGGCGAGATGGAATCTGCGGCGTTAGACAAGTTGGTTCCCAGCCGGCATGACCGCCTGGTGGCAGTTGAAAGCAACGACGATGGCAGTGCGACCCTGTATCGCCGGGATGAAAGTGGTGCCGTCGAGGCGCAGCAGGAGGCGTTTTTGCCCTGGCTGCTTCTGGCGGATCCGGGTTTGGCCGCGGATTTGGCTGGAGTAAGGGAGGTTCGGTCTTTGGCAGGGGAGCAGACTTTCTCCAATCTGGTGTTATTCGAGGACAAGGCCGCCTATGCGGCCGCTTTGAAGGAGCTTCGCAAACGGACCGGCAAAACGCCGGCAGTGGCGGGCGCTCCCTACCGCGTCTTCAGCGACTTTGAGCAGCAGTTGCTGTCTCTGGCCCCGGCCCGCTTGTTCCGGGGACTACGGTTCAGCGAAGTTCGGCGGCTGCAGTTGGATATCGAGACCCGAACCAGTCCGGGGTACGACTTTCCCAACGCCGCCCGGGAGGGGGACGAGATCATCATCGTTTCCCTACGGGACAGCTCGGGATGGGAGCGCTGCTTGAGCGGGCCGGAGATGAGCGAGGCGCAGATACTCAAGGAGATGGTTCGCCTGATCGGCGAACGGGATCCGGATGTGATCGAGGGCCACAATATCTTCAATTTCGATCTTCCCTATATTCAGACTCGGTGTAAGCGGCATCGCATTCGGCTGGCTCTGGGACGGGACGGAAGCATACTGGCAAGCCGGTCGTCCCGGTTCAGCGCTGGAGAGCGCACCAGCACCTACACGCGATTCGGAATCTATGGCCGACATGTGGTCGACACTATGCACCTGACTCAGCTCTACGATGCCATCCACCGGGATCTTGAGAGCTATTCGCTGAAGGCGGTGGCCCGGTATTTCGGGGTGGCCGCACCCGAACGCACCTATGTGGAGGGGGCGGCGATCACCGAGGTGTACGAAACCGACCCAGCCCGTCTAAGGGAGTACGCCATGGACGACGTGCGCGAGACCGACGCCATTAGCCGCATCCTCTCGCCAAGCTTCTTCTACCAGACCCAGATTATCCCCTTTACCTATCAGAACTGCGTGACCCGCGGCACCGGGGCCCGCATCGATGCCTTGTTGGTTTCGCTTTATCTGGATCGCGGACACGGCATTCCGGAGCCCCAGCCGTCCAGACCCTTCCAGGGCGGCCTGACGGCCTCACTCAAAAGCGGGGTGTTCGAGAACGTCTGGCACGTGGACGTGCGGTCCCTGTATCCGTCCATCATGGTCAGTCAGGCGATGACTCCGGCCCAGGACCGCCTAGGCATTTTCAACACCCTGCTGAGTGAGTTGCGGCAGTTTCGACTGGCCGCCAAGGATGCCGCCCGCCGCGCCCAGAAGCCTGAAGAGCGCGATCACTACCAGGCCCTGCAGAGCACCTTCAAAATCCTCATCAACTCCTTCTACGGCTATGTAGGCTTTTCCATGGGAAGCTTCAACGACTACGACCTGGCCGAGGCGGTCACCTCCACTGGTCGGGAGATTCTAACCCGGATGCTGGAGTTTCTGCAATCTTGCGGGGCTACGGTGGTGGAGCTGGACACGGACGGGATCTACTTCGTGCCTCCTGCAAATGTGTCGGAAGCGAAGCGGATGGAGGAGCTTGTGCAGGCGGAGCTGCCCGAGGGGATCGAGGTGGAACTGGACTCGACCTACAAGGCGATGTTCGCCTACAAGGCCAAAAACTACGCCTTGCTGGGTCATGACGGAAAGCTGCGCGTGACCGGAGCGGCCTTGAAGTCCCGTGGCCTGGAGCCCTTTCAACGCCGGTATATCCATGAGTTGATCCAGCTCATCCTGACCGGCACAGCCGCGGATATCCGACGCTTGTATGAACGTTACACAACCGCCATCGAGAACCACGAGTTTCCGGTACGGGACTTCGCCACGCGGGAGGTGCTGTCGACCCCGCCCAGGGTCTATCAGGAGAAACTGGCCAAAGGCCAAGGGCGTCGCAGCGCCGCTTATGAACTGGCGGTTAGCTCGGGGCGAGATTACAAGCAGGGAGATCAGGTCGCCTTCTATGTGACCGGCACGAACAAGCGGGTGGCCGTGACCGATGCCGCAAAGTTGTTGGCCGATGCCAACCCGTCGACACGCGACGAAAACATCCCCTACTATTTGGACAAGTTGTCCAAACTTCATGGCAAACTGGCCGCCGATTTGCCAGCCTCCCCGTTGGGGAATGATCCTCGGCAGATGACGCTGTTTTGAACGGGCGGGCGCCTTAAGGCAGGGCGTTGCTGATGGCCGAGACCAGTTTACTGCTCAAGAAGGCCAGGCCCTCCTGGGTGGTCAGCCCTCTTCTGGTGGCATGGGCGACCACGCGGTTGTTGCGGAAGAGAAATTGTTCGGTCACTTCCGTCTGCTGCCTCTGAGTCGTGCCGGCTTTAGTGTCCCCTCCTTGGCCGCCGGCCCGCTCGGAGTGGGCCAGCTTGGCGGATGTGTCGGTAGACGTGGTGGTTTTGATCCCGCCGGGAATGCGCTCGCCCAGGCGAAGGTCAACGACCAGGTTGATCTCCACCATCCGGTTGCGGTTGGCCAGCACATTGGCTGCCGCCGCGCCAAGAACGGCGCCACCGATGGCACCGGCGGTGCCTTTGTCGCCTATGTTGTGTCCGATGATTGCTCCAGTGGCCGCCCCGATGGCCCCGCCCGTCAGCAAGGCTCCTCCCTCGTCACGTCTGCTGTTCTCGCCCAAGAAGCGTGCATCGGCAATCAGACAGAAGTGGGCCGCATTCATATCCTCGGCGATACGGTAGCCGGCTTCCTCCAGGCTGGCCCGGAGCTGCGGCAAGAGATTGGGCAGGTCGCTGCCCGAGGAATTCTTGAGCCGCAGAAAAACGGTCATCTGTTCGGAGTTGACGGGGGGTCGCAGACCCATTTCCAGAGGCGGGGTCATCCAGCGGATTCCGCCTCGCAGGGTGGCCGTTTCCGGTGAGACGATCCCGGCAGTTTTTTGGTAGGCCCGGTCCATGGTGGCGCAGCCACTCAGAGTGAGGGCCGATAACACGGCAGTGGTGAGTTGGATGGATGGCTTCATGGTGTTGATTCCTTTTACAAGGGTTTCTCCAACTACATGATACCGGCAAAAAGCGCATTTGTTCCTGGGGCCGGGCGG
>JBFJXC010000253.1:0-6088 GCA_041623325.1 Lentisphaeria bacterium | reverse complement strand
CGCGGCCGGGGCAACCGCGAATGCATCGGTCAGGGCCTGGGCAATGTTCTCAATGGGCTCTTCGGCGGCATGGGCGGCTGTGCGATGATCGGCCAGAGCATGATTAACATTCGGGCCGGCGGCCGGGGGCGCACCTCCGGGATCACCGCCGCGATCGCGTTGCTGGCCTTTGTGTTATGGGGTTCCAAGTTGATCGAACTCATTCCGCTGGCCGCGCTGGTCGGCGTGATGTTCATGGTGGTCATCGGCACCTTCGAATGGTCGAGCCTGCGACTATTGAATCAGATTCCGAAATCGGACGTGCTGGTCCTGGTTCTGGTCTCGGCGGTCACGGTGGTCGTGGACTTGGCCGTGGCGGTGGTGGTGGGAATTCTGGTCTCGGCCCTGGTCTTCGCTTGGTCTCAGAGCAAGCGGATGCGCGCCAAGACCTATCTGGACGAACACGGCACCAAGGTCTACGAATTGGGCGGAGCACTGTTTTTTGGCTCGGTCTCCTCCTTCAAGGAACTGTTCGACTACCACAACGATCCGGACGAAGTGGTCATCGACTTCCAACGCTCTCGCGTCTACGACCACTCAGGCCTGGAGGGGATCAATGCCATGACCGAGAAATACGCCCAACTGGACAAGCGCCTGCACCTTCTCAACCTCAGCCGCGAGTGCCGCGACCTGCTGCACAAGGCCAGCAACGTCATCGAGGTCAGCGTAATCGAGGACCTGAACTGGCACCTGGCCGAGGACAGCCTGGCCTGAGAAAATTATTCCATAAAGCCGGCCTGGGCCAGGAGGTCCATGTCGACCCGGCTTTGGGGGGAGGCCTGCTGTTTCAGGTCGAGCTGACGGACGATGTACTTGCCGACCAGATCGGCCTCCAGGTTCACCGTGTCGCCAGCCTGGGCGGCGCGCAGGCTGGTGTGATCCCATGTGTGGGGGATCAGGTGAACGCTGAAGGTGTTCTCCGAAAGTGTGGCAATGGTCAGGGAGATGCCGTTAATGGTGACACTTCCCTTGGGAATAACCAATGGCTTGAGACAATCGGGTAGTTCGATGCTCACGATCCGGTCGGCGCCGTGGCGCTGTATGGACGCAATCGGGGCCACCGTGTCGACGTGTCCGGAGACAAGATGGCCGCCGAAGCGCCCGTTGGCGGCCATGGCGCGCTCCAGGTTAACGGCGCTGCCGGCTTTGAGACTGCCCAGGTTGGTGCGACTGAGAGTTTCGGAAAGGGTGTGGAACACCAGGAAGCGCTGATCCGCCTTGCGGGCCTCCACGGTCAGACAGGCCCCGTTGACCGCAATGCTGTCGCCTAGGGAGATCTCTGCCAAGGGCAGGCTGGTTTCCACTTCGAGTTTCCAGGCTTCGCCCACCCGGTTGCGGCCCACAAAACGGCCGACGTCTTCGATTAATCCAGTGAACATGATGCGGGATATCCTGTAATGAGAATGTCGTCGCCGACCGCTTCGACCTTCATGCGCTCCAGGCGGAGAGCGTCGGCGAGGCGTGTGGGATTGGTCCCGCCAACGACGGGCCGGCTGCTGCGCCCCCCCAGTATTTTGGGGGCCACAAAAAAGTCGATTTTATCCACAATTCCTGCTCGCAGGCAGTTGGAGGCCAGCTCCCCTCCCCCCTCGATCAGCAGCGAGGTGATGTTCTCCCGGCCGAGATCGGCAAGCAGATGCCGCCATTCCTCGGGAGTTTGGGGGTGGCAAAAGCGCGGAGGCCTTTCTTTGTCGGCAAATATCATGAGCTGCTGAGAATAGTCCGAAGGCGGCCTGCGGGACCACACCAGCTTCTGTGGTTGGACGGGCCAATGCCGCGGGGTTCGGACAGTCAAGGAGGGATCGTCGCAGCGCACCGTTTGTCCTCCGACCATAATGGCGTCGGCCCACTGGCGCAGCCGCTGCACCCTTGTCCTGGCCTTCGGCCCCGTAATCCACTGGGAATCGCCATGGACGGTCGCAATTTTCCCATCCAGGGTCATGGCCATCTTCAGCAGTACAAACGGCCTTTTCCGGGTTATCCAGCAGAAGAAAGCCTCATTGAGATCCCGGCAAGGCGTCTCCAGCACACCGGACTGCACTGAAATGCTGTTTTTTTCCAACAGCTCCACCGCTCTGCCCTCATGCCGCGGATTGGGATCCAGGCAACCGATGACCACCCGGTGAATTCCGGCCTTGAGAATGGCCTCGGTGCAGGGTGGGGTTCGTCCGGTGGTAGAGCATGGTTCCAACGTGACGTACAGCGTGGCGCCCTTCGCCTGCGCCCCCGCCGCGCCGAGGGCGTTAACCTCGGCGTGCGCCGTGCCAGCGCCTCGGTGATAGCCCGCGCCAACTTCAATGCCGTCTTTGACGACAACCGAGCCGACTGTTGGGTTGGGGCTAGTGCGCCCCACTCCGCGCTTGGCCAGCTGCAAGGCCCGGCGCATCCATTTGACATCCTCTGCTGTATGCTTCATGCTGCCTCGATTTACTTAAGACGCTATTAATACCCAATCCTCCTGGTCGGCTGCCGGAACATCATCCCGTGTTTTCAGATGCTCCGGATTGAATTTAGGATGGAGGCGAGTTTATTCCTTACGCTTCTGATCAGTACTCAACGATCTAACCGATGAGAATTTAAGGCATGAAACCAATTTTTGTATCAGGCGCGTTCATTGTGCTGCTCTTGGGCGCGGGCTGCGTCCATTTCGAACAGCGGATGGAAATTTTCGCTGACGGCTCTGCCGAGGTCGAACTCCACTATGCGATATCAGAAGAATCCATGCGCGGCCTTGAGTCCGGCCAACAACTGATAGACACCTGGCAGGGCCGTGCGTCCACTCCGGCCAATTGGTTCGCGAACGAAAAGGCCGTGCGTGCCTACCTTGGCGGGGATGGCATTCAGGTGGCGTCCTACCGGCAACAGCGGCGCAACGGGAAAATACACACCACAATCGTCTGCAGGGTTGCCTCTCTCTCCAGGACTTTGGCTTCCGGCAAGGTCGGAGATTTCCGTTTGGAGCGCAATCGCCAGGGTAATTTCACCCTGTCGGCGGACCTGGTCGAGTTGCCGTCCAGCTCCGCCGAAGTCATGGGACAGTATATGGCCGTCTGCCAGGATTTACGTCTGAAGTTGGAGGTGGTGACCCCGTCCGAGATCGTTTCGAGCACAGCCCACCAGACCGGCAAACGCCGGGTGAGTTGGGAATATGTCCCTGACGGGGACCATTCCGTTTTCCTGAGGACCCCAGAGATCGCCGTCACCTTCGAAGGGAGCGGACTGAATTGGCGATGATTGCAGGCTGAGTCCTGCCCCCCTGAATTCAAATTCACATCAATTTGAATTGAGGCAGGTCCTGAATATCTACCAGTCCGACGGGACGGCCCGCTCGGTCCACCACGATGATGTCGTCGATATTCTTGTTTTCGACCACTTTCAGCACTTCGATGGCCATGGCTTTGTCGCTGACCACGATGGGATTGGACGTGCAGACTTGGCCGACTTCGCGGCTAAGCACCTCGATGTCGGCGGTGACATGGCGGCGGAAATCGCCGTCGGTGAAGATCCCCACCAGCAGGCCGTCAGCATCCACAACGGCTACCGAGCCACTGCGGGCTTGGGTCATGGCCAGCAGGGTGTCGCGGACACTCGTAGTCTGATTAACCCGCGGAAAGCGTTCATCCGTGCGCATGATGTCGGTCACGCGCAAACTGATGCTGCGGCCGATGGCACCGGCGGGATGGAGTTTGGCGTAATCATGTTTGCCAAAGCCTCGGGCCTGCAGCAGCACCATGGCCAAAGCGTCTCCCAAGGCCAGAAGCGCCGTCGAGGTGGAAGTCGGAGCCAGGTTGAAGGGACAGGCTTCTCGGGACACGGTCATGGGCAGGACTAAATCGCTCCATTGCCCCAATCGGGAATCCGGGCACCCGGTCACGGCCACGACGGTCGCCTCCAACCGCTTGATAGCCGGCAGCACCGCCAGTAGCTCGTCGGTTTCGCCGCTGTAGCTCAGCGCCAAGACCAGGTCTCCCTTGCCCACCATTCCCAGGTCGCCGTGCATGGCCTCCACTGGATGCAGAAACGCCGCCGGAGATCCCGTGCTGGACAAGGTGGCGGCCAACTTGTGACCGATATGGCCACTTTTGCCAATCCCCACCAGAACCAGTTTGTGCCCGTCTTGAATGGTTTTCACGCACAGTTCGACCACGGCACTGAAGGCGCCGTCCAGGCTGTCACGCACCTGCGCAATGGCCTCGATTTCGGTGTTCATCACGTCCCTGGCCCGCTCGATATAGGGGGTTCTGTCCATCCTGCACCCATTTTCCATTTATTTTTTTCGATTTTAAACTTGCAATACCCTACGGGAAAGGTGTAAACTGTGCGTGTTGTGCCTCTGCTCAAGCTGAGTGGAGGAAAATATCCGGTTTGCGGACTGGCAATATACATGCTGGGGCTCAAGCGGACAAAGGGGAAACCCTCAGAAAGAAATAGGGAGTAATCAAAATGGCTGAACAGGCGTACTGTGTGAAGTGCAAAGCCAAGGTAGACATCAAGAACGCGGAAAAGGTGACCATGAAGAATGGCCGTCCCGCCATGAAGGGCAAATGCGCCACCTGCGGCACCGGGGTCTACAAGATTCTCCCCATGAAGTAAGCCAACCGGCGTATTGTATTTTTTAAGCTCACCACGGTCGTTTGCGACATGGTGAGCTTTCTTCTTTTCACTTCGGACAATCGCATCGAGTGTCAACACACGGGGCTTCAGCAATGAACCGCGAATTAGCCTACGCAATCATCACCCCCTACACGATCAGCAAATCTCGAACCGGGGCCGTACTGGCACGTCTTCTGGGGCGAACCTCCTCGCAGCTCGTTGCCGCACAGATGTTCGCCCCTACAGCCGACTTGGCCGAACGCTACGCGCGCAGTATCAAGACCAGCGAGGATGTGGGCGAGGAGCACTGCCGCGCCCTCATCCGCAATTACATTCGGGAACATTTTTCTCCCGCGCCGGGCGCCCCTCCCCGCCGCGTTTTGATGCTGGTCTTTGCCGGCGAGAACGCTCGCCAGGATGTGGCCAAAGTGGTAGGCCATCTGAGCATCAGCTCGACCACAGGAGAAACCATTCGGGACACCTACGGCGATTTGGTTCGCAATGCCGACGGCACGGTTCAGTATTTTGAACCAGCTGTGATTCGTTCATCCAAAGGGTCGCCTGTCAAGCAAGACTTGCAGCTCTGGCTGGATTTCGCCAGAACCCAGTCCCCCATTCTCGAAAAAGCCTGCACGTACGAGCGTAACGAGAATATTGAAAGGACCCTGGTTCTGATCAAGCCAGACAGCTGGCGACAGAGCAGCTCCCGTCCCGGGGCGATTGTGGACATGTTCAGCCGGACCGGCCTTCGAATCATCGGCTGCAATCGCATTCAGATGACGGTATCCCAGGCGATGGAATTCTATGGCCCCGTGCGCGATATCCTTTGCCAGAAACTTTCTCCTGGCATTGCCGTTCAAGCCCGGGAGATTCTGGAGCGTGAGCTGGACATTGAATTGCCTGAAGCGGCAACCGAGATGCTGCGCGAAGGGGTGGGGGTGCCCTATGCGGTAAACCAGTTCGAGAAAATTGTCGAATTCATGTCCGGCATGCGGCCGAGCGCTTGCCCCCGGGAAGAATGGGACAATCCCGGCAAAACCAGCTGCCTGGCTTTGGTCTACGAAGGGGAAAACGCGGTCAACAAGATCCGGGACGTGCTCGGCCCGACCGACCCGACCAAAGCGCCTTCCGGAACGGTGCGCCGGGAATTCGGCTCGGATGTCATGGTGAACACCGCCCATGCATCGGACAGCCCGGAAAACGCCCAGCGGGAAATGGGCATCCTCAAACTGAACCAAAGCAGCTTTGTGCCGGTTGTGGAAAGCCTCCTGAAAGAATACCACAGCTATAGCTGAGTTGGGCAAGACCGGTTCCAGCTATGAGCCCCCGTCGGAATATGCCGTCGGGGGCTTTTTGCCTAGGCCGTCCGTGCGGCCCGACTGCTTTCGGCCCACCGGGCCTCAGTGAAACGGTAAAATGGGACGCCCGCATGTTCCCGGCCGAGGACGACCGGGAT
>JBFJXC010000252.1:0-6100 GCA_041623325.1 Lentisphaeria bacterium | reverse complement strand
GGGTCACCCGCTTGATGGCGGGACGGGAGTTGACGATGTCCTTGGAGGGCCGGGTGGCAGTGTAGACCCAAGGCAGTTCGGAGGGCTTTTTGCCGTCGATCAGGACCGCTGCCGTACCGAAGGGCTTCTTGTCCGCCCGAGGCGGCACGGTGATGTCCAGACGGTTCCCGCTGAACTCCAGGCGGAGGCGGTCGCCGGTCTCGGTTCCGGCCACGCCCCAGCCATGCCCCTTGCTTTTCCAGCTGTTCCCGGAATACAGGATCTCGTCCTGCTTCTCCTCGAAGAAGCGACGGGCTTCGAGCGTTTTCACCTGCTCGTACCAGCCCGCCTTGAACAGGGTGTTGAACTTGAAGTGCTTCATGATCATTTCCTGAATGACCAGGAACCCAAGGCCATTGTGGTGGATGCCATCGCTGAGCAATTGGCCCGGCTCCAGATTGTGCAGCTTCAGATAGGCTCCCCATTCCTCGTGGACATTGACGAATTCGCAGTCGTACTTTTGCGCCAGATACTTGTAGAATTGGGATTCGTCCAAGTCCATGTCTCGGGGAACTCGGCAGTAATGATGGGAAAAGGTCAGAATCTCGGCGGTGGTGAACTTGCGGATGTTGTAGAAGATGCGCTCCAGTTCGCCTGAATCGACGCCGTTGTAGACGTGGAACACCACCAGATCCGGGTAGAAGGGGTAGAGATCCTGCGCCGCGCAGCGGACCAGCACCGGGGCGGTGTGGCCGCCAATGGCCCGGTTCTCCACCTCGACAATCGCGTGGGGGTAGCGTTCCTGCAGCTTCTTGACGATGAGCCGGTGCCAGCCCTCGGCGACGATGGACTGCCCGTAGAACAGGATTTTCACCTTGTTTCGACGGGTGGGCGTGCTGCTTTCCAGCAAGGTCATGGTGCGCTGGATTCGCCCCCCGAAGTAGGCCTCGAATGGCACTTCCGGAAGCGGCGGAACCGCCAGGTAGGCCTGCTGAAAGTCCAGGGAGTTTTTATAGATCCAGGGTTTCTGCTTCGAGTCGGCTTCCACCACGGTCCTGACGCCTTTGGCGGCCTGACCGTCCCGGCCTAGAAGCTTGCTGTAGAACCCACAGCCGCCCAGGTAGTTGTCGACGCGGATCAGCAGCTTGTTGGGGCCTTTTTTCAGGGTCAGGGGGATGTCGTCCTGCTCCTGCTGAATCCCTCTCTGGCAGTATTTGGAAAAAACGAGTTGGCCATTCAGGTAGACCTTGGGGGAATCGTCGGAGCGCAGGGCCAGGGTCAGATCCTGGTCGGTTTCGGATTCGAGCACGCAGAACAGGTAGGCGGACGAATAATCCAAGGGTTGGCCGCCGGCGGGTTCGTCGTTGACCAAGCCATAGAACCCGTCGATCAGCTGGATGGTCCCCCAGCGGTAGTCCCGGTTGGCGCAGGTGAACCGTTCGCCGCCGACGGGCGCCAGCGATGCTTCACCAGCAATCAGGTCACGGTTCAATACTTGTTCAAGATTCGCCTTGCCATCGGGCAGGACGATTTTGTCGGCGAAGGTCCAGAGCAGCAGCTCGCCCTTGTCGCTCAAGGGCGAGGAGAGCGTCTGGTTGCCGGCATGCACACTTGAAAACAGGCAGCCTGACAGGCACACCAGCGTGGCGATCAGTTTGCGCGGGCTCAGTTCCATCATGGTTTCAACTCCATTCTTCACTTGTGTAATCAACAATCTCGACCAAGGTTTCGAACCCTGCGCCCAGGCGCCGGGAGCCGATCTCCGTGTTTTTGCCGATCGACACGCTCTCCGGCATCTTGTAGAAAAATAATGTTGCTCAGACTGCCGACTCTGCAAGAGGCCAACGGGATTATTGACCACTTCCAATTTCCCACTCACTCCCCCAGGACCAGGATTGGCCACTACCGGGGATCGTTGTCGCCATGCTGGTCGGGCTTGGTCGAAGCGGACAATCCCTTGCGGGGCACGAACCTGGCGGCTGGCCGATCGTCTCGTTGTTCCCGTTGGCCGTTTGGCGTTTGACGTTTTCCTATTGGCGTTTCCCCCCGTCCTTCCCTTGGCCGATCGTCTCGCGTCGTCGTGCTCCGCATCAAAGGTGGCGACCGCCACTCGTCCGGCGAAACCAATCGACTCGGGGAGGTCGGGACACGATCACGGGACAAGATCAGGGGACACGAACCTTGCGGTTGTCCGGTCGTCTCGCGTCGTCGTGCACCGTCGTCGTCTGGCGAAATCAATCGACTCGGGGATCGGGACAAGATCACGGGACACGATCACGGGGCACGATAGCGGGACACGAACCTGGCGGCTGTCTCTTCCTCTCGTCCTTCCCCATTGGCCGTTGGAGACTGGCTATTCTCGGCCATCGTCCTGAGCCAGCACATCCAGGGGGCTGCTCACCTTCCCGAACAACTCCCGGACCACATGCGTGTACACCATGGTCGTCTCACAACAGGTCCGCCGGACTCTCGGCGGCAGGCGAAAGTTCCCGGACGACGTGCGTGTATATCATGGTCGTTTCCAGGTTGGCGTGGCCCAGGTAGTCCTGCACCTGGCGGATGTTCACGCCCTGTAGCAGCAAATGGGTGGCGAACGAATGACGCAACGTGTGGACCGAGGCCGGCTTGACCAGTCCCGCGGCCCGGACCGCCTTCTTCACCACGCGTTGAACCGTGGAGGGGTCGATGTGATGCCGCCGGATCTTGCCGCTGCGGGGGTCGTTGGCCAGCTTGTCGGAAGGGAAGACATATTGCCATCCCCACTCTGTGCCCGCACGGGGATACTTTCTGGCCAGCGCCGTTGGCAGATAGACCTCTCCAACCCCGGCGGCAAGATCAGCCTCGTGCAGACGTTTGACCGCCTGCAAATGGCGCCGCAATGCATCCTTGGAGGACTCGGCCAGCAGAGTGGTCCGGTCCTTGTTGCCCTTGCCGTCCCGAACAAATAGAAGGCCACTCTCAAAATCGATGTCCTTCACCCGAAGCCGGCACAGATCCATCAGCCGCAGCCCCCCTCCATAGATCAGCCGCACTTTCAATAGATGCTCCTCCGGAACATGGGCGAATAGCCGCCGCATCTCCTCGACCGACAGCACCACCGGCAATTTTCTGCCCTGCCGCGCCCGCACATTTTTGTCCATCTCCTCCAATTCCAAGCTGATCACTTCCCGACACAGAAACAACAGCGCATTGAAGGCCTGGTTCTGGGTCGAGGCGCTGACCTTTTGATCCAGGGCCAGGTGGGTTAGATAGTTGCGCACGTCGCCGGTATCCGGAACCGCCCCCGCTCCCCGGTTCACTTGCAAGTAGCCGTAGAAGCGCCCCATCCAGGACAGGTAGGTCTCCTCTGTCCGGTAGGCATAGTTCTTCAGGCGCAGCACGGCCCGGGCCGCCTCGCTTACCTGCTTGAGGTCTGACACATCCAGATCGGTCAGCCAGGACGGCCGGCTGGCGCTGACCGGGTCGCGCCGGAATTGATAGTAGTAGATGCGTACGGCATTCTTGGCCTGGCCGACCTGCCAGTCCTGGGCCCCCTTGTCCTGCCTCAGATTCTCCAAAAACAGCAGCAGGCATTTCTCGAAATCCCGGGTCCCGTCCGCCTCGGCAAACTCCAGAAACCTCCGGACCCACTTCACATACCAGTCAACCTGCTCGGATTTCACCAGTTGCCGCGACCGGATGTAGTCCGCATAACCCGCCAGCACCTGTTCGTCCATAGCCCCAGCCTCCCCGTTTGATCCGAGTTTTTTTGTTGCTGTATTCCCCAATATTTGCATAGGCGGCACGCCGCCTATCCACCATACTACCGGGCAAAGGCCGCCCCGGTCAAGCCCGAAAAGCCCAATTCCGCCGAAATTTCACAAGTGCTTTGCCGAGATAGGCGGCGCGCCGCCTATGCACCATATCCACGGCCAAAGGCGGAACGCTGGAAAATCCGGGCCGTTGCCTTGAAAACGCCCCGCGACCGTGTAGGCTGTTGGCGTCAAGCGGGTTAATCGAGGAAGGAGGCTCCGGCCATGGCCAGGCGACAGGTTAGGCGTTCCAGCCCATACCCGGCCCATTCCACCCCGATTCCCGGCAATCACGGCATGCAGCCTAGTAAGAGTTCTTTGCAGTGAAAAAAAATCTCACTTTTGAGCGATTGATTCACTGCATTGAAAACGGCGTCCGGTGTGGCACAGTCAGTGATGAGAAGAATTCAATGGCGATGCCGGATACTCAAGGAAGGGCCACCGGTTGGCGGTGGCCGCCGCGACCTGCCATCGGCGGATGCCAGTGGCGGGTCCGGGATGGAAAAATTCAAAGAACAAGTGGGTGGTGTGGACGCTCGTACCTCGCGCCGCACACCCCGGCGTTCTGCGGAGCAAGGAATACGTGCTGGGACACTCAACATCACCAGATCGATCCAAACCTTGGACGCTTTTTGGGTTCCATGCCCCCAGTCTCGTCATCCTAGGCTGCGCAATAGTGGCTCTAGTGGGTGTCCGTGTCTGGCACTTCCGGCAGGCCAGCTGGTGGGGCCGCCACGGCATCGACGCCGCTCGTCGTGCCGAAGAGCAATACGCCATGACCGGGACGTTCCCGGTTACCGACGTTAGCGTAGTGCATGGCTGGAAAGCACAACTGGGCGACGGCAGTTGGTTCCGGCTGTACTTCGAGTCCACCAATGGCAGACCGACCACCCGCAGCTGGATGATTGCTATCGTCCGTACGAGCGATGGTGAGATGTACGAGCTGGTCGAGGACTTCGATTACCTGAAGGGCATGGCACTCGCCACCAACCCGCAGGTGGAACTATACCTTTACCAGGATGTTCCTCGACGACCAGACGAACCGCCCAGCTCCAATATCTGGATAAGGAACGGTGTTCAGGATCTGGATCAGCTCAAACAGACTTTGAGTTACCTTGGATTCACATGTCGCCGGGGAGCAGCAGGCCGTGATACTGCTGCAGAACAATAAGAGTGGTAGGGACCTCGTACCTCGGCCCCACACTCTCACGTTGGCGGACAATAAGACAGGTACAGGACGATGCTGGGATTGGCAGCAAAGGAATACGGGGACGTCTACTGGCTTGGATGGGCCATCATCTGGGCGTTGACTGCTCTCCCTTTCGTCTGGGAGAAGGCCACGGACCAGCCGCTCTGGCGCCATCAGGTTGGCAACTGGGTCCTCAACTACTTCATAGGAAAGACCCTCTCTGGAAGCCGAGGCTGGCTGGGAGATAGCGGGCATGTGATTGCCATTGCGAGTGTCACAGGTTTCGGCATTGGGTACGCCATACTGGCGATACACAGGAAACGGAACTGGAAGGGCGGCATCAAAGCGATCATTGTGCATGCCTTCATCTGCTTCGTGCTCGTGAACGTTGAGTTCTGCGACTTCCATCCGGCGGATCACTGACATGCACGTCGGCGAGGAACTGCCGAAAAGAGAAACCAAAGGAAAACGCCAACCAATCCATTCACCGGACTTCGTACCTCAGCCGGTGATGGTCACGTTCGGTCGGAAGACAGACGGAGATAATCCATCATGTGCATCGCAACGGAAATCGGGGCACCCGGCCTTGCTGCTCTGCTCGGCTCCCTCGTCGGTGCCTTCGTGGGCTACCGTGCGGCCCTCGCGGCCACCAAGCTGTCCGAAAGGAACCGTGCGCTTGCGGAGTTCAAGAAGTCCATCGCCCCGTTCATCGGGCAGATCAAGGCAGAAGAACAGAACTGTCCGTCCGAGACAGTGGAGGAGTGCATCGCCCAAAGCGAGGTCCTGTTCCAGAACTGCGCCAGCATGCTCCGTCGACCGGACCGGAGACGACTTGCTCAACTTTGGGGCGACTTCAAGTATGGCGAGCAACCGGACAGAGTCGAGGGAGATACCCTCGTGGAGTACTGGTCAGAGGCCAACTGGGAGTCAGTGCGACGGAACAGAGAGAATGCGCTGAAGCGACTCGGCGAGATCATCCGTTTCCAGATTGAGGCCTGACCGAACATCCGAGTTCACCTGACCGGTGATCCGCTGCCGCTCCTCACCGGCAGGTGACTCAGGCGTTGAACTAACAAATAGCAGCAACAATCCGCTTGACTTTTCCCCGCCCGTGGTGTCCGGTATCCGACAGGCCGGAGGG
>JBFJXC010000251.1:0-6103 GCA_041623325.1 Lentisphaeria bacterium | reverse complement strand
CGGAGGGGCCCGCCCGGGGCGCTTGCGCCGGGGCGAAAGTATACTACAGTACACGGCATTGCGGGGACGACCGTGCCGAGAAGTGGACGCCATGACCGAGCTATTTCGCGAACAAACCAGCCGTTTGAAGGAAAGTCACTTTCTGGTGCTGTACTGGTGCGCCCGTGCGGAGGACCGGAAAAAGGCCTACAACATCACCAACTGCTTTGACGACCTCAAGGCTTTGGGGATCACCCGCACCAAGCAGACGGCGGTTTCGGTGGTGGAGGCGCTGGACGCGCTACGCTTCATCACGATCCGAGACGTAGGCAACCGCAAGCACATTCTCATCACCCCCTATGGTGCCAAGGCCCTGGAGACGCTGGTTCTGCAGCAGGCCTTTCAGTTAAAACAGTCGTCGTTTCTGGAGGTAGACTAACATGGCCATTGGCATTGGTGGCGCCGGCAGCAAGCTGGCAATGGCGTTGGATTCGAATTCAACGGTGGTGAACGTCTCGGAAAGCGAGTTGAACAAAACCGGCAGCGGCCACAAGATTCTGGCCGTGGTGCACGCGGCGCGTGGACAGCTGCGCGGCTCGCGCAAGAATCCCCAGATCGGGCGGGATGCTTTTCAGTCGGTCAAACGGGAGCTTCTGCACCTGATGCGGGGCAACATTGTGTTCAGCTCCACCGGCGGGGGCACGGGCAACGGCATCACCGCGGGGATTCTGGAGCATCTGGTCGAGCAGGACTCGGTGCCGACCTCGGAGAAAAGCAGCTTCTGCTTCGTGCTGCCCTACGCCAAGATGGAGCCCAACGAGTTCGTCAACAACACCATCGATTTCCTGCAGCAGTCGGTCTCGGACGCCATCGACAGCGGCAACACCGGCAACATCATGCTGTTCAGCAACCGCCTGAAGTTCGAGTCCCGCTACACGGAGGAGGCCTTCAACCAGCGGCTGGTGGAGTCGCTGCGGGTCTTTCTGGCCGTGCCTGACAAAGGCGATACGTTCAAGCTTCTGGACGGGCACATCGACTACGAGGATTTCGCCCACTACTGCTCGCGCCCCTATTTCAATCATTTCACCTACTTCGAGCTGAATCCGGAAGCTGACTTCGGCAAGCAGCTGGATGCCAACGTGAACCCGCTGCTGCTGCCGCCGGAGAACCCGATCGAGGCCCTGTTTCTGCTGGAGGTGCCCCCCGGCTCGGACCCGACCATCTTCTACGACATTCTCGAATATTTCAACGGTACCAACGTGACTCCGGTCTACAGCGTGGTCGAGAATCCCGAACGGACCACCCCCTTCGTGACCGTTTCGCTGCTCTATTCCCGCAAGCCGGCCGAACTGGTCGAGGATTTCAACCGCATCACCGAGGAGCACGCCCGCGCCAAGGTGCGCAAGAGCTTGGAGCAGCATGTGGTCCTGCCGCGTCTGGAAGTGAACATGGAAAGCGAAGCCAGACGGGCCGCCAAGCAGAGCGGGGCCGAAGACGGCGACGTGCTGGCCATCCTCAAGCGCCTGGGCAAGATTTAGCGGCCCCGTACGGCAAACGGCAAACAGCTGGTTTCAGACTTCGGTCTTGGCCCTCCAGTTGGGCTGAGGCCAGTGGCTGGCAGAGGTGGCCGAACCCATGGCCAAACGGAACAGGTCCTAGCGCAAAGCTTGGCCGGACCCCTCCCTGTGACGCCTGACTCGCTGGCACGGCAAGAGAGCTTGACCTCCGGCTCCAATCGTTTATGGTCCTCCCTGCATTTCGCGATTTTCAGACGGGCAACGCCGGACAGAGACATGAAGCAACCATTCCAGATCGCCATCGACGGCCCGGCCGCCTCGGGCAAGAGCACCGTGGCCCGACTAACCGCCGAGCGCCTCGGCGGCTACTACATCAACACCGGGGACATGTACCGGACCGTCACCTGGCTGGCCTTGCAAGCCGGCATCGATCCCGACCGCGACCCGGAAGCCGTGGCCCGGCTTCTGCCCGGAATTCAGCTGGAATACGTGATTGCCAACGATAACCGGCCACAGTTGCGGCTAAACGGCGCGCCGGTCCAGCAGGAAAACATCCGGGCCCCCGAAGTGGCCGCCCGCGTCAGCCACGTGGCCAAGATTCCAGCCGTCCGCGACTGGCTGGTCGAGCGCCAGCGCCAAACGCGGAACCTCGGCATCGTCATCATGGAAGGCCGCGACATCGGTACGGTCATCTTCCCGGAAGCCCGTTTCAAGTATTTCGTGACCGCCTCCCCCGAGGTCCGGGCCCGCCGGCGCCTGGGCCAGGAAGGAGAGACCGCCGTCGGCGCCACCGTCGAAAGCGTAGCCGCGGAGATCGCCCGCCGCGACCAGATCGACAGCTCCCGCGCCGTCGCCCCCCTCAAGGCCGCCGAGGACGCCCTGGTCATCAACACCGACTCCATGAGCGCCGAGCAAGTGGCCGACCTGATTCTGGAACGCATCCAGCGCGAAACTGCCCAGGGGGAGCGGCCATGAGCGTGCCCACCAGCCATGTCCGCTACCGGGTCCCCTACGCGGACACCGACCAGATGCAGGTCGTGTACTACGCCAACTACCTGATCTATTTCGAGCGCGCCCGAAACCAGTTGCTGCTGGACTGCGACATGCCCTACCGCCAGATGGAAGCCCAAGGCATGATGCTGCCGGTGATGGAGTCCCACGTGGACTACAAGGATCCGGCCACCTTCGACGATGTCCTGGACCTGCACGCCTGGGTCGGCTGGGTCAAGGGCGCACGGCTGCGGATCAACTGCGAGGTTCGGCGCGACGGCGCCCTTCTGGCCAGCGGCTACACGGTGCATGCCCTGGTCAACCGGGACACCTGGCGGCCCATGCGCGCCCCGCAGGAGATCTGTTCTATGGCCGAAGACGAAAACGGTGGTCAATAAATACTTTTGACGGCAGCAACCCACATTGTCGACTTCGTTTTGGCTGGGGCCCTGAAGGGGACGTGATTCCGCTTCCCTTTCAGGGGGGAATGGCATTAAATGCCAAAACCCGGGATTTCACCCTGGGCTTTGGTCCGGCACCCCTTCGGGGTTTTGTTGTGTAGCGCGGTTGGCGCATGGTTGACCAGAATAAGGGTCCGTGTATGAAATGGTGGCAGATCTATACCGGGGTAGGGGTCGTGGCGGCCATCGGCAGCTGCCTGCTGACCTACGTGTGCCGCTGGGCCGCCCCGCACGTGGGCTTTCTGGACAAGCCTCTGAAGGAAGCCCACAAAAAGCACGAGAACGCCATGCCGGTGTTGGGGGGGCTGGGCATGTACCTGGCCTGGGCGGGAACCATCGCGGCCGGGCTGCTGCTGTCGTTCAGCGGCCCCCGCCTGCTCACCTCCACGGTGGGCACCTACCTGCCCGGCATCCAGACCGTAATGCCGCAGCTGGGCTGGATCGTGGCCGGGGCGACCGCCCTGGTGGTGCTGGGCATGGTCGACGACCGCTGGTGCCTGGACGCCGCCACCAAATTCGCCGGACAGTTTATCATCGCCGGGGCGGTGGCCTGCTACGGGGTGCGCGTCACTCTCTTCTGGGAGGTGCCCGTCGTGACCTGGGCCATCACCACATTCTGGATCCTCTTCGTCATCAACGCCATCAATTTCTTCGACAACATGGACGGCCTGGCCGCCGGCACCGCCACCATCGCCGCGCTGCTCTTCTGCTGCGTGGCCGCCATCCGCGGCCAGCATTTCGTGGCCGTTCTGGCCGGGGCCACCGCCGGGGCCGCCGCCGGTTTTCTGGCCCACAACCGCCCCCCCGCCACCATCTTCATGGGGGATGCCGGCAGCCACTTCCTGGGCTATCTGCTGGCCATCATCGGGGCGCTGACCACCTTCTATACGCCCTCCGAAACCCCGACCCCGGCCCCGGTCCTGATTCCCCTGCTGGTGCTGGGCCTGCCGATTCTGGACACCTTCGCGGTCGTGCTCTACCGCCTGCACCAGGGCAGGCCCGTCTATGTGGGGGACCACACCCACGTCTCCCACCGCTTCGAAAGCATGGGCTTCAGCCGGGCCAAGTCGGTCATGCTGGTCTACCTGACCATGTTCGCCCTGGGGGCCAGTGGAGTCAGCCTGCTGTGGCTGCCCCCAGTCGGCGTGGCCATCGTCATGCTGCAGGCCGCGGCCATTTTCGCGATCATTTCCATTCTGCAATACGCTTCATTCGGAAGGAAGACCCATGCTTAACCGATCCATGCTTCAGAACATTTGCCGCAACGCCCTGGCCGAAGACGTCGGCAGCGGCGACGCCACCACCCTGGCCGTGGTGCCCCCCGAGCTGGAAATCAGCGCCGAGATGGTCACCCGCCAGGACTGCGTCTGCGCGGGGCTGCCCGTGGCCGAGTGCGTCTTCAAACAATTGGATCCGGCCTGCGTCTTCGAGCCTCTGGTCCAGGACGGCGACCGCTGTGGCAAGGGCTGCGTACTGGCCCGCATCACCGGCAAGGCCCAGGCCATCCTGACGGCCGAGCGCAACGCCCTCAACTTCCTGCAACGCCTCTGCGGCATCGCCACGGTTACCCGCCGCTATGTGGACGCCATCGCCCAAGGCAGCAAGACCAAGGTACTGGACACCCGCAAAACCACTCCCGGATGGCGCATGCTGGAGAAGTATGCGGTCAAGATGGGCGGCGGCACCAACCACCGCTTCGGCCTCTACGACCGCATCATGATCAAGGACAATCACCGGGAACTGGCCAAGCTGCTGGGTCCGGACAGCATCCAGCGCGCCGTGGCCGCCTGCCGCGCCAAGTATCCCAAGCTGGAGGTGGAGGTCGAGGCCGACACCCTCGAGGAGGTCCGGGCCGCCATCGACGCCGGGGCCGAATACGTCCTGTTGGACAACATGGACAACGAGACCGTCCAGAAAGCCATCCAGCTGGCCGCCGGCCGAACCAAATTGGAGGCCAGCGGCGGCATCACCCTGGAGCGCATCACCCGCCTCTCCGAACTGGGAGTGGACTTCATCTCCGTCGGAGCCCTTACCCACTCCGCTCCTTCCGTGGACATCGGCCTTGACCTGCCCGAGCTGGAGCATATCCCGTAGATGCCCCCCGTTTTGCCCTTGCCGGCTCGGACGCGGAAGACTTGAAGTTCGGCACATCGCCCCTTGGTTGCGTACCGGCATTGGTGGCAGCCATGCCGGCTCCCCCGGCCCCGAAAAGGGGTGCCATGCTAGCCCAGGACCACTTCCCGGGCTGGTATGCCTTGGTTGCATTTTCCCCTGTTGTCCGGTATTGGTCGTCATACGGCAATGGCGATGCTGACGGGAGGTTGAGATGAGGATCTATTTGATGCAACACGGGCTGGCTGTGCCGGAACAGGAGAACCCGGTGCGGCCGCTTAGCCCGGCTGGACGGGAGCAGATAGAGGCCAGCGCCCGGGCCTTGGCCAAGCTGGAAACCCATGTCGAACTGATCGTGTCCAGCCCCAAGCAGCGGGCCGTCGAGACCGCCCGAATCGTCGCCGGACACCTGGGCTACAAACCCGACTCCGTCCTGGAAACCGAAACCCTCCTGCCCAAGGCCGCCCCCGAAAGCGCCATCGCCTTTCTCAGCCGCTACAAGGACCGCAACACCATTCTAGTGGCCGGACACCTGCCCTCCCTGGCCCGAATCGCCTCCCATCTGCTGACCGGCGGAAAAGGTCTGGACATCCATTTCGACAACGGCGGACTCTGTCTGATCGAGATCGAGGACCTACCCGACTACCACGGCAGCCTCTGCTGGTACCTCCGACACGAGCACCTCCAGCTGATCGCCGCAACACCCTAGCTTTCCCTTCCAGAAGAGACTTTGGACATGGAGGAAGTCGTTTCCCGAGGGCCAGAAAACGTGAGCAGAGGGGAAACCCGCCTCAAGAATCCCAGAGTTCATTTACAGCACCGGGATGGTCCCGTGCTGGCGAAATTGCCGCGGATGCTGCCGCAGCACCCGCTTGAAGGTCCGGGTGAAATGCGAGGGTTCGTCGAAGCCAAGACGTTCGGCCACCTCCTTGACCGACAAGGCGGTGTCTTTCAGCAGATGGCAGGCCAGCATCATTTTCTGCCGCCCGAGATACTGATAGGGCGACACCCCAAGCTGGGCCTTGAAGACCCGGCTCAGGTGCT
>JBFJXC010000250.1:0-6122 GCA_041623325.1 Lentisphaeria bacterium | reverse complement strand
GATGTCCTCGGGGGTCTCCACCTGCTTGCCGACCACATTCTGGACCACCAGGCAAGTGGGGGCATTGAGCTTGGTCGTGGCCAGAACTTCGGCGAATTTTCTGCCGGCGGGCTCCATCAGGCGGGAGTGGAAGGCTCCGTCCACCTGGAGGGGGATGACTTTGGAAATTCCAGCCTCCTTCAGGGCGTCGACGGTTTGGGCAATGCGGTTGTTCTCGCCGCTGATCACCAGCTGCCCCGGGCAGTTGTAGTTGGCCACGTCCACGCCGTTGGCCGCGCAGATGCTGTCGACCTGATCGCTGGGAGCGTTCAGAACTGCGGCCATGGCGCCTTCGCTGGCGCGGCAGGCTTCCTCCATCAGGCGCCCCCGCTCCGCGACCAGCTTGAGGCCGCTTTCAAAGTCGAGCACGCCAGCCGCCGTCAGAGCGGCGAATTCGCCCAGGCTCAATCCGCCGCAGATGACCGGCTGGACCGGCAGTGCTTCCCGCAGGGCGGCCAGGCAGGCCATGCTCATGGTGTAAATGGCCGGCTGGCATACACGGCTTTGGGTCAAGGCCTCGGCCGGACCTTCGAAGCACAGCCGGGTCAGATCCAGCTTCAGGGTGTCGTTGGCCTGTTCGAAGATGGCCCGGGCCGCCCCGGAAGCCTGGTACAGATCCCGACCCATGCCGACGGCTTGGGCGCCCTGGCCGGCAAACATGAAACCGATTCGTTCGGCCATTGTGTTTCCTCCGATACTTGTCTGTTCTGGTGTGGTGGCAAGAGGGCAGAGGGCTGTCTGCCTACGCCCAACGCAGGAGCAGCGAGCCCCAGGTCAAGCCCCCGCCGAAAGCCGTCAGCAAGACGTAGTCCCCGGATTGGACTTGGCCGTTGCGGGCAATTTCGTCCAGGCACAGGGGGATCGTCGCCGCCGAAGTGTTGCCGTAGCGACTGAGGTTCATGAAAACCCGTTCCTCGGCTATGTTCAAGCGCTTGCCGACGGCCTGGATGATGCGGGTGTTGGCCTGGTGGGGAACCAGCCAGCGTATTTGGTCGATGCCGATGCCGGCTTTGTCCAGCACTGTGCCGCAAGCCTCGACCATGGCATTCACCGCCAGCTTGAAGATTTCGCGGCCGTTCATTTTGATGTATTGAAGGCGGTCGTCGAGGCGCTCGGCGGTCAGAGGCATGGCGCTGCCCCCGGCGGGCACGTGGAGCAGGTCGGTAAAACGGCCGTCGGCGCCAAGGTGGCAGGCCAGCAG
The DNA here is from genome assembly GCA_041623325.1 of Lentisphaeria bacterium. Lineage (GTDB taxonomy): Bacteria > Verrucomicrobiota > Lentisphaeria > Oligosphaerales > JBFJXC01 > JBFJXC01. The sequence goes on along the minus strand of JBFJXC010000250.1, from coordinate 4,882 downwards.
GCTGTCCAAGTCGGCTTCGACTCGCTTGAGGACCACCGCGCCGGCCCCGTCGCCGAAGAGCACGCAGGTGTTGCGGTCCTCCCAGTCCACGTAGGTGGACATTTTTTCGGCGCCGACGATGAGGGCGTTGCGGTAGCCTCCTCCGCGCAGCATGCTGCTGCCGACCTCCAGGGCGTAGAGGAAGCCCGAACAGGCCGCTTCCAAGGAGAAGCAGGCGGCGTTGGGGGCGGCCAGTTTGCGCTGGACATGGCAGGCGGTGTTGGGGAAGGGGTTGTCCGGAGACAGGGTGGCCACAATGATCAGATCGAGGTCGTCGGCGGCCACGCCGGCGTTCTCCAAGGCGCGTCTGGCGGCCTCGGCGGCCAGATCCGAGGTGGCCTGGTCGGGCCCGGCGATATGGCGCTCGCGGATGCCGGTGCGGGTTTGGATCCACTCGTCGGAGGTCTCGACCATCTGTTCCAGGTCGTGGTTGGTCAAGACCCTTTCCGGTGCGTAGGATCCTGTTCCGGCGATGGTGATGCCGTAGCGTTCCATAAAGCGCGCTTCCCCTGGTCCGAATCGAACCGTTATGGTTAAACTTCAGTTGCGGCTGACGTCGGCACGGCCTCGGGAGGGGCTTGCACCTGAATCCGTTTCATGATGCGGGCGTTGACCTGGTGGTCAACAAACTCGGCGGCAACCCGGATGGCATTGCGAATCGCCAGGGGCGAAGAGGAACCATGGCCGATGATGCAGACCCCGTCGACCCCCAGAAGCGGAGCCCCGCCGTAGGCCGCGTAGTCGCTGATGTCCTTGATTTCGCGGAAGGCGTTCCGGCACAGGAAAGCGCCGGCCATCCTGGCTGGCGTGGCCATCAATTTGTCCTTAAGCATGCAGGACAAGGCCTTGGCCAGGCTTTCGCAGCACTTGAGCACGGCATTGCCGACAAACCCATCGCAGACGACCACATCCACGTTGCCGCCAAACAAGTCGTGTCCTTCGACGTTGCCGATGAAATTCAGCTGCTTGGCGCTGTCCAGTAGTTTGAACGCATCCTTGGTCAGCTCGTTGCCTTTGCTGTCCTCGCCGCCGACGTTCAACAGGCCAACCCGGGGGTTGTCAATGTGCAGAATCTGCCGGGCGTAGACTTCCCCCATCACCGCATAGTGCAGCAGGTGGATGGGCTTGGAGTCCACGTTGGCGCCCGCATCTAGCAGCACGAACGGCCCCGTCGGGGTGGGGAAGACCGTGGCGATTCCGGGGCGTTCGATCCCCGGCAGGCAACGGAGTTTGACGACCGTGGCCGCCACGGCCGCGCCGGTGTGCCCGGCGCTGACAACGGCGTCGGCGCGGCCTTCCTTGACCAAACCAGCCGCGACCGCGATGGACGAGTCCCGCTTGGCTCGCAGAGCCGTGGCCGCCGGTTCGTGCATGCCCACGACCGAACCGGACGCGACCAGCTCCAGACGAGGATCGTCGGCCTTGCCGATGGTCTCGAGCTCGCGCCGCATGGTCTCCAGGTCGCCCACGAGCAGATATTTGTCGATGCCGTTGAGATGCTCAAGGGCTTCGCCGAGGCCGGCGATGACTGCCTGGGGGGCAAAGTCTCCCCCCATTACGTCCAAAGCGATTCGTGACATTTAGTCCGCCGTTACCGTCAGGACCTGCTTGTCTTTGTAGACGCCGCAGGCGCGGCAGACGCGGTGGGGCAGCCTGCTGGCGCCGCATGACGGGCAGGTGTTGGTCTCAAGGCCTTTGTAGCGGTTGGCGGCCTTGCGGGAACGAATCTTCATTTTGGATTTGTGTTGCTGTTGAACAGCCATTGGATCTCTCCGTCTCTATTTCGTTTTGAGCCTGCTGGGCTCCGGTCTCATTCTATTCTGAATCCAGGTCCAGATTGTCCAGCATTCCCCAGGGGGCTTCCTGGCCGGGGGAGGTGCCGCAGCTGCAGGTGCCTGCATTCAGGTTCTGCCCGCACTGGAGGCAGAGTCCGCCGCAGGTTTCCCGGCAGACCGTGTGCTGGGGAAAAGCGATTAAAATATCTTCTCGGATGGGGGCCGTCAAGTCGAGTATGTCTTCCTGGACATCTTCGTCGAAGTGGCAAATGTCCTCCACGCGCAATTCGTAGTCGAAGATTTCCAGACAGCGGTCGCAGCGGCAGCGCAGGGTGGTGGTGGCCGTGCCCTTGCTGAGGATGCCGTTGCTAACCCGGGACAGATGCAGCTGGATCCGTACGGGGTTCGGGCACTGGATCTGATCGTCTTCGGGCAGATCCAGTTCGGAGGCGCTCACGTCTCCGGCCACGTCCAGACCGTTGGGGCCCAGGTTCAGAACCGGGACCCGAAGCAATGATTTGTTTTTCATGACAGGCGGCTTTTCAGTTGGTCTTCCACGCATTCGGGCACGAAGGCGGAAATGTCTCCTCCGAGCCGGGCAATTTCGCGGATCATGGTTGAACTGACGAAGGAGTACTTGGGGATGGGCATGAGGAAAATGGTTTCGCAGGCGGGGTCCAGTTCACGGTTCATCAGGGCCATCTGAAACTCCCATTCGAAATCCGACACGGCCCGCAAGCCGCGCACCACCGCCACGGCTTTGAAGGTCTTGACCGCATCCGTCAGCAGGCCGGCGAAGGAGCTGATCTCGACATTGTCCAGGTGGCGGCAGGTGGTGCGCAGGTGGTCCATGCGCTCGGCCGCGCTGAACACCGGCTGCTTGGAGGTGTTCTGGCCGACGGCCACGATCAGGTGGTCGCAAAGGCGCGCCGCCCGGGTGATCACATCCAGGTGCCCGTTGGTGACTGGGTCGAAAGAACCCGGGTAAAGCGCAATTTTCATGGTTTGGCCTTCATGGCTGGTGGTGTAAAATTTGCCCGGAAAATATCGCCTGGTCCCTGCTGGCGCAAGCGGTGTCGGTCCCGTTGAGGTATTGTGGCAGGCGAGGGCGTGCCAGGCGATTACCATTCCGGCCGTCCGCCGCTAACTTAGGGATTGTTAGCGTGGGCGGCTGGGTTGCGCCCGATCAACCGTGGACTAGGGAGACTGGACTATGAAAAAGGCATCGGTGGCCGTGTTGTTGGCGGAGGGATTCGAGGAGATCGAGGCGGTTGTGGTGATTGACATTTTGCGGCGGGCCCAATTGGAGGTGGCGGCCGTGGCCGTCGGCGACAGTTTGCAGGTGACGGGTTCGCGTGGAGTGAAGGTGGAGGCGGACCTGTTGCTGGGTGAGGTGGCCGCCGAGCGGCTGGACATGGTCGTGCTTCCCGGCGGCATGCCGGGGGCGGCCAATCTGGCTCAGAGCGAGGCGGTTCTGGATCTGGTCGGGCAGATGGACCGGGCCGGCAAGCATTTGGGGGCCATCTGCGCGGCTCCCATCGTCCTGCAGGCCGCTGGCCTGTTGAAGAACCGGCGCGCGACCGTTTATCCCGGGTTCGAGGACCGGCTTCAGGGGACTCTCTACACCGGCGCCGCCGTGGAAAAGGACGGGCATGTCATCACCGGCAAAGGGCCGGGGGCGGCCTTCGAGTTTGCTTTTGCCATCGTCGAGGCCCTGGACGGCCGGGGTACGGTCGAGAAGCTGCGCGAGGCCATGCTGGTCTGAGCACCCGATTCCTGCGCCGTGGGGATGAGTCCCCGCCTCGCCGCCGCTGCCGGCCCATAGAAATCGGCAAAGTGCTTTGGCATTGCGGGCAGTGTGGGTATTGTATGGGCCACTTTTACGAAGAAATAGGGATGTCGGATTTGTGAAAGCGCTGCTGGCCATTGTCACACAGACCATTCGGTCGTCGTTCCGCTCGCGGGTGTTTTGGGTGCTTGGGTTGCTCTTGTTCCTGGCGGTGGTTCTGCTGCCGCTGACCGTGGCTGGCGACGGGACGGCCAAGGGTTTGGTGCAGATCTCCCTGACCTACTCCATGGGGGTGGTCACCGCCTTGCTTTCCGCCGCCACCCTTTGGCTGGCCTGCAGCCTGCTTCCCCGGGAAATCGAAACCTACCAGATTCATTTGGTCATGACCAAGCCAACGCCCCCTTGGTTGATCTGGACTGGAAAATGGCTGGGCATTTTTCTGATCCATGCCTCTCTTTTTGTGGCCTCCGCCGTCGTCATCTACGGCCTTGTCCACTGGCGGCTGGGGCGCGGGGGGTTCCCTGAAGAGGAAATGACCTCGCTCCGGCGTGAGGTGCTGGTCGGCCGTCGCATCAGCCAACCTCTAGTCCCGGACTTTGGCCGTTTGGCCCGCATGGAGTACGAGCGCCGCAAATCCCAGCTGGATCCGGGCCATGATGTGACGGTGGTGATGCAGGAACTGCTGCGGCAGGTGCGGGCTAAGACCACGGAGGTGCCCATCGGCGCCACTCGCCCCTGGGTTTTCCGAAACGTGGCCACCGGAGCGCCGGACGAGCCCATTTACGTGCGTTACCGGCTCTATGTTGGCTCCACCAGCAAAAGCGGCCAGCGGCAGACGGAGGGGGTGTGGGGCATTCTGGATCCGGCTTCCGGCGAGCGCCAGGAATTTCAGATGCTGTACCAGCGGGTTGTGGGCGGGAATTTCTACGAGCTGAGCTTTCCTCCGGCATTCGTCTCGGAGGAAGGACAAGTCGTGCTCAGCTATACCAACTACGATCCAGGCGAAGCCTCGGTCATTTTTCAGACTGCGGACGGGCCTGTGCTGCTGATGCCGGTCAGCGGCTTTCTCAGCAACTATCTTCGGGCTTGTTTGCTGGTGGTCTTGCAGCTGGGGTTTCTGTCCGCCCTGGGTTGCGCGGTGGGGGCGGCTATGTCCACTCCGGTGGCCATCTTTGCCGGGGTCTCCTATCTGATTGTCGGCATGATGATCCATGGAGCGGTGACCGCTCCGATGACCGGTGAACTGGGCCAAGTGGTCTATTCCGGACCGGGGGAAAGG
>JBFJXC010000249.1:0-6128 GCA_041623325.1 Lentisphaeria bacterium | reverse complement strand
TGCCCCAACCTCTGCATGGAGGCCTGCACTCGCTGCATGGTCGACCGCCCCGCCAACATCAAGGGCCTCGGACGCCAGTCCACCTACGTGACCGTCGACATGCCGGCCGGCAAGTCCGGCAAGAAGGTGGCCATCGTCGGAGCCGGAGTCGCCGGCCTGACCAGCGCCTGGATGCTGCGCCTGCGCGGACACGAGGTCACCGTCTTCGACAAGAACGAGGACATCGGCGGCAAGCTGGTCAACGCCGTCTCCCGGGAACGTCTGGAGACCAAGACCATCGAGGCCGAGATCGAACGCATCAAGAGCGCGGGCATCGAATTCGTCCCCAACACCTATGTGGACAAAGTCCGGCTGGACGAACTTCAGCAGCAGTACGACTATGTGGTTCTGGCCATCGGCGCCTACCAGCCCAAGCTGCCGCCCTGGCCTGGCAAGGAGCGCATCCGGTCCTACCTGGACTTCCTCAAGGACGTCAACGCCGGCCGCAAGCCTGCCATCGGCGAGAAGGTCGTGGTCATCGGCTGCGGCAACTCGGGCATGGACGTGGTCTTCGGCGCCTACGCCTCCGGAGCCCGGGAAGTCACCGCCATCGACGTGCAGAAACCGGCCGCCTTCGAGCACGAGATCGAACACGCCAAGAGCCTGGGCGCCAAGCTCAAGTGGCCGGCCTTCACCCAGGAAATCACCGAGCGGGGCGTGCTCCTGAACGACGGCACCCTCCTGGAAGCCGACACGGTCTTCTGCTGCATCGGCGAGGCCCCCATTCTGACCGACATCCTCGGCGAGGGAGGCTTCCAGGCCGAGCGCGGCTACCTCAAGGTCGGCCCCGGCTACAAGCTCTCCGAAAACGTCTACGCCATCGGCGACATGACCAAGCTGGGCCTGCTCACCGAGGCCATCGGTGCCGGCCGCGAAGTGGCTCTGCGCATCAACGCCGAACTCAACGGCGAGGTCTACGCCCCGCGCCCGCGCATCCACATCCCCAAGGAGCGCCTCAGCTTGGGCTACTTCTCCGCCGTCGACACCACCGACTTCGTCGAAGAGCCCCATCAGGACTTCCAGCGCTGCATCTCCTGCGGAACCTGCCGCGATTGCGAGATGTGCCTGCACTCCTGCCCGGAGAAGGCCATCAGCCGCGTGGTCGACCAGACCCGCGGCACCTTCGAGTACGTCTCCGATCCTGATCTGTGCATCGGCTGCGGCATCTGCCAGGGCGTCTGCCCCTGCGGCATCTGGACCATGCGCGACGACCCCACCAAAGAGGACTAAGCGCGCCCCGAGGAACGGGGACGTCCGTGGATACTCGCCTATCCCGGCCGTCCTCGGCCGGGACACCGCCGTTGAGGCCTTTCTTCAACGTTCTCGACTGCCGTCTACTGTCGTTGCCCAAAAGCCGTCCGTTATCAACACCTGCGGCACAGTCGCTGCTGGAGTGCCAGAGCCCAGTGCTGCAAGCTTGCGTCCCTGTAAAATTGAACGCCATCGGTTTCGGGTTCCGGAAACTTCGTAGTCGCGCTTCCCGCTTAGCGGGGCTAGCAGAGCTAGCCGTGCTCGTGGTCGAATAGTGGGGGTCCTGTAGTTCAGGGTTCGGATGTCGGTTTTCTCTGCACCACAGAGAGTTGACCGGCCTCCACAGGCCCATCGCCCCCGATCACGATGGCGATGACGAGCGCGATGACGATACAGACCCTGACAGCCAACACTGAACAGCAGGGCGTTCCACCATACAGATCTATTGAGCTCTCGGGAGGCTGCCCCAGCAATCCGATTCATCCTGGAGACCGCCGTCTCCAGGCCCCAGATCGGTCGTTTCAGGGTGCCTGATGAGGTCTCCCAACGTATCCAGGCGGTCAATGAAACGGCTCGACGGAGTCTCGCCCTCCAGCGCCTGTTGCCCGGGCCGTACGATCCCCCAACAGCGACGATCAGCGCGGATCAGTGGCTCGCCCTGCCCTGCTTCGCGGTCTTTTTGTGGAATAAAAAAAAGCCCGCCGAATGGCGGGCTGAGAAGGTATGGCAACCCCAAGGGGATTCGAACCCCTGTTGCCGGGATGAGAACCCGGTGTCCTAGGCCTCTAGACGATGGGGTCGCAGAAGCGGCTATACATTATTGCCGGCTTCGGCAAAAGACAAGGGGCATTTTAGGGGTTGTCGCCCCTATTTTTTTGGAGTTCGGGGGAATTTTCGGGGACCGGCCCCGGGTGCGGGGCCGGGGTTCGGAATCAGCGCTGGAGCTGGGGGAAGGTATCCACCGCCTGCTGTGCCATCCGGCGCAGGAAGAGCGCGTCGTCATCGCCGATCATCTCGGGCACGAAGGTAACGTCGGAGACTGGGCGTTGGTAGAGAAAGGCGAACCAGAGGCAGGCCTGCAGATACTGTCCGCGCTGATTGAGGTGAATGCAGTCTCGTCCGATTTCCATCTGACCGCTTTCGGGTTTTTTTCGCCACCAGGTGGTTCCCACCACATCGCCGGCCTGTGGCGGCAGGTCGGGCCAGCGCAACGTATTCAACAGATCGGGGTCGTAGTTTCGGAACGGTTGGGGATCGTTGGCGCGGGTAAGCTCGACGGCGTAGCCAGTGGGAATGATCCGCAGATTGAGCCTCTTGGCCAAGGTGCTATACGCTTCGGTCAACGCCTCGTACATGCCCGCCTGGCCGACCTTCATTCCTTCCTCCGGAAGCGTGACGCCCATCTCCGCGGCCTTCTGGATATAGTCCGGGGTGTAGCGCCATTCATCCCAGAGGCGCGGATCGTCCGCGCGGTACGCCCAGGTCTGTTGCAGCATGACTTCAGCCTGCGGGGCATGGGTGCGGACGTAGGCGTGGATATTGTCGGCGAAGGGCTGGTAGGTCTCGTAGCGCCAGCTGCAATGGCTGGCCTGCTGCATGGTGACCACGTCCCAGGCCTCCTTGGCCAGAACCTCCCGCATCTTGAACTGATAGCTCTGATACATCCGATAAACGCCATCGCGCTCCTCGTTCTGAATGTAGCTCCAGTGCCGGTGCAGCTCGCAGCCGCCGTGGTTGGCCCGTTCGAAGCGCAGGCCGGCCCCGGCGGACTCGACCACCTGAGGGAAAAAGGCGGAAAGGCTGTCGGTAAAGCTGTTGCCGATGGTGAGAATGGAGAGACTGTCGGGCTTGCTCATGGTCTGGTTCCTAATGGTGAATTCACGATAATACTTGAGAGCACGGCCCTCTACAACTCAAAGAGGGACAGCTGCTTCTCCTCGTCGGGTTCGGCAGGCGACTTGCGGCGGTTGCGGGCCAGGCGGGGCCGGCCGGCACTGCTGACCGCGTTGCCTTCCAAGTTGGTCAAGACATCCTTGGCGCGCTCGATGACCGCCTTGGGCAGGCCAGCCAGACGGGCCACGTGGATGCCATAGCTCTTGTCGGTGCCGCCGGGCAGAATCTTGCGCAGGAAAATGATCTTGTCGCCGTACTCGCGCACGGCCACGTTGTAGTTCCGGACGCCGCTTTTGGTCAGGGCCAACTCGGTCAGCTCGTGGTAGTGGGTGGCGAAGAGGGTTCTGGCCTTGACGGGGGCATGGTCGTGGAGATACTCGGCCATGGACCAGGCCAGGCTGAGGCCGTCGAAGGTGCTGGTGCCGCGGCCGATTTCGTCGAGGATGATCAGACTGCGGGGGGTGGCATTGTTGAGGATGTTGGCGGCCTCGACCATCTCGACCATAAAGGTACTCTGACCGCGGGAAAGGTCGTCGGCGGCCCCGACCCGGGTGAAGATGCGGTCGGCCACGCCGACGGTGGCGGTTTTGGCGGGGATGAAGCTGCCCATCTGGGCCATGAGGGTCAGCAGGGCCACCTGTCGGATATAGGTGGATTTGCCGGCCATGTTGGGGCCGGTGATGATGTTGATCTGGCTGCCGGCGGTATCCAGCTGGGTGTCGTTGGGCACGAAGCTATTGTCCTGCAGCAAGTGGTCCAGGACCGGGTGGCGCCCGTCGACGATGTCCAGAACGGGGGCGTCGGTCAGCGTGGGGCGGCAGTAGTCTTGGCGCATGGCGACATCGCCCAGGCAGGCCAGCACATCGATGGTGGCCAGAGCGCGGGCAATGCCCTGGATCTGGGGGGTGACCCCCACCACCTGTTCGCGCAAGGCCTGGAACAAGTCGTACTCCAGCGCCTTGCTCTTCTCCTCCGCCCCCAGCACCTTGGACTCGATTTCCTTCAACTCCGGGGTAATGAAGCGTTCGGCGTTCACCAGGGTCTGCTTGCGGATATAGTCCTCCGGGATCATCCCCAAATTGGCCTTGGTCACCTCGATGTAGTAGCCGAACACCTTGTTGTAGCGCACCTTCAAGGATTTGACCCCGGTGCGTTCCTGCTCCTTCACCTGCAGCGCCGCGATCCAGCCCTTGCCCTCGGTGGAGGCCCGCCGGAACTCGTCCAACCCCTCGTGGTAGCCCGTCCGGATCAGACCGCCCTCCTTGACCGCTACCGGTGGCTCGTCCACGATCGCCCGGGCGATATGCTCGGTCACCTCCGGCAGATCCACCAGGTCCGAGCGCAGGGCGGCGACCAGATCCAGGTCCAGCATCTCCAGCAGGGCCCGGATTCCAGGCACGGAGGCCAGTCCGGTCTGCAACACCAGCATATCCCGGGCGTTGGCCGTACCCACATTGAGGCGGGTGATGGTCCGCTCCAGGTCCCGGACCGCGGTCAACGCCTCCCTGAGTTCGCTCAACAGCAGGGGATCCTCCACCAGGGCGGCCACCACCTCCTGGCGGCCCAGAATCGCCTCCAGACTCTGCAGCGGCCGCAGAATCCACTCCCTGAGCAGCCGCTTACCCATGGGGGTGACGGTCCGGTCGAGCATGCTCAGCAACGTGGCGTTCCTGGCTTCGGCAAAGATGGGCTCGACCAGCTCCAGATTGCGCTGGGAGATGCGGTCCAGCACCATATAGTCGTCGGTCTGATAAAGTTGAAACCCGGTCACATGGGCGGCGTCCTGCCGCAGGCTGTTGCGGGTGTAGTGGAAAACCGCGCCGGCCGCGCAGACGGCCAGATCGCGCCCCCGGCAGCCGAAGCCGTCCAGGGCGGCCACGGCAAAATGCCGGCAGAGGGTATCCGCGGCCACCTCCAGATCGAAAGTCCAGTCGTCCACCGGGGTCCAGACCAACTTGCCGGGCACCTCGGGAAAACCCTGCTCGCTCCACTTGCGGTGCAGAGAATCGGGCAGCAGGCACTCGGCTGGTTGCAGCCGGTGCAGCTCGGTCTCCAAAGCCGCGGCGCCATCCAGCTCGGTGGCCCGGAAGTCTCCGGTGCTGACGTCCAGAAGCGCCACCCCGAAAGCCCCGTTGCGGCCCGGCGACAGCGCCACCAGAAAGTTGCTCTTGGCCGCCTGCAGGGCCTCGTCGTCCAGCAACGTGCCCGGGGTAATCACTCGGGTCACCCCCCGCTTGACGATTCCCTTGGCCAGCTTGGGATCCTCCAGCTGCTCGGCGATGGCCACCTTCACCCCTTCGGCAATCAACCGGCCGGTGTAGATCTGTAGGGCATGGTGCGGCACCCCGCACATGGGCACCCCGGCTCGCTGGGTCAGGACGACGTCCATGATGGGGGCCGCCCGCTTGGCGTCCTCGAAAAAGAGTTCGTAGAAATCGCCCATGCGGAACAGCAGGATGGCGTCCTCGGGCACCTCCTTCTTGATATCCATGTACTGGCGCATGGCCGGCGTCAGCTTGGTCGAGTCAGACATTCGGATTTCCGTATTGGTTGGACATCGTCGCTTGCAGAGCCTTTAAGTTTACATCCTCGGCCCCACTTTTCGAGCCCGTGAACAGGGTTTGCCCGCCCAAGCGGCGATGCCGCGGGCGACCGGACCCGGGCCGAAGGCTCTCTGGAGTGCTCAAGCCTGCTTGAGCTTTCACAGGGCGGGACCTGTCCCGCCAGCCGAGGCGGGCCTCGGCCTGACAGAGCGGCCGCGAGCGGCCGCACTCCAAAGCGGCGATGCCGCAGGCAACAGGCCCCGGGCCGAAGGCTCTCTGGAGTGCTCAAGCCTGCTTGAGCTTTCCCAAGGCGGGACCCGTCCCGCCAGCCGAGGCTGGCCTCGGCCTTGCAGAGCGGCCGCGGGCGGCCGCACTCCAAAGCGGCGATGCCGCGGGCAACCC
>JBFJXC010000248.1:0-6142 GCA_041623325.1 Lentisphaeria bacterium | reverse complement strand
GCCCCTGCGCGAAAAAGTCGCGGCGGTCAGCGTGGGCATCGTCGGCGGCCAGCCGTTGCTGGACCTGTGCTACCAGGAGGACTCCGCCGCGGAGACGGACATGAATGTGGTGATGACCGAAAGCGGCAAGTTCATCGAGGTGCAGGGCACGGCGGAGGGAGCGCCCTTCGCCGAAGAGGAGTTGCAGCAGATGCTGGTCCTGGCCCGCCGTGCCATGGATGAGATCTTCGAGCTGCAACGCAACCTGATCCGTTCGGAAAGCTAGACCGTAGGGCCCCATGCCGGGCGGTGGCCCTCCCCCGAAAAATATGGACCGCGCTTGATGAACGTTCTGATCGACATTCTGTTCCGTCTGGCCTGGCTGATGCCCTCACCTCTGGCGGTGCTCAAGGGCCGCACCTGGGGCTGGTGCCTGTCCGTGCTGCGCTTCCGCCGCCGGCGCCTGCTGGAAAATCTGGCGACCGCCTTCCCCGAACAGTCCGACGCCGAGCGTGAGCAATTGCTCCGGCGCATCTACCGGCACTTCGGACTGCTGCTGATCGAGATGCTGCGCCTGCCCTGCATGACCAAAAGGCAGTTGTCCGACACGGTCCGCATCGGCGGGCTGGATCATGTCCAGGCGGCTCTGAGCCAGGGCAGGGGCTGTCTGCTGTTGGGCGGCCACTTGGGAAACTGGGAAGTCTGCATGGGGGCTATGTCCAGCCGCGGGTACAAGATGGCCGCCGTGGTCAAGGAGATCAAAAGCGGTCCGGGAAACTACGCGGCCGAACGGTTGCGCACCTCGCACGGGGTCAAACTGATCCCCCGCCGCAACGCCATCCGTCAGATTGTCGGAGCCCTCAAAGAGGGAACCCTCGTCGCTTTTGTCCTGGACCAGAACATGACCTCCGACGAGGGCATCTTCGTGGATTTCTTCGGCCGGAGCGCCTGCACCATGGCCGGACTGGCCGTGATGGCCGAACGCTACGATGTTCCCGTCCTCCCCGTCTGCTCATTTCGCGACGACGATCTGCGCCACCACCGCCTCGAGTTTCTGCCGCCCTTGGAGTGGGAACGGCCCGAGGGCTGCTCTCGCGACGAGACCATCCGCCACAACACTCAGCGCTACACCTCCGTCCTGGAACAGCTGATCCGCCGACATCCCGAGCAGTGGATCTGGATGCACCGGCGCTGGAGGACCCAGCCGGAGGCGTGAATGGTGGATGGTGGATTAATGTTCGCGGACTGACTAGTGGATAAACAAGGAGACTGACATCATGAAACGACTGACTCTGCTGGCTATGGCCTGCCTGGTTGTGCTCACCGCCTCGGGCTGCCTGCTGACCCGGGTGGTCACCGCCCCCATGCGCGTGGTCGGAGGCGCCGCCACCCTAATCCCCGTTGCCGGCGACGCCGCCCACATCGCCATCGACGAGGCCGCCGACCTCATCGACGAGGTCCCTCTGTAGTTCATTCACCCTTCAAAGGTCAAGGGCCGACCATATTGATCGATATGCTCAACTAATTCGGGGGTCGAAATAGAGGCGTAGTCGAGGACATTGAACTTGTACGGCAGGGGCAAGTCCTCGTTCAAGCGGGAACTGATGGCCGCCACCGTGCGCATGGTCACTTGTTTCCCTGTAATCCTTTAAAGTTTTCCAAGCCAATTCAAAGGCCATCTCGAAAAACTGGACAAGCCCGCCCCGCTCGGCTTCCGAAGGATTCTCGATGCCGACCGTGCGTTCGAGAAGCTGAAAAGACTTTTCAAAGTTGCTGAATCGTTGTTTCCAGCAATATTCTTGTTCATCGGCACGGGGACTCCTTGGTCTGGAGAGGGTAGGACATTTCATCTGGCTCAATAATAATCCGAGCGAACTTGGAATCAAGCGAGGGCCTGCTCGCCATCATTCCTGCGCGATCGTCTTGAGCTTTTAGAAGGGATGTCAGGATGTGTGGGCCAGCAGCTGCCTTGCCCGCGCCAGGGCGGCATCGATGTCCGCGCAGACGTTGTCCGCCCCGACTCGGGCGATAAAACCGGCCCGTTCCATGGTGGCGCGGGGTTGTGCGTGCGGTCCCACCAGAATCAGATGCTGCCGCCGCTTGCAAAGTTTTTCGTAGAGGCCTTCGAGGGCATTCAGGCCGGTGGCGTCCATGTAGAGAACCTTGCGCATGCGAATGATGATGATTTTCGGTTCCTGTCCGCCCCCCATCAAGGCGGTCTCCAGTCGATCCGCCACCCCGAAGGAGAACGACCCGAAAATCCGAAAGATCTGCACCGCCTCGGGCACCGGCTTGCCAACCAGGGAATGGCGGTCGCCCTCCGTCTCGCTGGCTTCGTCCACTTTCGTGATTTGGGTGCTGTCGGCAATCCGCTTGATGAAAAGCATGGCCGCCAGAATCATCCCCACTTCGACTGCAACGGTCAAATCCACCACCACGGTCAGAACAAAGGTGGACAGAAACACGACCGCGTCGCTTCTGGGCCACTGGGGCAGGCGGGTGAAGTGATGCCATTCTCCCATGTTGTAGGCGACCACGGCCAGCACGGCGCTGAGGGTGGCCAGCGGGATGAACTTGGCCAGCGGGGCGGCGGCCAGCACAATGAGCAGCAGGGTTAGAGAATGAACGATCCCGGAGACGGGGGTGCGGCCTCCCGAGCGTACGTTGGTGGCCGTCCGGGCAATGGCGCCAGTGGCCGGTATGCCCCCGATCAGAGGGGTTAGAAGATTGGCGATCCCCTGGCCGATCAGCTCCTGGTCGGAATCGTGCCGGTCGTCGATCATGCCGTCGGCCACCACGGCGGACAGCAGCGATTCGATGGCCGCCAGCAGGGCGATGGTGACGGCCGGCTGGATCAGCAGTGTCAGCTTGGTGTCCGAAAGTTGCGGCAGCTGGAAGGCGGGCAGGGCCTGGGGAATGTCGCCAAAGCGCGTACCGATGGTTTCCACGGGCCAGTCGAACCACAGCACCGCCAGGGTCCCGAAGGCCAGGGCCATCACGGAGCCCGGAATGCGCTGGGCCCATGGTGTTCGGCGCCAATAGATGATGATCAACAACGATGCCACGGCCAGGCTGGCCGTCTGCCACTGAAGAGTCGGTAGGTGCTGGGCCAACACCCGCATTTTTTCCAGGAACTCCGCCGGCACGGACTCCACCTGCAGTCCCAGGAAATCCTTGATCTGGGTGCTTCCGATCAGAACTGCGATTCCCGAGGTGAATCCCATGGTGACCGGATAGGGGATGAATTTGATCACCGATCCCAGACGGGCGAATCCCATGATCATCAGCATGGCCCCGGCCATCATGGTGCAGATGGCCAGGTTCGTGGCCCCGTAGTCGGCCAGAATCCGGTAGACAATGACCACGAAAGCGCCGGTGGGTCCGCCAATCTGGACGCGGGAGCCTCCCAGGGACGAAATGAGGAAACCGGCCACAATGGCCGTAAAGATTCCGGCTTCAGGCTTGGTGCCCGAGGCGATGGCGAAGGCCATGGCCAGTGGCAGGGCCACAATGCCAACCGTGATCCCGGCGGTCAGGTCCGATAGAAAGTGTTGCCCGGAATAGTCGCGCAGGCATTGGAGGATTTTGGGGCGGAAGAGGGGGCGGGAGGGGGTGCTCATGGGAATAGCGCATGCCTAATGGGTTCTTGAACAAGACTCCTAAATAAGGCGGGGAAGGCGCGGAGAAAAGGAAATGGCGGGAGTGACGGGACTTGAACCCGCGACCTCCGGCGTGACAGGCCGGCGCTCTAACCAATTGAGCTACACCCCCGCATAAGCGGTAGTCTTCCTCGTCAAACGAAGAAACGCAACATATGTCTGAAACTGACTTTTGCAAGCGGCGGGTCGGGGAAAGGCGTCGAGCCGACGGTCCTGTCCGGGAGGCGCTTTCCGGGGCAATCCAAACCCGAAAAAATGGCGGGAGTGACGGGACTTGAACCCGCGACCTCCGGCGTGACAGGCCGGCGCTCTAACCAATTGAGCTACACCCCCGCATCAAGAACCGATGCCGGTTGCAAAAACGCAGATAAATTACGCGGCGGCGCGCCCATTGCAAGTTGACAGACCTGTTTTTTCGGCGCACCTTGCTAGCAAACCATCCGGCGTGCGGAGCAGACTGGAAGACGGAGGCCCCCCATGGAAAAGATCGTCAGCGAGAGCTGTGTTAAAAAGTTTAAACAGTGGCAGGCCGCCTGGGCTCTGCTATCCGGCCACGCTGCCGGTCTGCCGGAGGCGTCCGCCTGGCTGCCCGCCGCCGGTCTGACCGCCGGTTTGGCCCTTTGGCTGGCGGCCACCATCCTCTTGCATCTGTTTCCGGCGTCGGCGGCCGGATTGCTCTCCGCCGTGCTGCTGCCGGCCTGGCTGTGGTGGCTGACCGCCGGCCGCGGGCTCCGGGGCGTCATCGACGTGGTCGAGCGCGGCCAGGCCGGCAAGCCGGGAGCGCAAAGCCGCTACGCCCCCTACTGGAACATCCTGGCTCTGCAGGGGTTGGTTCTTCTCAAGGCCGGGGCGGTCGGGTGGCTCGTGGGGGCCGGGCATCCGCTGTGGCTGACGCTGCCGCCAGTTCTGAGCGCGGCCGCTTTTGCCGATTATCTGACCGGGTCCAATGCCCCGGGCCAGTCCGACAGCGGCGCATCCCATTGGCTGTCGGCGGCGGTCATGGCCTTGTTGCTGGGACATTTGTGCGGCAGTGTGATCGCCGCCGGCCTGGCTCTGTTGCTGGCCTGGCTGCTCATCCCCTTTGTCAGCGGTTGGCTGAAGGGCCGGAAGGGAAGTCTGGACACCTCCTCCCGCTACGTGATGCTGGAGGTGGTCGAAGTGGCCACCCTCCTGATCGGGGTGCTTTTCTTGGCCGGCTAGGCCTGGGGGCCGCCCCATCGGTGTTTCGAGCCAATTCACACGGTCGAATCCTCGGCCCGGCCAACGGCCATGATTGCGATTCTTCCTGTCCGGGGGGATAGTAGTCCCAAAGGAGGGAAGCGCGCATGGAGGTTCCATACGTCTGCTATCTTGGCAAACGTGCCTGCGGCTGCGATTGCAGCAGGTGCGGCCTCTGTGCGAACTACGGACCGGACCGGCGGCGGGCGGACCGGCGGGACCGTCATCTGACCTTTCGCTTGGTGGAGCGGCGTTCCGGTTTCGATCCCCGGCAGGCCGCGGTTTCCGGGCATACCCTGCTGGGACGCGCCTGGCGCCGCCTGCTTCGGGAGATTCGCCACGATTCACTGGGACTGCTGGTCATTCTGCTGCTGATCAATCTGCTGAATCTGCTGGACTACTACCTGACGCTGGGGCTGCTGGCCGCCGGCCACCAGGAGTTGAATCCGCTGATGAGGGCTTTGTACGCGCAGAGCGCCTGGGTGGCCGGCGGCTTCAAAATGGGAGTGGGGGTGGCGATCACCTCGGGGGTGTGGCTTGCCCGCCGCTACCGCCGGGTGCTGGCGGCGGCGGTGCTGGTCTTTATGGCCTACATCCTGCTGATCGTCTACCACGTGGTCGGAGGCATTCGCTGGGGATAGGAGGCCTCAGGCCAGGGATTCCTCCAGTTCCTCCAGCTCCAGGGCAACCGTCTCCCAGCTTTCGCTGACCTCGGCGGTCTCCTTCTGGATCTCTCCCAAGCGACGGTTGGCCTGAGCAAGATCCTGGCCAGAGGTCATCTCAGCCATCCGCTCCAGAATCTCCTGCTGTTCGCGCTCCAGTTCCTCCAGGCGAGTCTCGCTGGCCGCCAGTTTCTTCTCCAATGGCTTGCGCAGCTTGGACAGCTCCTGTCGGCGCTGCGCCTCCAGGCGCTTCTGGGTTTTGCGGTCCTGGGCCGGCCCCGCCGCCGCGGGGGACGTGCCGCTCTGGACGGCGGCCTGTTTGGCCTCCTGCTCCTCGCGCAGCTTCTCCCGATAGTAGTCGTAGCCTCCGTAGTAGCGCTTGAAGCCATCGGGGCCGATGGCGAAGATGGTGTCGGCCACGTTGCGGACGAACTCGATGTCGTGGCTGACAAAACAGATGGTGCCCTCGAAATGCCGCAGGGCATCCTCCAGGGACTCGCAGGTGCCAATGTCCAGGTGGGTGGTCGGTTCGTCCAGGATCAGGAAATTGGGGGGATTGAGCAGGAGGCGGCAGAGACCCAGGCGCATCATTTCGCCGCCGCTCAGGACTTTCACCTGCTTTTC
>JBFJXC010000247.1:0-6170 GCA_041623325.1 Lentisphaeria bacterium | reverse complement strand
GTTAATCACGGGGGGGTCGAGAGGCATCGGCAAGGCCATAGCCCGCGAGTTCGGTCGGCACGGGGTGAAGTTGGTGGTCGTGTCCCGCTCTGAGCCGGATTGGCAGCCGGACTTGTGGGTGTCGGCCGATGTGACCGTGGCCGAGGATCGCGAAAAGCTGGTCGAAACAATCGGGCAGCGCTACGGCCGGTTGGACATCCTGGTCAACAATGCCGGCCGCGGGTTGATGGAGACCTGGGAGGAGATGCCGGAGGAGGATTTGCGCAATCTGTTCGAATTGAACCTGTTCGCTCCGGTCGCCCTGACCAAGCTTTGCCTGCCGCTGCTGAAGCGTTCGGCGGGAACGGTCATCAATACCTCCTCCGTGGCCGGAAAGATGGCCGTGCCCTGCATGGGGGCCTACTGCGCCACCAAGTACGCCATGAATGCCTTTTCCGATTCCCTGCGCATCGAACTCCAACCCCACGGCGTGCACGTGCTGAATCTGATTGTGGGTCGGATCAACACTGGCTTTTCCAAGTATTGCCTGGGGGGGCGCCAGCCACCCGCCAGCCCCGGCAAGAGCAATGCGGCCGATCTGGCCGTCCGGGTGTGGCGCGCCTATGCCCGCGGCCGGCGGGAACTGACCTTTCCCGCCTGGTACCGGCTGGTCTACCCCCTGACACGCCTCTTCCACCGACTGTACGCACGGGAAAATATTCGTCGCTGGGGGTTGGAACAGAAGACTTGACTTTTCGTCTTGAGGCGGAAGCGTATTTGAGCACCCATTCCTGGCAACGGGCACCTAAGCCTGCCAATCGAGATCCGACCCATGCCTGATTTGCGAAACATCACCTCCATTCTGGGAATCCCCATCGACAATTTGGACATGGATGCGACCGTGCAGCGCATCTTCGAATTCGTGCAGGAGCCGAATCCGGATGTGCCGTCTCGTCTGGTCACGACCGTGAATGTGGATTTCATGGTCAACTCTCTGGCCTGGTTCGGGTCCATGCCACGTCACCCGGAGTTGGTCTGCATCCTGCGGGAGGCTGATTTGAGCACGGCGGACGGTATGCCGCTGGTCTGGGGCAGTCGCCTGCTTGGGGGCGGCCTGGCCGAACGGGTGGCGGGGGCGGATTTGGTGCCCCGCCTGGCGGCCGAGGCGGCCGGCCGGGGGTGTTCCCTGTACTTGCTGGGGGGCGACCGGGAGGTAGCCGAGCAGGCCGCCCGCACCTTGCAGGAGCACTCTCCTAGTCTGCGGATCGCCGGGGTGGATTCGCCCTTTGTGCATACCCAGGGTCATGCCTTGGCCGATGCCCATGAGTCCGACCAGCCAATCTGCGAACGGATCAACCGCTCAGGAGCGGATATCTTGCTGGTGGCCTTCGGCAACCCCAAGCAGGAGATGTGGTTCCGGCGCAACCAACACTGCCTGAACGTGCCCGTGGCCATCGGCATTGGGGGCACCTTCAACTTTATTACCGGCGCGACCTCCCGGGCCCCGCAGTGGATGCGGCGCGCGGGGCTGGAATGGATCTTCCGCCTGAGCCAGGAGCCCAGGCGACTTTGGAAACGCTACTGCATCGGTCTGTTCAAATACTCGTTCATCATGCTGCCGGCGGTCGCGCTCAGTCTCTGGGGCCGCTGGCGCTGGTCGCGCAACGGATCGGTATTGGCCTCCTTCTCCAAGCCCTGGTGTTTTCTTTCCGGCCAGCAGGCCATCCGGCTGATCACGATTCCGACCGTGCTCAATGCGGACAGCCGGCCGTGGCTCGAGTCGGAGCTGGACGATGCCATGCGCCAGAACGGCGTCGTCATCGATTTCAGTCGCTGGCGTTTTGCCGATGCCTCGGGCCTGGGGCTTCTTCTGGCGGCCTGGGAGCAGATGATCGCTCAGGGCATTCCTTGTTATGGCATCGGCCTTTCCTGCCGCATGCGCCAGCTGCTGCGCATCCACCGACTCTGGGATTTGCTCAAGCCCCGTGTCTGCCGAGACGCCAGGGAACTGACCGACCGTCTGCGGGAGCGCTGGAGCGATTGCCGCAGTTTTGTGGCCATTCAAACCGAGGCGCACAGTCGGGTGATCGCCTTGCTCGGGGCCTTTACCAGCCGGGAGGTAGCCCGCTTGGACCGCACCCTGCTGGCCGAGGGCTTTGCCGATCAGCATTGCATTGTCGACTTGAGTTTGTGCACTACCGTCGACAGCTCCGGCCTGGGCTTCCTGGCTCGTCTCGACCGCGAAGTCAAAGCCAAAGGCAACGACTGCATCCTGTGCGGCTTGAGTGAGGAGGTCGAACGCACCCTTCAATCCGCCGGACTGAGCGGTTCCCTGCTGATTGTGCCCGAAATCACGGCGGCACGCGACATTGTCTGCTGATCGCCTCGGCAGGCAGGGGCGGCCACGGTGGCCGCATTGAATACGTGATAACCGTTTAGGGGGGAGGAAGAAAGAGTTGATGGTTGACAATGCGGGCACTGGTAATTGCCACTGGCTACAATCCTGACTTCGTGTTTGCCCCCGAGCGCTATGCCGGCGCTCTCATTCCCCTGGTGGATCGTCCCTTTATCCAGCATGTGGTCGAGTTTTTGGTAGCCGCTGGGGTTCAGGAGTTCGATTTCGTTCTTTCCCAAAGTGCCCAGGCCTATGAGGAACTGCTGGGGGACGGAGCCCGCTGGGGGGTCAGTTTCCGGTTTCATTTGGCGCGCGATGTTCGTCGGCCCTATCGGATCCTGCGGGCCCTGGGGCTGGAGTCAAGCAGCCAGACCCTTCTGCTGGCCCACGGCGACCGTCTGCCGCGCATTGCACTGGAGGCCGTTTCGGCACCCTGTTGGTACGGCACTCCCGAAACAGGGGAGGCGCAAACCTGGAGCGGCTGGGCCTTGCTGGACGGGGCGATTCTGGCCGAGCTGGACGATCAGGCCGACGAGGCCGCCTTGTCCGAGTTGCTGGCCCGGAAGAAGGCCACGGGCCAGATGCGTGCTGAAACCGTGCCCGTCGTGCTGAGTGCCCAGACCGCCGGCTTGTTGCTGGAAAGCCACTGGGCCGTCTTGAACGGGGCCTTTCCCGATCTGCTGTTGACCGGTCGCGAGGTGGAACCGGGCATCTGGCTGTCCCGAAATATTTCGCTGCATCCCACCGCCCGGATTGCCCCGCCCGCCTATGTCGGGGAGAACTGCCGCATCGAAATGGGCGCCCAAATCGGGCCCGGCGCCGTGGTCGGGCGCGACTGCATGATCGATCGGCGGGCTTCGGTTGCGAACTCCCTGGTCTTCAAAGGCAGCTACGTGGGGGAGGAGCTGGAGCTTCAAGATGCCGTGGTGGATCGCAACCGGCTCTACAATGCCCGGGTGGGCGTGGCCGTGACGGTGGCGGACAATTTCATTCTAGGCAGCTTGGAGGAGCGGGACATGAAGCCGGTTCTCCAGGCTCTCCTGCACCGTTTGGCTGCCGTGGTTCTGTTGGTGCTCTTCTCCCCCTTTTTGGTAGGGACCGCGGTACTACTCAAGCTGTTCAGGGCGGGGCCGCTGTTGTTTCGCAAGGAGGTTGTCCGGCTGCCGGCCGCAGACGACGAGCATCTGTGGCGCACCTTCTCGCTGTTCAGCTTTTCGCCCTTCGAACCGGTCGCGGCTCCGGCCAGACTCTGCGGACCGCTGCGCCATTTTCTGTTGGGATTCCTGCCGGCTCTCATGAACATCGCCAGGGGCGATCTGAACTTCGTGGGGGTTCAGCCTCGCTCCCCGCTGGAAATCCGGGCGATGCCCGAGGACTGGCGAGGCCTCTATTTGCCCACCCGAGCCGGAATCGTCACGGAAGCGCACGTCATTTACGGTCCGTCTCCAACCCGGGACGAGCGGTATGCCGCGGAAGCCTTCTACGCGGTCAGCCATAACCTCGGGCACGATGTCAAGCTGCTGATGTCCTATCTGAGGCGCCTGTTCCGAATCCGCTAAGGGGTGGAAGAGCGGGGCAGGAGGCCGTGCCGGGGGGCACGGCTGCCGTCATAAAGCCAATCAGCGTTTTTCCAGATTGGCCAGCTTGCGGCGGATTTGGTGCCGTTGGTCTGGGCTGAGGGGGGCGTTGCCATAGCGGACGCTGCAGAACCAGACGCTGAGATCGCGGATGTCCTCCCGCCTGGGGTGGCCGTGTTCTTCGACCATGGCCAGAAATTCCATGGGTGTCTGACTGGGGCGGCGGACCAGCTGATGGTGTTTGGCCAACAGGCGCAGCATGCGCCCGTAGAAGTGCCGCGCCTCTCTTACGGCCTGCTGCCGGCTGGGTTCGATGGAACGCCGGGAGGCGGCCAGGCGCCCAACCAGACTGCGGAACCTGCCCAGTAGAAAAGCGGCCAGAACCAGGATGGCGATCAAGGGCATGTGGCGGGTTGCCAAGCCAATGGCTTGTCGGAGTCCGCGGGTGCTGAAACGGACCAGGCCGCTTTGCTCGGCCACCCCGAACTCCACGACCTTGGAGTACCACATGTACTCCAGCCATTCGAAAAGGGTGAAACCGAAGGGGCGGTTCTCCCGGGGGATCGCCTGGCCGTAGGGGGTGGCATCCACGATGGTCCAGCCCTGGCCGTCTAACCAGGCCTCCGTCCAGGCGTGGGCGTGGCGCACTCTGACATTGTAGAAGCCGCCCAAATTGTTCCTCTCCACGGCCAGCCAACCCAGCGCCACCCGGGAGGGAATGCCCTTCAGGCGCAGCAGGACCGCCAGGGCGGAGGCGAAGCGTTCGCAGTGCCCGTCGCGCTGGTTCAGGACAAAATCGTCGATGGGATTGAAACGGTCCAGGTCGGGGGTTCCGAGCTGGTACTGGTGGTTGCTGCGGAAATGCTCGGCCAGGGTGCGGGCGATGTCGTCCGGGTCGGTCAAAGTCCGGGTTTGGGTCTGGAGCCACTGGCGGAGGGCATCTGAGGTTGGAGGCAGGTCCAGATGCCGGTTGCGGTCCCGGCTGGTCAGGTTGCCGGGCGAGGCGGAGGCTGGGAGAGTCCAATACTCGTATTCCCGGTTGCGGCGCTCGCCGAAAACGGTCATGACGCCGCCGTGTTCGGCCACGTAGGGGCGTTGCAGGAAGGTCCCGGCCAGACGCAGCACATGTCCGTCCACGGGAATGGCATTGTCCAGAAGCGAGGCCTGGAGAATTTTGACCGAGCGGTGCAGGGCTTCCGGGGGGACGGGGTCGTAGGGGAAGCGCTTGGCTTTGTCGATCCACTCGCTTTGCGTCCAGCGCGTGCCGTCCCACCGATCCAGGGCCGTGCGCTTGATGTAGGTGATTTCAGGCCCCTCGATTCTGAATAGCATCTGGCTGCCCGTATCCTCCCCGGGGCCCGCGGCGGCCATTTCCAGCTCCCGGGAGGGGCGAATTCCGCCTCCAGGCAGGGGGCTGACGGCGGAGAGGACCCGGAACCGGGGGAAGAGCAGAAAAAACAGCAGCATGATCAGGGCAATGGCGAAGGCCTCCCGGTACCAGCGCGGCCGGTGCTGGCCGGCGGGCAGGTGGGGGTAGTTGGCCACTTCCAGTTCGAAAAACGTCCGCGGAATCAGCAGCAGGCTGGCGATCAGCACCAGGGCGAACTTGTAGTCCACCACCACCTGGGCGCCGACGGTCAGGTGGATCAGGGCCACAGCCAGCGAGAACGCCTTCTCCCTGCTCCTGAGAGGCCGCAGCAGGCGCATGGCCTGGAATACGACCAGGGCATTGCCGATGAAGATCAGGCGGTTGTAGCTGTAGTCCGCCCCCAAGCGGTGCGCGGCCAGGATGGCCAGCAGGGTGATGCCGTTTTCCACGGCGGCCGGGATGGCCGGCCGGAGCGGCCTCATTTTCAGGCAAATCCCCCAGACCAAGGCGTAGAGAATGGGGACCAGCCAGTTGTCGAAGCTGAACCCCTGGCAGACCAGTCCCAACAGGACCAGGTAGTCCAGGCTGCTGCGCGGATTCGGGTTGGAGTGGCTGTGTTTCATGATGTCGCCAGCCCCTGTGTCGTGTAGAGGCGGAGCTGGGAGGCAGGCAGCGTGGCGGCAACCCTGGCCAGCTCCTGTGGCAGGTAGATGGCCACCTGGCGTTTTTCCGCCGGGAGTTCGGCGGTCAGGTAGTCGCGGATGTTGTCGTCCAGGGTGGTGAGCAGGAAACAGAGGCTGGCTTTGCGCGGCAGGTGTCGGACGGTCTGCCGGAGATGGTCGCGGGTCAG
>JBFJXC010000246.1:0-6197 GCA_041623325.1 Lentisphaeria bacterium | reverse complement strand
TCCGCGCCAGCGCAGGTGGTTGGCTGTGTAAAAGCCGAGTGCATAGATCACGCAAACACTGACGGCCAGCGGCATGGATGTGGTCGGGTGCGGAGGGAAGTCTCCTTCAATCGGATTCCCGCCTGTGCCGTACAGAGTAACGACAATGCCGGCCAACAAGCCGAATGCAACCGCGCCAGTCAAGGCCAGGCCCAGCTGGGAGGAGGCAGGCCGGTTTGCTTGCCTTTGAACCATCCACACAACGCCCAAACCCAGTCCCAGAATTCCACCCAGAATGGCCCCCCGCGTGGCCATCATGGGATAGAAAAAGCCTGAAAGGGCTCCGCATAATCCGGTTCCAACCACCAAGAGTGCCAAGCGTATGACAAGGCCAGTCATCGTTTTATCCTTCCTCCATTATTGTTGATTCCCCCCAGTCACCAGGGCGATGTAGTCGGGCATGGGTTCTGATCCCGCCTGCCGGCAAACCTGCTCGCTTTGCTCAGGCTCCAGCGGATAGCCCTTTTCCGCGAAGGAGGCAATAAGTTTGTGATGCTTTTGGATGAAGCAGTGCCGTCGGGGAGCATCTCCCATGGCCCGGTTCATTCGCCGCCAGATGTCCTTCAGTTCCTGCTTCCGGACATTGCCGAAGCTCATGGGGGTGAAGTCGCAGGGGCAGACGTGGCCGGCGGGATCAATGTAGAGGTGCTGGGTGCCGCCCCCGCAGCCGAAGAGTTCGGGACTCTCCACCTGGTTGAAGGCGCAGACCTTGGGGAGCCTGCCCAGTCGGTTGGTCTCGACATGGAAGCGGCGGAGGTCGCGGATGTGCTCGGAGTTTAGCAGGTGGGAGTCGTCGGCGTCGGCCAGGCGTCCGCAGGGCATGGGTTCGACCAGGCGATACTCGTGAACGCCCAGCTTTCGGGCCAGTTTGTAGAGGTCGGCGAAGCGCTGTTCCTCGATCATCGGTCGCGTCGCCACGCTGCCGATCATGGTGTAGAAACCGGCCTGGCGGCTGAGCCGAATCGCTGCTAAAGCCCGGTCGAAAGCTCCGGGACATCCCCGCTGCTTGTCATACTCGGCCGCCTCGGTGTGGTCCAGGCTGACGCATATGGCCCAGAGTCCGGCTTCTTTCAGGGCTTCAGCCTTGGCCTCGGTCAGCAGGGCCCCGGACGTGAACAAAATGGTCGCCGCGCCGCCCGAACTGGCCGCCCGGACGAGGGCTGGGAGATCCTCGCGTGCCAAGGGCTCCCCGCCGGTGAAGCCCATGACGCTGGTGCCGAGACCGTGCAACTGGCTGATGGCGGAAACCCAATCGCTCTCGGACAGATGGCCCGTCCGCCGGTTCTTCAGGCTGCAGTGCCAGCAGTCGTAGGGGCAGTCGTGGGTGACGGAGAGATAGGCGGAGACCGGACTCAAGTGCCGACCCGAGAGCAGATTCTCGAACATGCGGTCGAAGGCCGGTCCGGGAAAGGGGGGCAGAAAGGAGTTCAATACCCATTGGCCGTGGTGACGGGATAGCTGCTCCCCGTTCAGCCATTGACGAATGAAGCCAAGAGCCCCCAGCCTGCCAACTCTTCCCTTCTCCAGCTTGCGTGCCACCGGCTCCGGCAGGCGTTGTTTGCCCGCCTTGCGAAGCTGGCGCAAGACGCGCAACGGCGTGGCGGTGATCTGCGGGTCCAGCAAAATTCTCAGGAGTTTGAACGTCTGCCGATTCATGCTTGACTGGGAGTTTCTTCTTTGCGGACGATGACGGCCATGTAGTGGTGCTTTAACGGTTCCCGGCACCGCCGGAACGCTTCTTGGAAACAAGCCGCCACTCGGGCGTTGTCCATCAGGGGGAGTACGGCATCAAACCCGGCCAAAACGCCGGTCTTCAGCAACCAAGGCAGAACCGGCTCTCCCTCGGGCAGTGTTGGCAGCGACACGGCATCTTCCTCGCACCAGGCCACAGCGAGATGCTGCCTGGCCAGAAGGGGCTTCAGGCTTTCAAGCGATTTGGGAAATCGTGGCCACAGCGCCATGCGAGTCTGTTCGGGAAAGGCGGCCAGGCAGTTTCGGAAGGCGGTGAACACGGGACCCAATGTGTCCATGCGGTTGACCACGAAGGTGAACACGCCGCCGGGCTTCAGCACGCGGGAGACTTCCTCGATAACCCTTCGAGGATTTGAATAACCGATCGCCCAAGCGGACACAATCAGGTCCGCGCTCCGATCCGGCTGGCGATGCAGGAAGGCGAGAAGGTCGTCTGTCCGATAGTCCAGATTCGCTGTGTCGCCCTGTTTGCGGGCCACAACCAGCATTCCCTCGGAAATGTCCACGCCCAGGACTTTGCCCTTGGGAAAATGCTCGGCCAATATCCGGGTGGTATAGCCGGTGCCGCACCCCAAGTCGAATATGCGAAACTCCTCTGATTCGGACAGAGGAAACGAAGCGGGATAGGATGTAAGCACTTGCTCGAGCAGCCGGTCCGTCACCGGTTTGAGATGCCGCAGCCAGTTTTGGTCGTAGTCGGCGGCCAGGCGGTCATAACTGTCGGCGACGTGCGAAGCCCCCAGCCAGCGCCCCCGAAGGGCGTGCCTGAGCATGTGGAGATTCAGCCGCAGGCAGGCGCCGTATTTTTGCAATGTCCCAGTCAAGCCGCTCCTCCCGTCACCATACCCTTCACCCCTCGGACCTTGAGGACCAAGCCCTCAAATCGGGCCGCAGCCGCTCAGCAGCAACGTGGCCGTCCAGAACAGCATGGCGATGAGTTTACCGATCACGTTCAGACTCCCTCTTTTGAAGACAGAACACTGAAGAACGCCTTCAGCGTTCAAGCCTTTTCTTTCATATTACCTGGGGCGTTGCCCCAGGCTATGTTGTTTTGGCCCTTCAGGCCATCATTTCGCCAACTATCGTTTTTTTTACGACTTTTAACGTTTCCCCTTTACCTACATACTTTCCAGGGTGCCGATGGTGAGGGTGTGGAGGCCGTCGGCGAGCACGTCGCGGACGCGGGAGCTGAGTTCCAGGCGGGCGCGTCGCAGTTCGGGGGTGGGGGCGCCGAGCACGGGGCAGGCGCGGTAGAAGCGGCTGAAGGCCTTGGCCAGGTCGAGCAGGTACCCGGCCAGACAGGAGGTGTCCAGCTCGGCGGCGGCCTTGCGCATAGTCTCGCCGTAGCCAGCCAGGCTCAGGGCCAGGGCCTTTTCCTCGCCGTTGCCCAGATGGTCCCAGTCCACGGTTTCGGCCAGGGCGGCGGCCCCGGCCTTGGCGAGCATGGAGCTGATGCGGGCGTAGGCGTAGAGCACGTAGGGCCCGGTGTCGCCCTCGAACTTGATGGAAGCCTCGGGATCGAACATGATGGTGGTCTTGGGGTTGACCTTCAGGAGCATGAACTTCAGCGCCCCCATGCCGACGACTGCGGCGCGCTCGTCCAGATCGGCGGGCACATCGGCCCCGACCCGCTCCAGGGTGGCCTGCCGGGCCAGCTCGGTCATCTCGTCGAAGAGATTGTCGGCGTCGACCACGGTGCCTTCGCGGCTCTTCATCTTGCCGCTGGGCAGATTGACCATGCCGTAGGCCATGTGATACAAACGGTCGGCCCAGGAGTAGCCCAGCTCCTTGAGAATGGCGAAAAGGACCTTGAAGTGGTAGATCTGCTCGTCGCCGACCACCCAGATCATGGTGTCGGGCTGGTAGTCGTTGTGCTTGAGCAGGGTGGTGCCGATATCCTGGGTGACGTAGACGCTGGTGCCGTCGCTGCGCAGCACCACCTTTTCGTCGAGCTTCTCCTTGCTCAGATCGATGGCCACCGCCCCGTCGGGACGGTGGTAGAAGACATCGCGGGCCAGACCGTCCTGGACGATATCCTTGCCCAGGGCGTAGGTCTCGCTCTCCAAGTAGGTGTGGCAGAACTCGATGCCCATGCGCCGATAGGTCTGCTCGAAACCGGCCAGCACCCAGTCGTTCATGGTCTTCCAGAGACTCCGGACCTCGGGATCGTGGTTCTCCCAGGCCACCAGCATGTCCTGGGCAGCCCGTCCCAGCTCGGTCTCCAGAAACAGTTCCTCATTGCTCTTCTCGGTCAGCTCCGGGCGGGCCTCGCGCAGCTCAGCAATCTGCCGGCGAAGTTCGGCGTCGAACCTCACGTAGAAGTCCCCGACCAGGTGGTCGCCCTTTTTTCCAGCGCTTTCCGGAGTCTGGCCAGCACCCCAGCGCTGGTAGGCGATCATGGACTTGCAGATGTGGATGCCGCGGTCGTTGACCAGATTGACGGGACAGACCGTGTGCCCGACCCGCCTCAACAGGGAGGAGGTAGCCTGGCCGATGGTGTTGTTGCGCACATGTCCCAGGTGCTGCGGCTTGTTGGTGTTGGGGGCGGAGAACTCGATCAGGATCTTGCGGCGCTCGGCCTCCGGAAGGAGCGCGTCCTCCAGCAGCGCGCCGGGCTGGGAGACCGTGTCCCGGAAAATCGCCGCCGGCTTGACCGTGACGTTGACGAAGGCCTTGACGGTCTCGCAGGACTCCACGTCCGGGTGGTTTTGGAGAAAGTCGCTGACCTTGGCGGCGACGGCCGGCGGGGCCAGGCGCAGAGCGCGGGCCATGCGGAAGCAGTTGATGGTCAGGTCGCCGGAGAAATTGGCCGGGCAGGGCTCGGGGAGGATGGACAGGTCGGCCGCGCCCGACTGGGCTTGCAAGTGAGCTTCGAGATCCTGAACGAATGCAAACTTCATATCGATTCCGTTTCCGGTTGAAAAACAGGGTGTGACGGCGGTCGCAACCGCCTGCTGGCAAGCGCGTAAAATAGCATGGCAAGCCCCCAGCGTCCATGCCGACAACCATCGGGCCTCTTCCTGCCGGAAAGGCCCCCGAGAGCTCAACAAATCTGTATGGTGGAACGCCCTGCTGTTAAGTGTTGGCTGTCAGAGTCTGCATCGTCGTCGCGCTCGTCATCGGGCTCGTCATCGCGCTCGTAATCGCGCTCGTCATCGCGCTCGTAATCGGGCTCGTCATCGCGCTCGTCATCGCGCTCGTAATCGCGCTCGTAATCGCGCTCGTCATCGCGCTCGTAATCGCGCTCGTAACCGATGGCGTTCAAATTTACAGCGACGCAAGCTTGCAGCACTGAGCCCTGGCCCCCGAATCCGGACCCGCGTAAGGTTCATGGGAACCTGCCCCTCTGCGGCTTGCCTGCGGAAACCCGATTCGGCCGCGCCTATGCGCCCCGCCTGCGGGCGTGGCGGAATGTCACCAAGGGTGCGACAAATTGGCACTTTCCGGCGGCCGGAAGGCCCGCCTTGGGATTCGACAAGCCCCTCGCGCCGATCCGGTTGCGCCTCTGTCGACAATTGGCACGCGCTCTGCTTAATAGAAAGCGTTCCCGCCCCGGGAGCACCGGGAAGCGGTAGAGTGTGACAGCAACGGAAGCAAAAAGGAGGACCTGTCATGATGTGGACCACACTAGGCAGCAGAAACTGGGGACCGTGGGGGGCGCTGGATGAACTCCAACGCGAAATGGACCTGCTATTTGGCGGCTTCGGCGGCACAAGGGGCCGTGGCGAGTTTCCAGGCCTGAACATCTGGACCAGCGAAGATGACGCGGTGGTCCGGGCCGAACTGCCAGGGATCAACCTGGAGGATCTGGACCTGAGCGTGCAAGACGACACGGTCACCATCCGCAGCCGCCGCCAGGAGGAGAAACTCCAGAAGGGCGAGCAGTACTTGCGGCGCGAGCGCGGGCGTGGCGAATTCACCCGAACCGTGGCCCTTCCCTTCAGGGTGGAGTCCGACCAGGCCAAAGCCGCCTACTTGAACGGCATCCTGGAGATCCGCTTGCCGCGGGCCGAAGCCGACAAGCCCCGCAAAATCGAAATCACGGCCAGCTGAACCAGCCACCAGACACTTGGGAATAGGAGGATCGTACCATGACACTCAACAAAATGGTCAAGACCAACGACAAAGTGGCGACCCGTCCGGAAACCGGGGACAATCAGACCGTTCATGTTCCGGCCGTGGACATTCTGGAGAGCGAGGATGCCTTCCGGATCCTGGCCGACATGCCCGGGGTCGACGAGAACAGCGTGGAGGTCGACCTGGACCGCAACACGCTCACCCTAAGAGGGCGCCGCACCGTTACCGAACCCGAAGGCCACAACCTGGCCTGCCGCGAGTACCGCAGCGGCAACTACGAGCGGGTCTTTACCCTGGGCAACAGCATCGACCGCGACGGGGTCGAGGCC
>JBFJXC010000245.1:0-6206 GCA_041623325.1 Lentisphaeria bacterium | reverse complement strand
CGTGAAGAACTGAAGCGACGGATGGAACTATGAAAACAGACAGAGGCCAACCGTGTCCCTGCCCCCCTCAAGAAGTGCTCAGCGCCTGGCATGACGGGGAGATGAAGGACCCACAGATTGAGCGGCACCTTGGCGAGTGCGAACCCTGCCGGGACCTTGTGGATTACTATCGCCGAGTCGACCTGACCTTGTCGGGACTCATGCAGACGGATGCCGGCCTGGCAGACCGCATCATCGGGAAGTGCCGCTGTGCCGAACAAGAGCCCCCCCTCTTTTCACGCATCTTCTTTCAAGCCGCTCCGGCGCTGCGGTATGCCGCCGCCGGCATCGCTGTGGCCGCCGTGGTGGCGGCTCTGGTCACGACCGGATCCCGCCGGGCCAGTCTGCAAACCGCCGCGACCGAAGACCCGCAAACCGAACAACCGACCATGGCGCATACCCCCTCCCAGCCGGCACTGGAACCGGCAACCCTTCTGCCCTCCGATCTGACCCCGGTCAGCACCGGCCTTGCGCAACGGGGAATCCGCAGCGGCTTGGCCGTCTGGCGGCCGGCAGACGCCGGCATTGCCGGCCAGGTCAGCCACGTCTGGGTTGTGAAAGACCTCCAGATGCCGCAGATTCGCCACCTCCTACAGCACGCTTTCCCTGATGAAAGCTGGGAAACCTGCAGCCAAGCCAACTCCCTGAAGGCGCTCATTGGAGATCACCGCCTGCAGCAGCTCGTGGATTTCATGGACGGTCAAGGCTGGGCGCTGCTGTCACCCGCCCTCCCCCAACCTCGAATGGGAAATCAAACCGAGTTCAGCGGTCGTCACATCAGCTACTGCCTCAATTTTGTCACTCAGTAGAGCCAACCATTCCTTTTGTGACGGAACTGTGCTTGACCGGCACCGGCAGATGTGGATTTTGGCCGAATACCGGCGAATTCCCCGGCAAGGAGTGTACATTACCGCCTACCGGCCGACACCTTCCGGCCCCCACCCGAACCGCTTGCTGACGCAATGGACACAATGCCCCAGGACTTCATCCTTCATGTCAACTCCTGCCTGACCCCCCAGGAGTGTATTCACAACGCCTCCATCCTGTTCCGCGGGGGGGGGATTGTGGCCGTGGGCGGTTTCTCGGCTTTGCGCGTACTTGAGGAGATCCCCTGCGTCAACTTGCCGAACTGCCGCGCGGTTCCCGGTTTTATCGACACCCATCTGCACGGCAGCGGCGGCTTCGATGCCATGGACGCCGACCAGAACCGGGACATGGCCCCCATGTCCCAGGCGCTGGCCATGCACGGGGTGACGTCCTTTGTCCCGACCGTCCTGTCGGCCCCGCCCCAGAAGATGCTGGCCGTCACCGAAGCCTTGGCCGATTTGTGCCACCAAGACCTTCCTGGTGCCGCCGCGGTGGGAATCCATGTGGAAGGCCCGTTTCTCAACCCCAAGAAAAGCGGTGCCCAGAACATCGCCTACCTGCGGGAAGTGGATCTGGGCTTCACCCGGGAGCTAATCCAAGCCGGAAAGGGAATGATCAGGACCCTCACCCTGGCCCCGGAACTAGACCAGACCGCGGCACTGATCGACCTCCTGCTCGAGAACGGGATCATCCCCAGCATGGGGCACAGCCTGGCCGACTCCCAGGATGCAATCCGGGCCATCGAGGCCGGGGCCAGCCGATCCACCCACCTGTTCAACGGCATGCCGCTTCTCGACCAACGCAAAGCCGGTCTGACCTCCATCGCCCTTACGGACGACCGCCTGACCATCGAGCTGATTGCCGACGGCTTCCACGTGCACCCCCAAATGGTGGACATCGCCTGCCGAACCAAACCCCGGCGCAACGTGGTGGCCATTTCCGACGCCACCCAGGGAGCTGGACTGGCAGACGGCATCTACCACCTTGGCGGCGACCAAATCGAAATCTCCAACGGCGAGTGCCGACGCGTCTCCGACGGCCGACTGGCCGGCTCCAGCATGACCCTGGACCGCTGCCTGCGCAACCTCATCAAATTCTCATCTCTGAGCGAATCGGAGGCCCTGGCCTGCTGCACCTCAAACGCCGCCAACAGCATCGGTCTGGAAGGGCGCGGACTCATCCAGCCCGGCAAACGGGGTGACGTTGTAGTGGTCGATGACAACTGGGAAGTCCAGCTGACCATCGTGGCCGGCCGGGTCGTCTATGACCGCAACAATGTGACCGCCAACCCGCAATAATTAAACAGCCGCCATGCCAACCAACACCTACCACCTACTAGACTCCGGCAACCAGCAGAAACTTGAGCAGGTCGGCCCCTACCTGCTGGACCGGCCCTGCCCGCAAGCCGTCTGGCCCAAACGCCTGCCCGACTCCCAGTGGGACCGGGCCGACGCCGTATACATCCGCAACAACAAGGGCGGCGGCCATTGGGAATACCGGAGCAAACTTCCAGAGAAATGGACCATCGAGCATGCCGGTTGCCGGTGGATCATCAAGCCCACCGGCTTCGGACATCTGGGCATCTTCCCGGAGCAGGCCGACAACTGGCAGTGGCTCGAGCGCCGCATCCGGGCCAGCGCCAATGGCCCTTTCCCGACTCTCAACCTCTTCGCCTACACCGGCGGAAGCTCCATGGCCATGGCCCGCGGGGGTGCCCAAGTCACCCATGTGGACGCGTCCCGCGGCGTGGTCGGCTGGGCCCGGGAAAACGCCGACGGCAGCGGCTGCCCGGGCGACTCCGTCCGCTGGATCGTGGACGACGCCATGAAGTTCTGCCACCGCGAACTGCGCCGGGAAAATCTCTACCGGGGTATTGTCCTGGATCCGCCCAGCTTCGGCCGGGGCCCGACCGGACAGTTTTGGAAGATCGAGGAGGATCTGCTGGACCTGCTCCAAGTATGCGGCAAGCTAACCGCCGCCGCCGGGCCGGCGCTGCTGCTTTTCAGCTGCCATTCCCCTGGGTTTTCACCCAAGGTCATGGACAATCTGGTCCGGGCGGTCTATGCTGATGGCAGTCTCGAGGTCGGCGAAATGACCATCCCCGAGACCGCAAACAAGCGTGTGCTGCCGGCGGGCGTCTATGCGCGCTGGTGGCGGGACTAGCAACAACAGGAGACGGAGCGATGGTAACCGCGTTCGTGCTGATCAACGTCGAAGACAAGAAGCTGCGGCAGATTGCCGATTGCCTGCTGGCGCTGGAGGGGGTGACCGAAGTCCACGTAGTCGCGGGGGAATACGACATGGTCGCGGTCCTGCGCGTGGCCGACAATCAGACCCTGTCTCACCTGATCACCGAAAAACTCCTGCACATCCCCGGCATCTACCGGACCAAAACCCTCTTTGCCATGCAGACCTTCTCGCCCTTCAAACTCGAATCCATCTTCAATCTTGCCTAGGAATCCAATGGAAGCCCTTGATCAGAACTGGCCGACCGGACAGGTCGGCTACCTTGCTATCCTGGGCCGGCCAAACGCCGGCAAATCCACCTTCCTCAACACAGTCTTGGACTACAAGCTGGCGGCGGTCTCCTCAAAGCCGCAAACCACCCGGCGCCGCTGGACAGGCATCTGCAGCGACCAGGACTCCCAGATTATCTTTCTGGACACACCCGGCATCCACAAACCCAAGCACGCCCTTGGCGAAGTCATGCAGCACACCATCCGCCGCGCCATCAAGGATGCCGACGCCATCCTCTGCCTGGCGGACCCGACCCGTCCCCCCGGCGAGGAAGACCAGATGGTCGCCGAGGCGGCCGCCGGCAGCGGCAAGAAGCTCATACTGGCCATCAACAAGACGGACATCGCCAGCCGGGAAGAGATTGCCACCATGCGGGCCTTCTATACCCAGAGGCTGCCCGGTGCGCCCGTTTTCGAGATCTGCGCCAGTCTGCTCTCCAGCCAGCAGCCACTTCTACAGGCCCTCAAGGCCGCCATGCCAAAGGGCCCCTTCCTGTTTCCGCCGGACACCATTACGGACGCCTTCGAGCGCCAGATCTGCGCGGAGATGATCCGGGAGGCGATCATGCAGAACCTTAGCGATGAAGTGCCCCATTGCACGGCGGTGACCATCGAAAGCTGGGAGGAGCAAGGCGACGGCTGCAAGATTCAGGCGCTTCTGCATACCGAACGCGAGCAACAGAAGCAGATCCTGATCGGTCGCAACGGCCACATGATCAAGCGCCTGGCCCGCCAGGCCGAGCGCGAGTTGGCCGGCATCCGCGAGGGCCGCGTCCGGCTCAAGCTCTACGTGAAAGTCTCACCGGACTGGCGGCAGAAAAAAGGCGCGGTCCACGACCTCATCTGAAGTCGCCGCCGCGGTCCTTAACCCCGTTCGGCACTGGCCGGCGTCAGGATCAGCTCCTCGCCCGGGGCCAGCATCAGCTCCAGCACCTCCCCGGACAGGGTGCGGATTGGGCCGCCTTTGCTCTGGAGGGTCGCGGCGGCCCCTTTCCAGGGGTTTCCCAACCGGAACACGGTTTTCTGCCGGGCGGTCAGGCGCACATTCCGCACCATGCCATCCACGAAGTCGGCACTGGCCTTGACGGTTCCCCAGCAAGCCATGTCGGCAAACGAGGCGTTTCTCCACTTGTCCGGCACACCGGGAAAGAGGTAGTTCACACCGCGGCGCCGATGCATGAGCATTTCCTGTATGGCGCGAACGGCCCCCATGGCCCCGTCCATCTGCATGGGGGCGGCGGCCTTGTCCACGGTCTTGCCGAACGCGGCGCCCCCCATGATGGACAACCCGAAGGCGGAGGCGTCGTGCAGCGAGGCGTACCCGGCGTTGGTGAAGATGGCCTGCCACATTTCGAGAAGCAATTCGGCCATGCGTCCGTTGTTCAGGCGGGAGTGTATCATCGAGGCCCAAGGCATGCACCAGCCCGACCAGGCCCCCATTCCTTTGAGCACCCACTGGTCAACGGAGCTGGAGACCAGCTCCCGCCAAGGCTCCGCATGCGGGTCAAGCACATCGAAGGGGCAGATCCCCCCCAGGTGGGAGTGGTGGCGATGGCTTTCCTCCAAGGCGGTTTCTTCCCAGAGGGCGATAACCTCCCGGCCTTTCTCCGAGACGGTGCACACCCGCGGGAGACCGGCCTGGACCTTTTCCCAGCTGGAGCTGTGTTCCGCCCCCAGCACATCCGCGGCCTCCTGCAGGCACTCGAGCAGGCGGTGGGCGCAGGCCAGCTGGAAGCTGGCGTTGCGTCCCCAGGCATCCATGGCGGCTCCGCGATATTCGGGAGAAACGCTGACCGGGAGGGAGCAGGAGGCACCATCCCAATCGAGCATCTGCTCGTAGACACGCATGGCCCCCTTCATGAACGGGAAGGCCCGGTCGCGCAAGAAGTCCGTGTCACCGGAGTAGGCGGCGTATTCGTGCATCATGATTCCGATCCAGGCGGTGCAGGCATGATCGATGGTGCCGGTCCAGAAACTGCCCATGCAGGTGCAACGGTCATCCACGGCGTGGGGAAGCATGAAGCCGTCGTCGATGCCGACGAACAGGCGGGCGTTTTCACTGAGCTGGTCCCGCCAGGACCAGACCAGATCGAAAATCGGTCTCAGGTTGTCCAGCTTGCCGCTCTGATAGGCGGGCCAGTAACACATCTGGACATTGATGTTGAAATGGTAGTCGCTGGACCATGGGGGCATGCGGTACTCTTCGATCCACGGCCCCTGCAGCGTGGCCGGAACCCCGTCCGGGTTCGTGAATGCGCCGAACTTGTACATGCCGTGGTGGTAGAGAAAGTCCAGGCGCTCGTTGGGGATGGAAACTCGAGGGACGTCCGCCCAGTAGCCCGCCCACCAATGGCCGGTTTTCGTGCGCAGTTGTTCAAATCCTTCCGCCGCCGCTGCCCGAACCAAATCAATCGCCGCGGTCCGCACCGCCCCGGGGTCGTCTGCCCGGGCGGTGCCGATCCAGACGGCATTGGCTTGCTGCTGAGCCACCACGGCCAGGTTTGGATCAGCCGGAAGCGACTGAACCCAACCGCACACCTTGGCCCCCTCGACAGGCACAGGAGGCTCGAAGGAGACCGTTTCCAGATAATCCCCCACAAACTCCCAGGCCGGAATTGGCCTCACCTCCACCGGGCCGGCCTTCTCCGAGAGGCACACCGCCAGCAGGTTTCGGGTCATGTCCTGCACCATGGTCAGCCGGTATTCCTGGCCATCCCGCCGATAGCGCGCCTGGGCGGCACCGGTTTTAAAAAACACCTCCCCGTCCAGCAGCTCGGCACCCGG
>JBFJXC010000244.1:0-6207 GCA_041623325.1 Lentisphaeria bacterium | reverse complement strand
GGGGCGCAGGTCACCATCAGTATCGATGGCCAGGATATTGAGGTGCCGCGTGGGACCACGATTCTGCAGGCCGCCCGTGGGCGGGGCATTCATATCCCCAGTCTGTGCTACCACGAAGACCTCTGCGTGGCCGGAGTCTGTCGGATTTGTGTGGTCGAGGTGGAGGGGCAGAGAACCCTGCAAGCCGCCTGCGCCTACCCGGTCACTGAACCGATCCGGGTCAAGACCCACACCCGTAAGGTGCGACAGGCACGACGGAATGTGCTGGACCTGATGCTCTCCAAACATTACGGAGAGTGTTACGCGTGCTTCCGCAACAACAACTGCGAACTTCAGGCCCTGGCCAAGGAATACGGGGTGGACCGGTTCCGTTTCGGACATCCCGACAAGCCGCGCTACAAAGTCGACCGCTCAAGCTATAGCGTGGTCCGCGACATGGACAAATGCATCCTTTGCCGCCGCTGCATTCGCACCTGCATTGACCTCCAGGAGGTCGGCGTGCTGGAGGTGGAGAAACGCAGCTGCGAATCCAAGGTGGTCACCTTTGGAGACAAACCGCTGGGGGACGTGGTCTGCATCAATTGCGGCCAGTGCATCAACCGCTGCCCGACCGGGGCCTTGCGCGCCAACGACCCGACCGACGAAGTCTGGGCCGCCATCGACAACCCCCGCAAGCATGTGGTCATCCAGACCGCCCCGAGCCCCCGGGCCGGCATTGGCGAGTGCTTCGGTTTGGAGCCCGGGCATGCCCTGACCTTCGAGTTGAATACGGCCCTGCGGGAATGCGGTTTCGACAAGGTGTTCGATACCAACTTCACCGCGGATCTGACGATCATCGAGGAGGGAACCGAACTGCTGATCCGCCTCTACAAGGCCTTGGTCCAGAAGGATGCGAGCGTATCCTTGCCCCAGTTCACCAGTTGCTCCCCAGGCTGGGTCAAGTACATCGAGCATTTCTACCCGGAGTACCTCGACTGTGTGTCGTCGGCTAAGAGTCCCCAGCAGATGTTCGGTGCGGTCATCAAGACCTACTACGCCCAGCTGAACAACCTGGACCCCAAGGATATCGTCACGGTCGCGCTGATGCCCTGCTCGGCCAAGAAGTTCGAGTGCAACCGTCCGGAGATGTGCGACAGCGGCTTTAAGGACGTGGATTATGGTTTGACCACCCGGGAAATGGCTCAGATGATCAGCGAGGCCGGCATCAGCCTTCCCGATATGCCCAAGTCCGATTTTGACGATCCGTTCGGCACGGCCACGGGGTCTGGGGTCATTTTCGGCGCCACCGGGGGGGTCATGGAGGCGGCCTTGCGGACCGTCATCGAACTGGTCTGCGGCATCAAGGTCGAGGATTTGTTCGAGCATGCCGACATCGTGCCGGTTCGCGGATTCGAGGGGATTCGCTTTCTGGAGCTTCCGATCAAGGAGGTCGGTCCGGTTCCGGAGCTGCTGAAGACCATTGTTCCCAATTGGGATTGGCTGAAAGGGGTGACCTTGAAAGTGGCCGTGGCCCACGGCACGGCCAATGCTCGGAAAGTGATGGAGGACATCAAGGCTGGCGGTCGTTGCAGCGAATGTCATTTCATCGAGTTCATGGCCTGTCCGGGCGGGTGTCTGGGCGGCGGTGGCCAGCCCATTCCGACCAGCCCGG
The DNA here is from genome assembly GCA_041623325.1 of Lentisphaeria bacterium. Lineage (GTDB taxonomy): Bacteria > Verrucomicrobiota > Lentisphaeria > Oligosphaerales > JBFJXC01 > JBFJXC01. Next base: position 4,556 of record JBFJXC010000244.1, on the reverse strand, counting down.
CCATCCGCGCGGCCCGGGCCAAGGCGATCTACTCGGAGGATGCGGCCTACGAGGTGCGCAAGTCCCACGAAAACCCGGCGGTGGTCAAACTCTACAAGGAGTTCCTGACCGACGGCCCGTGCGGCCATTTGAGCCACAAGTTGCTGCATACGGGTTACACACCCCGCGGCAAGTATATCGTGTAGGAAACCAGTGGTTCTAGGTTTCGGGTTTCAGGTTTCGGTGGGCTGATTCCCTTATTATTAATAAGCAGCTGATAAAAGGTGTGGAGCTGGTGTTTGCGGCGCTCGTCCGCCGTTTGCTCTTTTGAAACGGACTGGGCCATGGCAGTGCCGGCTGCCTTCCAGCCGCCGGATGGTTTAAAGTGCCTGTCGGCAAAAAGAGGTGCTGCCCAGCAGAGTGTCGCACTCCAGGGTCAACGGTCAAACAAGGTTCGCGAGGTGGAACTCGCTCCTACCGCCAGTCGACCGCGACCTTCACGACGATCTTGTGGACGGGGCCATCTGCGGCGAGGGGGGCGTGGGCGTCCTCGGGGAAGTAGATGGCGAAGGTGCTGGGGGCCACGTTCACCCAAGCATCGGCGCGCCCGCTGAAAAACTCCAGATCTTTTGTCTCGTCGTAGCCCTGGCTGCTTTGCTGGCAGGCGCTGGTGGGCTCCCAGCCGATGATGTCGTGGCTCTGGGTGCAGTATTGGATGTCGATGTAGCGGCGGTGGGCTTCCAGCTTGGCCCCCTCCAGGCCGCGGCCTTCGGCCACGGAAGCGATGGCGAAAAGGCGGTCGCCGTCGATTTCGATGCGGCCGTCGGGCAGGGAGGCCAGATCGGTGTTCTTCAGAAAGTCGAAGGCGGGGGCGAAGCCCGGGTGGATGCACTCGTAGCGGTCGGCGTTTTCCAGAATGTCCAGGATCATGTCGGAGCCTCGTGTGTGGTGGCTTATTGCAGGGGCGAAGGGGTAATCGTAGACTGTTTGCATGAGATGCGCAACTGGGGGTGGATAAAAAATGGTCTTGGGTACCCGCCCGGAGGTACACAGACAAAATGGGCAAAACAGACACAACGGACTGCCGGGAAAAATGCTCCCCTCCTGTTTTGTCCTGACGGGGCCGTTCTGGCCGGCAAATTCTATACGCATTTCTCGGAACTCAACTTGGAGATAGAAGAGAATGTCTGTCTTTCTGCCCTGCAAACAGGTTATGCCGGGGTAAATTGAGGGGGAACAGTTATCTCAGCAGGGGATTATTATGCACGCGGCTCTGCAGCAGTATTTTGGTTTCAGCACGTTTCTGGACAGTCAGGAGGAGGTGGTCGGTCAGGTATTGGAGGGGCGGGATCTGTGCGTGGTTATGCCGACCGGCGCCGGCAAGTCGCTGTGCTATCAGCTGCCCATTCTGATGCGTCCGGGATATGGCCTGGTCGTCTCCCCGCTGATCTCCCTGATGAAGGACCAGGTGGATGCCCTGCGGGCCCGAAACATTGCGGCGGCCTATCTGAACAGCACGGTGGCGCCGGCCGAGCAACAGCGCCTGCTGCGGGAGACGGCCGCCGGCATCATCAAGATTCTGTACGTGGCGCCGGAGCGATTCCGGGCGTCCGGGTTCCGGCGCATGCTCCAGCAAACCCCGCCGGCGCTTCTGGTGGTGGACGAGGCCCACTGCATCAGTCAGTGGGGGCATGATTTCCGTCCGGACTATCTGCGGCTGGGGGAGGCGATATCCGAGCTGGAGGTGCCGCAGGTCTGCGCTTTCACCGCCACCGCCACGCCGCTGGTGCGGCAGGACATCTGCACCCACTTGCACCGGCCGGACATGAACGTGCATGTGGCCGGATTCCAACGCCCCAATCTCTCTTTCTCGGTGTTGAATTGCTCGTCCGCCAGCCAGAAGCTTACAGCCCTGGGCGACCTGCTTCAAAAGAAAATCCCCACGATTATCTACACCTCCACCCGCAAGGCCGTCGACGAAATCGCCGCCCAGTTCGACTGTGTCGGCTATCATGCCGGACTGAGCGACCAGCAGCGCCATGAAGCCCAGGAACGCTTTATGCATGATCCGTGCCCGGTGTTGGTGGCCACCAACGCCTTCGGCATGGGCATCGACCGCCCCGATGTCCGCCGGGTCATCCACTACAACATGCCCGGCACTCTGGAGGCCTATTACCAGGAGGCCGGCCGAGCCGGGCGCGACGGGGAGCCGGCCGAGTGTATTCTGTTGTTTGCCTATCAGGATCGTTTTGTTCAAGAGTTCCTCATCGACATGAACAATCCCAGCCCGACCTTGCTGGCCGGCCTCTACGCCGTCTTGCGCCGCCAGATGCGGGAACGGCAGACGGACCATTTGGAGATAAAGGCCGCCGAGTTGGCCGAACAGGTCGCCGAGGCCAAAACCGAGAAACACGTGGGCAGTGCCCTGAGCATTCTGGAGAAGTATGGATATGTCGAGCGCGGCTATCGCCAGCAGAACCGGGGTCGGCTGCGCTTTCAGGGGCAGCTGAACAGCTTGCGGCTGGTCCACCAGCATCAGGCAACCCAGCGTTCCCGCTTCATCTATCGCTGCCTCGTCCATTTCGGAGAGGCCTTGGCTGGAGGAGTGGAGGTATCCTACGAGGAGCTTGCCGGCGTGGCTGGATTGCAGGTGGAGCAGATTCAGCGGGTCTTGCGGGCACTGAAGGGAGAGGTGCTGGACTGGTGCCCCCCATTCGCCGGCCGGGTCATTTCGCTGTGCCACCCCGACCAGGCGGAGCTTAAGATCGATCTTTCGGGCCTGACCCGGAAGCGGGAGTTCGCTCTGGAGCGGCTGGAAGAGGTCATTGCCTATACCCGCACCAAGGAGTGCCGGCAGCGGGCTTTGGTGGCGTACTTCGGTCAGGAGGTGGGCAAGTGGAAATGCGAGTCCTGCGACTTGTGCCGGCAGCTGGACCATGCCCTGCACCGGCCGCCGACCCCGGAGGAGAAGCCGGTTGTCGCGGAGATTCTGCGCACGGTTCTGGGGTTCGAGGGGCGTTTCGGACGCGGAAGGATTGCCCAGCTGTTGGCCGGATCCCGCAACCAGGAGATCACCCGCTACCGCCTGGACGAGCATCCCAGCTATGCACGGCTGCAGCAGGTCGGCCAGGCACATCTGATGAAGTTTCTGGATTCGCTGGAGAAGGCGGGCTGCATCATGCGTGTCGGCGACCCTCAGTATCCCTGCATCGACATCACCCCGTACGGCATCAACGTGCTGGACGGACGGGAGCCGGTCCGGTTGGATTTCCCCCCGTCCACTAGCCCGACCCACGGCCCGTCCCGGCAGACCTCGCCCCAGGCTGGGCGCCTGCAGGCAGGAGCACGGGCCGGGGAAGACGACTTGATCGGGCAGCTGCGCCGGCTCCGGGGCGAGATGGCCGCTAAGCGCCAGGTACCCGCCTACCGCATCCTGAGCGACGCGGCCCTGCTGGGGCTGGCCGAGGCCCGCCCGCTCACCTCCGAGGAAGCTACCCGCGTCAAGGGGATCGGCGACATCAAGGCCCGCACCATCGTGCCGGCTTTCCTGGACGTCATCGTCCAATGGCGCCGGCAAACGGTTGGGTAGGCGCGCGTTGTAAAGCCGGTTTTCACTTATCATGATTGCGGCTGGGACAGCCCCCCTCCAGCGTTGGGTTCCGATGCGAATATGGCTTCCCATTTCGGGTCGCTTCGGCAGCGCCCAGGCATTTGTAAAATGATTCTCGCGCCAACCTCCCGTCCAGGCTGTATACTTTCCCACGACTGGAGCAACATTGTGAAACGTCAGTTGGAGAACGACCCATGCATGTGAGTGTCGCGATTACCGTGTCCGCAGGCAAACGTCTAATTGCCAAGGGCATCGCCCAAAATGAGCTTGTGAAGCGCGCCCTGGACAAGGGGATTCTGGCGGTCGCCCCCGGCACCACCAACGGCTACGTGGTCGAGGAACTGACCGGTCAAGCCATCGACAAGACCCAATTCGTGACCGGGCGCACCATTGCCCGCTCCTACCAAGGCTCCCCCCCGGCCTACGGTCTGCCGGATTTGGTGCTGAAAAACGGCCAGCGCGTGGAGCAGGCCGCAACCGAGGCGGTGGCCGGCATGGGCCCCGGCGATGTGTTGATCAAGGGTGCGAACGCCATCAACTACGATTTGCAGCAAGCCGGCGTGCTGATCGGGCACCCGACCGGCGGAACCTTGGGCGCGGTGCTGGGCACACTGACCGCCAAGCGGATTCATCTGCTTCATCCGGTCGGGCTGGAAAAGAGCGTTCCGGGCGATTTGAGCGACGTGGCCCGGATGATGAAGGGCAGCGGCGGCAAAGGTCCTACCCTTTGGGTTACCCCCGGGGATTTGTTCACCGAGATCGAGGCATTGGAGCTGCTGGCTGGGGTGTGTGCCGTCCCGAGCGGGGCGGGGGGGATCGGCGGGGCCGAGGGGGCGGTTTGGCTGACCCTGTTCGGGGAAGCCGCTCAGCTCGATCAGGCCCAGGCCGTGATTGAGTTGGTCCAGAACGAACCGGCCTTTCTGGCCTGAGGAGTCGGCATGGATGCTAAGGTGGCGTTAATCACGGG
>JBFJXC010000243.1:0-6211 GCA_041623325.1 Lentisphaeria bacterium | reverse complement strand
GTCGACCGAGGCGGGATTGGCGAAGACCAGCTCGAATTTGTGGGCGTACAGAGAGGTGTAGCCCACTCCGTTCGAACCCGAATAATACGTCTGTTTTTTGAGAACATCGCCCCCGGAATAAGTCGTCTCGGACACCCCATACAACAGGTTCGCGAACGGTTCGGTTTGAAAACCCCAGAAACTTTCCTGAGTGAGCGGCTCCGGCAGCAGAAATGGATTTTCAGGCAGGCAATAGCCTTCCGGCCAGAGACCCGTGACACCGTAGAATTGGAACTGCCATTTCTTTTCCCCGTCCACCCAGATCGGGCTGTGCGCCCCCAGAGACAGGTTCTTGCCGTACAGCCTGGCGGGCAGACGGGTATCCTTGACCCACCGCAATTGCGCCAGAATGTCCATCTGCTGCTGGAACCAGTCGGGGGTCACAATGTCCGCGCCGAGGAATTCGGTCGCTCCGATCGCCGCCAGCAGGCCCTCCGCGGTCCAGTTCGGGGCGCATACCTCCCCTTCCCCTGACCAATCGCCACCGTGGTCGGTATGATTGACAAACCGTGGAATCAGCTCGATCAACTTGTTTCGATACGCCTTGAGGTCCTCCCGAAACGGGTCGGTCTGCATCCACTCATCCGTATACTCCAGCCAGACGTCCTCATCCGGACTCCAGCTGCCGCTGCCGTCCCGATCATGATAATAAAGGCCTTTCTGCTTGCCCCATTCGCCATCGTTGTCTTCATTGGGGAAAAGCCATTCATCGAGAAACGGATCGTCCTGGTAGCCGATGAGAATCGCATCCGATCCGTGATCGTAGCGGCCGTCGCCGTTCTTGTCCCACCAAGCGTATTCCCACCATGGATCGAAGCTGCCGTTGCCGTCCATGTCCCGGAAATAGACCGGGAATTTGTCCGGATGCTCCGGATCCCGGGAGAGTCCCCTGGTTCCGACTTCCGTGGCCCACTGGGCACCCCCCGTGCTGATGCGGGGTTCAAATCCATCGTACCAGCCTCTGGCACGGGGGAAGGAGCTGCCCACCGCCCGGCAGCGCTGCTCGATTGCCGTGCGCAATTCGGTATAGAAAAATGCCTTGTACTCTTCGGGAATGAACTGATACGGAGCAAAGGCGATATCGGCCCGCAGCCAGGGAAAGGCCCATAGGCAACAGACAAGACCGGCCATTCGGACGGCTACGCTTCGTGGTCGGCAGATATCTTGACTCATTTCAGCCTCATCCTCCCTCAATTGAACTCGTGCTCCGTTCGGCCGTGCGCCTGGTCAGTGAACAACAGCGTCCAAATGCAGCTGCAGCAAGTCGTTGCCGACATCCGCACGCGCCGGCATTTCCGGGGCCCGCCCCAGCCGGTACTCGCGCAGATTGCTGGCGCCATCACCATCGAAATCCCCAGCCGAAGTCTGGTCGAGATTGCCGAAATGCGCCAATTCCCAAGCGTCCGGCAAACCGTCGCCGTCGCTGTCCTTTTCGGAGCCCAGCCGGTTTGCAATGATCAGGCGATGCTCGCGGACCGTGCCAACTTCCCCGTTGACGACACGCGAAAGGTTTAGCAGCACCGTTTCGTCCGGTTCGAAAAGATCGTCCTGAATCAGCGCTATCGACAGCGTGTTCGTCATGCGGGTACGGTCAAACGTCAGCGTGACCCGTTCCGGACAGACAAAGTCCTCGCCGTTGCGGGCGGTGCCTCCGGCCAGCTCGACCGTCGCCTGGACGGCTTCCCCATGCAAAGGCAAGGCCAGCAACCGCAGCGCAATGGTAACGGAGGCGTCCACTTCCGTTGCGTTGGTCAGCCCCGTCTCGAACTGGACACTGGGGACGGCCTCGTCGGCGGTGTTCGGCGTGGAGGGATCCAGGTTCAAACGATATTCGGAAAGGTTTGCAAACCCATCGGTGTCCGGATCCAGGCCCGCGTCGGCGGAGTCGAGGGGGTCCAGGCCATGGGCGACCTCCCAGCCGTCGGGCATGCCGTCGCCGTCGCTGTCCGGATTAAGCGGATCCGTGCCGTGCGCGCCCTCCCAGACATCGGCCAGGCCGTCGCCGTCCGAATCCTGGTCTGCCGGGCCGAGATCGAGCTGGCAGGGAGTTTGCAGGCAGTAGAACCAGTAGGCCGTGCCGGGGACGAGAAGGGTCCGGGGTTGCGCGTAGGTTCCCGGCGGGTTGTTCCACTGCCAGATGGTGGGATGCAGATTGTCCAAAGCAGGGATCGGCAGGGGGGCGGCCGGACCCAGCAGATTCCAACCGTCTTTGAGGGACACGGTGGTGCCGGACAGCAGGCTTCCCCGGATCATAACGGCCTGAGGCTGGACGGAATAGACCCAGTAGCCCTGCAGCGGCTCCAGATCGGTGGCGATTGCGTAGCGCTGCTGGGTCCTGTCGTAAAACCAGACAGGATCGGGAAACTGTTCAGGCGGGAATATGCTTTCCGCGCCATATGGGTCGGGCCGTATGGGCAACGAGACCAGGTTCCAACCCGTTTGCAGCGACAGCCTGTAGGCACCCGACCCCGGAGCGCTCGCTGAATGACCGTCCAGCGCCCCCAATCCCACCCACAGCCACATCAGACGGACAACGACTCCAACCCACCCACTCCTTCCCCGATGCCCCATGCTCCCCTCCCGTCTGAATTCCCTCGGCCACTCCGCCACAATGCCCCCACGAGACAAACTCATCTTCCAAAGAGTTCATCCACAACGTCCTACCTAATAAACAAACTTTGGCTTCTTGCAAATGCTTCAACCCGGAAAATAGCGAAAAAAAGCACCGTCTGGCGCAGGCATGATCCCGAAGACGCAAACCCCAACCCCGATTGGGGAAAGGCCCGGGAAAGACGGACAATGGCCTGGGGGCTGAAGCCAGGACCGCAGCCAAGCTCCTCTGGCAGCGGGTGGCGAGGCCTGGCTTGAGGCGGCATATTTCAAGCTGTTGTCCAGAGGGTTCCACCCGCAGGTTTTGAACCCCAAATCTCCACTTTCAACTATCGAAATTTCACTGTTGAACGCCTCCATCTACACCCTCGGCTGCCGATTGAACCAAGCCGACAGCGCCCTCATCGCCGACGATCTCCAGCGCCGGGGATATTGCCTCGTACCTTGGGGTAAACCGGCCGACCTTCTGGTGGTTAACAGCTGCATTGTGACCGCCGCCGCAGGCCAGAAAAGCCGCCAGGCCCTGAGGGCCGCCCGCCGACGGAACCCCAAAGCCTTTGTGGTCATGGTCGGTTGCAGCGTCAATGTCGAATCCGAAAATCTACTCAAGGAAGGCTGCGTGGATCTGCTCGTTCCCAATCGGGCCAAGACCCGACTCAGCCAGTATCTTCCCGAAAACCTCACGCCGAGCGACCGGGCCACACTGGTCACCCCCGACGAATCTCGGGACGGGAACCTGTTCAGCGAAGCGGGCACGGGTTTGCACACCGACCGGACCCGGGCCAACCTGAAGATCCAGGAGGGCTGCGACTTCTTCTGCAGCTATTGCATCGTGCCCTACGCCCGCGGCAATCCGGTCTCCCGCAACTGGGACGATGTTCTGCGGGAAGCCAAAAGCCTGATCGCCCGGGGCCACCGGGAAATGGTTCTGACCGGGGTCAACATCGCCAACTACCGGGACCGGGACCGCGGCCTGGCCGATCTGCTCGAGGCGCTGGCCGCCCTGCCCGGAGACTTCCGTCTGCGCCTGGGCTCCACCGAGCCCGGAACCGAGGTCAAACGCATTGTGGAGGTGATGGCCGAGCACCCGGGCAAGATCTGCCGCTTCCTGCACCTGTCCATGCAATACGCGGAGGACACGATCCTGAAAGCCATGAACCGGCGCTATACGAGTGCTGAATTCGCCGAATGGGCCGACTACGCCGCCGGGAAACTGCCGGGGCTGTGCATGGGCAGCGACATTATCGTCGGTTTTCCCGGTGAGAGCGAGAAGACCTTCGCTGCCTGCGCGGAACGGGTCCGCACCCTGCCCTTCAGCTACCTGCATGTGTTCACCTACTCGCCGCGCGAAGGAACCCCCGCGGCCACCATGCCCAACCAGGTGCGAGGCGACTTGGCCGACCAGCGCCGCAAGACGCTTCTGGACATTGCCGGGCGCAAGGCACTCGCCTTCGCGGGCAGTACCGTCGGCCAGATCCTGACCGTGCTGCCCGAGAAGCGAAACCAGGGCGGCCTTATCCAAGGCTGGTCGGACAACTACCTGCAAGTGGCCATCGAAAACATGCCAGAGAAGGCCGACTTGGACGGCTTTATCCCTGTCGAGATCTCCCAGGTCGTCGACGGTCGCAACGTGCGCGGGCGGCCGGTGGACCGTGGGTGATCGGCAGTGGGCGCTGGTTTCAATACCGTGTCCCGCCAACGTGCACCGGCTTCGAGTCCCGGTCCAAAGAGAATCGCAAGACGATTACGGAGCACGACAACGCAAGACGGTTTCCGTACAAAATGAAAAAAAGGAGATCCCCATGCTGACAGTAGACAACACAACCCTGGTCGTGGTCGACATCCAGGAAAAGCTTGTACCGGTCATGAGTGAAAGCGACAAGCTGGTGGCCCGGGCGGTGCGCATGGTCAAAGCCGCGAGCCTGCTGGCCTTGCCGGTGGTCGTCACCGAGCAGATTCCCGAAAAGATCGGCCAGACCCTGCCGGAACTGAGTGAAGAGCTGGAAAATTACTCCCCCATCGGCAAAAGCAGCTTCGGCTGCTTGGGGGAACCCGCCTTTTTGGAGGCCCTGAAGGCCACCAAACGCCCGAACGTGCTATTGATCGGTATCGAGTCCCACGTCTGCGTCTACCAGACCGCCCGCCAACTGCTGGACATGGGCTACCAGGTTCACATCGTGATCGACGCGATCTCCTCGCGCTCCCCCGAAAACAAGCAGATTGCCGTGCAGGCTATGACGGCCGCCGGAGCGGTGCCCACCTGCACCGAAACGGTCCTGTTCGAACTGCTGCAGGACGCCAAGCACGAGAAGTTTCGAGACATCCTCAAGCTGGTGAAATAGGGGCCGGCACCGCTATTTTCGACATCAAAAATTTTAACCCCGAGCGGTCGTTGCCCGTGCTATAAGCGCTCGACATACCAGCCCAAAACAACGGCCTGGGGAACGCTTCAAAATTATTTAAGCCCTGCAAGAATACGGATTGTCTTGGGGCTCAGTTGCCTCCGGCCCGGGTCCTGGCGCCCGCGGAATCGCCGCTTTGGAGTGCGGTCGCCCGGGACCGCCCTTTAAAGCCGAGGCCTGCCTCGGCGGTCAACGGTTAAGGGCATCTTGCCTAAAAAGCTCTCCCAAGGGGGTGTACTGCAGCCCGAAGGTGTCGGCCACGGGTTTGCAGGCGCAATGGCCCAGATAGAGATTCACGCCGCGGGCCAGGGCGGCGGACCTTTGGCAGGCCTCCTCCAACCCCAGTTCGGCAATCATCAGACCATATGGCAAAGTGGTGCTGGCCAAGGCCTGCGTCGAAGAGCGGGCCACGGCCCCCGGCATGTTGGCCACGCCATAGTGCACGACTCCGTCCACCACAAAAACCGGATCCTCGTGGGTGGTCGGCCGACTCGTCTCCACGCAGCCGCCCTGATCCACGGCCACATCCACAATCACCGCCCCCTTCTTCATCAGCTTCAGATGCTCGCGGCGGATCAACCGGGGAGCCCGGGACCCGGGCACCAGAACCGCCCCGATCACCAGGTCGCTCTCCTGCAAAACCCGCTCCAGATTGGCGTCCGTGCAATAAAGCGTGGTGATATGGGTCCCGAAGATGTCATCCAGATACACCATACGCTCGGCATTGATATCCAGCACGGTCACATCCGCCCCCATCCCCACCGCGATCTTGCAGGCATTGGTGCCGACCACGCCGCCACCGACAATGGCCACCCGCCCTCGCGGCACGCCCGGCACGCCACCCAGCAACACCCCGCGCCCCCCAAAGGTCTTTTCCAGATATTTGGCCCCTTCCTGGACCGCCAGCCTGCCGGCAATCTCGCTCATCGGCTTCAGGCAGGGCAGGTGCCCGGCTTCCGTCTCGATGGTCTCGTAGGCCACCGCCTTGACCTTCCGGGCCATCAGGGCCTCGGTCAATTCCCCCGAAGCCGCCAGGTGCAGATAAGTAAAGAGGATCTGCCCCGGCCTTAACTGCTGGATTTCATCGGTCTGGGGCTCCTTCACTTTGGCCACCAGCTCGCACTCTCCATAGACCAGTCCGGGGCCGTCCACCAGCCGGG
>JBFJXC010000242.1:0-6215 GCA_041623325.1 Lentisphaeria bacterium | reverse complement strand
TTCAAAGACGACCGGGGCCGCGGCGTGGCCGCGCTCTGGTGCACCAACGACGATGTGGAACGCGGCTTTATGCGCGGCCCGGTCATGCGGGTGAAGTTCGCCGGCAAGCTTCCCGAACTCATCGATCTGATGGGCAAGAGCCATGCCGTGACGCCGGACTCGGACGGCTGGGTGGAATTTCAGCTCACCCCGGCCCCGTTCTTCCTGCGCGGGGACGATCCGCAAAAGCTGGCCAAGGCGTTGAAGGACGCGGATGTGGTGGGTGCCGGTGCCGGCGTGAAGGTCACCTTTGCTCCGACCTTGACGGGTGGGGTCACCGCCAGCATCGAGAACCTCACCGGGCGTGAACAGGCGGGTTCGCTCACGATCGACGGCAAGGACATCGCCTTCAAAGTACCCGGCAAGCAAACCCAACCGGTGGCGCTGCCCGGCAGGGCCACGCCCGAGGCCGGCACCATGTTCCGTTGGAACACGGCGTACCAGCTCAAACAGGCCAAGGCCGCGCCTTTGTCCCAACAATGGAATATGGACTATTTCTATGTGCCCCATTGCGAGGGAACGCCGGATTGGAAGACGGTTCCCGGCTTCAAGATGGACAACCTGTATCGCCCGGTCGTCAAAATGAAGCGCACCCCCGGCGGCCACCCCGGCGACATGGCCGCCACCTTCAAAATGGCCTGGAATGCCGACAATCTCTATCTGCGCGTCGAGGCCGAGGATGATATCTTCGACATCGACAACCCCAAATTCTGGAACTCGCCCGAGGCTCGGAAAACCATGCTCTACATCCTGGACGGCTGCCTGGAGGTCTATTTCGACTGCGGTGCCAACGGCCGCCTCCGCAAAGGCGGTTTCGACCTGGATGACTATCGCTACGACTTCTGCGTCGGCAACCCGGAAGGCCAGAGCGGACCGGCCCTGGTCCATCGTCTGCAGGAAGTCTTTACCGAATACGGCGGCGGCGTCGAGTTCCCGACCAAGGAGGAGGCAGCCAAGGGCATCAAGGCCGAGTTTACCCGGGTCTCGAAGACCCGATACGCCTACACCATCACCTTCGCCCAGAAGTATCTGGAGCCGCTGCGTTTGCAAACCGGCAGCGTCGCCGGATTTGCACTGTATCTGCATGACCGCATGGACGACGGCACCATTGGCGACAAGGGACTGAGTCTGGCCACCGAACCGGGCTCGCACTGCGACCGCAAACCCCAGGTCTGGCCATTGATGATTTTGGGAAAGTAACAGTAGGTGCACCGGGCCGGCGGTGCACTGGAAACAAAGAAAAGCCTCTCAACAACCGCCTGAGTTGCGGGGTCGGTGAGTCGCTGCGTCGTTCGGTTGGTTTCGCCCGTGCAATGGCAAACCGCCGACGCAACGACCGAGCGACGCAATGACGCATGCGCCGACAACGCGAGAGAAATGTGACCGACAAAAGCAAAAGGAGAAACAAAATGAGCAGAATGTCAACCCTGTTGTTGGGCGCCGCCCTCGCGTGCGGGAGTCTGAGTCAGGCGGCCGAGCCCGCCGGCGCGGAACCGTTCAAACTGGTCGTGGAGAAGGATGTCAAGGACGCCAAGGGCAATACCGGGGTTGTCGCCTCCTTTGTCTCCGGCGGCAAGCGTCTGTGCTTCAACAACCGCCAGGGGCAGCCCTGGTTCTCTGATCCAAACTCCTTTTCGGTCTACCTCCCGGATAGCGACCCGAAAGATCCTGCGCTGACGATTCGCATGGCCGGATACATCCACGGCGTTGGCAGCGGCAAGCCGTTCAAAGGCAAGGACGGCGTCATCTCGGTGGACGAGGCCAATCAGACGGTTGTCCTGACCCAGGAGTATCTCTATGCCACGGATCAGACGGCCACGTTCGTGTGCAAGGTCCGCAACACCGGACAAGGCGTGTTCAAATTCAACTGGGACGTTGGCCTGACTCCCGAGCAGCTTCAAAGCCTGCCCCGGCGCAACGACCTTGTCGTTCAACTCGGCGCTCCGTATGACCGGTGCGAGAAACAGGGAATCAGCTACGGCGGCCAGGCGGTCAAGCTGCTGACGGTTGAGGAGTTGACGGCGGGTGCCAAACCCAAGGCCTGGGCGAACAAAACCATTCGTCCGCATGGGGAATCCGCTCAGCTGAAGCTGTACGAAAAGGCACCGGGCAGCAGGATCACCGTGGACGTGGCCCCGGCCTTCAACGCCAACATCGCGGAGGCAATGTGGTACGACCCCGCGGTCAAGACCTCCCCTTCCATCAGCATCGGCGTCCGGAATGTCGGCGCCATTCAGGCCACGGGAGAATTCACTCTTGATTTGGGCACCCTTGGCGGGACCGCATCCACCGCCGAGTAGGCGCCCCGCGCCGCCGGTGCATCTGGAGGGCCAGGTGGCGAGTGCCACCTTTACTGGAGGGCGAGAGTCCCTCGAGCCGCGTAAAGAATCGGTGACGTAAGGCGTAACAGCAATGATGGATATCCCGAGACCGGAACATCCCAAACCCCAGTTTCAGCGAGAAAGCTGGCTGAACCTGAATGGTTGGTGGAGCTACGAGTTCGATTTCGGCAAGTCTGGGGTGGACCGCCGGCTCTTCGAGAGTAAGGGGTTTGCCGATCGGATCCGGGTGCCATTCTGTCCGGAAAGCGAGCTGTCCGGGGTGGGACACAAGGACTTCATCGAGATGATGTGGTACCATCGCGAGCTGGTGATTCCGGCCGACTGGAACCAGCGCGTTCTCCTGCATTTCGGGGCGGTCGACTATGAGTGCGAGGTCTTTATCGACGGTCAGTCGGCCGGGCGGCACTACGGCGGCGGCTCGTCGTTTTGCTTCGACATCACGGATCTGACCATTCCCGGAGGCGTTCATCATCTGGTTGTGATGGTCGAAGACAATCTGCGCTCCTGGACTCAGACCGGGGGCAAGCAGAGCACCGCGTTCGGCTCGGTCGGCTGCCACTACACGCGGACCACGGGAATCTGGCAGACGGTCTGGATGGAGCATGTGAGCGCCTGCGGCCTGAAACAGTGCCGGATCACCCCCGATTTCGACTCCGGCAGCTTCGACTTCATGCCCGAGTTCCACGCCGTCGATCAGAGCCTGCGCTTCCAAGTAAGCGTCCTGGACCGGGGAGCAGTCGTGGCGAGCGCGGATGTACCCATGGCCGATGGCGTCACCACCAAGGTCAGCCTGGACAATCCCCGGGCCTGGTCGCCGGAAAGCCCCTTCCTTTACGACGTTGTTTTCGAGGTGAAAACCGCCGAGGGACAAGTCCTGGACACGGTCGCCAGCTACGCAGGGCTCCGCAAAATTCACATTGAGGATGGTCGGGTGTTCCTGAACAACGCCCCTTTCTATCAACGGCTGGTGCTGGATCAGGGCTTCTACGCCGACGGCATCTGGACGGCGCCCACCGACCAGGCCCTGAAGAACGACATCCTTCTCGGTCAGCAAGCCGGTTTCAACGGGGCTCGCTTGCACCAAAAGGTCTTCGAGGAGCGCTTCCACTACTGGGCGGACAAGCTGGGCTACGTGACCTGGGCCGAGGTGGCCGATTGGAACCTGAACTTCTGTTATACGGTTATCGGCCGGGAGGTGAACGTCTACAAATCCATGGCCAATTACAGCCACGAATGGCGCGAGATCGTCCTGCGCGACCGCAACCATCCCTCCATCATCGCCTGGACCCCGTTTAATGAAACCGGCAATGGCGGCTCGACCATCGACTGGACGCTGCACCGGCGCTTCCTGCACGAAATCGTCGACCTGACCAGGAGCCTGGACCCGACCCGCCCCATCAACGACGCCAGCGGGGGCACCCACGAAAAAACCGACTTCTACACCATCCACAACTACGTGCAGGATCCGGAAAAGCTCAAAGCTGCGCTCGCCCTGAATCCGGACCGCACGGTTGGTGACCGGAATCCAAAACGCGGGGTTCCCCACCGGGGCGAGCCCTTGTTGCTAGACGAATTCGGCGGCATCAAATGGATCCCTGAAGTCCGCCGGGAAAGCATCGACAACACCTGGGGCTATGGCGAGGGTCCCAAGAGTCTGGACGAGTACTACCGACGTCTGGCAGGCCTGGTCAAGGCCGTCGAGGACAGCGACCATGTCTGCGGTTTCTGCTACACCCAGCTCACCGATGTGGAGCAGGAGACCAATGGTATCTACAACTACGACCGGTCCGAAAAATTCGACCTGGATAAACTCAAGCGAATCATTGGCAATGGGTAAACAAATGCCAACACACTCCCCCACGAATAGATGTCTTTCCCGACTTCTCTTCTGGGCCGTGCCGGCCTTGCTGTTGGGCATGTCCCTTCAGGCCGCCGAGTTCGCGTTCCATTTCGACTCGCCTGACGACATCAACAGCTTCAATCCTAATCTCAAGGATCCGGCCGCCAAGTTCGCCGCCGGCACTTCAGCCGTCGGCGCAAGCTGGCCGAGCGCCCCTATCTGCACACCGTCAATCGCCAGGACGACCCGTACTGGCATCACGGATTTTAAAAGTAGTTGCGCCAGGCCCGGTGCGCTGGAGGGCGGTCCTCCGCCGAGCCGAAAACGTAAACAATACCCAAAGGTAAATTCCCCATGAGCATAATCTCAAAACGGCTAGCCTTCTCGGCCCTCCTGGCTGGCGGCCTGCTCCAGGCCGCCGGCCAGCCCGTGATCGAAAATGGCGACTCCATCGCCTTTCTGGGCGATTCGATCACCCACATGGGCTATTCGCACAAACCCAACGGCTATGTCCACCTGGTCATCGAAGGCCTCAAGCAGGGCGGCGTGGAGGCTAAGGCGATCCCCGCCGGCATCGGGGGCAACACCAGCAAGCACATGCTGGCCAGGCTCGACAAGGACGTGATCGCCAAAAAGCCGGTCTGGATGACCCTGAACTGCGGCGTCAACGACTCCCCCCGGCTCAGCGTCGAGGAGTTCGCCGACAACATCGCCAAAATCGTCGCCAAGGCCAAAGCCGCCGGCATCAAGGTCATTCTCATGAACACCACCATCGGGGCAGGGGAGAATCTGACCGCCAAATCGAGCCTCAAACGCCTCAAATTCTGCGAGGAGTTCAAAAAGCTCGCCGACAAGGAGAATCTGCTCCTGGTCGACCTGAACTCAGCCATGACCCGGGAAATCAAGCAGCGCCGGGAGGATGGCCAGAAGGGAAAGGCCTTGACCTTCGACGGCACCCACCTGAACGGGCTGGGCAACCAGATCGTGGCCGAGGAGATTCTCCGGAAGCTCGGGGTCTCCGAGGCGGATCTGGCGACCCTGCGGAAACGCTGGAGCGACTATCCGGAGGCGGTCGGCATGCCGAAGGTCTCCCTCAAGACCTACCTGGCCCTGCAGGCCGGCGCCGCCAAAAACGGCCGGAGCGTCCGCGCCCATGCGGGTGACATCCTGACCAACAGCGTGAAATAACGTCCCGACTTTATTAAAGGAGATAGATCCATGCGGTTTGCACACGTTATTCTGGGCGTCTTGCTCATGTCCTGCTCGTTCTCGATGGCCGACCTGAAAATCAAAAATGGCGACAAGGTCGCCATCTTGTCCGGACAGCGTTTCCGCAACTATGAATGGTCGCCTCTGGGACACATGCGCCTGGCCACCGACGAGCTCAAAAAGGCCGGCGTCACCCGCTTCCCCTTCATCGTGGAGGGCAGAAAGACCGCGCAGATCCTCAAGACTCTCGAGGCAAAGGTGATCGCCAAAAAGCCGGTCATGGCCCTGCTGATGCCCGGAACCGGCGACTACAACCCCTGGCGCACCAAAACCGTGGACGCGGCCTTCGCCAGCAATCTCGAGCAGATTGTCCAGAAGCTCAAGGCTGCCGACATCAAGACCGCTTTGGCCACCAGCTACGCGACCAACAGCCAGCCGAATGTCTTCCCCAGTCAGATCGTGGCCAAACACAACCAGCTCATCCGCGATCTGGCCGCCAAGCACGATCTGCCCCTGATCGACTTCGTCGCCGTCGTGGATGCGGAAGTCGCAAAGAAACAGGTTGACTTCGACGGCGGCCCCGTCGCCAAATGCGTGACCAGCCAACTGTTCGCCGCCGAGCTGCTCCGCTGGCTGGGCGTCGACGAGCCCAGCCTCGGCGCCTGCCGCCAGGCCTGGCTGGAGAAGCCCGGCGCCATCCAGATCCAGCCCGTCGTCTCGGTCAACACCTTCGACAAGCTGATCCAGGCCGCCAAAGCCGCCGGCACCGACGTGGACACCCACAT
>JBFJXC010000241.1:0-6248 GCA_041623325.1 Lentisphaeria bacterium | reverse complement strand
GCCAGTCGACCCGCGACATGACGCTGTCCGAGGCGGTCAAGCTGATGAAGGGGGAGCCTGGCAGCAAGGTGACCATTGGCATATTCCGCCAAGGCGAGGAGAATGTTCGCCAGTTGACCATCGAGCGGGCGGAGATCGAGGTTGCCACGGTGAAGGATGCTCAGGTGCTGCCGGATCGGATCGGCTACGTGCGCATTACCCAGTTCAGCGAGCCCACGGCCGAGAAGCTCCAGGAAAGCCTGGAGGGTCTGGTGGAGCAGGATATCAGCGGGTTGGTGATCGACGTGCGCAACAACCCCGGCGGTTTGCTGCAGTCGGCGGTGGATGTCTGCAGCCTGTTTCTGCAGGAGGGCAAATTGATTGTGTCCACGGAGGGCCGGCGGCAGTCGCAGCAGCAGGTGTTCCACACGGTCAAAGGGGCTAAGTATCTGACGGTACCGGTGGCGATTCTGATCAATGGCGGTAGCGCCAGCGCCGCGGAGATTGTGGCCGGTTGCCTCCAGGACTGGGGCCGGGCCCTGCTGGTGGGGGACAGGAGTTTCGGCAAGGGGTCGGTTCAGAACGTGGTTCCCCTGCAGGACGGCAGTGCCTTGCGGCTGACCACCGCCAAGTACTACACCCCAAGCAAGCGGGTCATACACGAGAACGGCATCGAGCCGGATATATCCGTTTCCGTTCCCGAAGAGGACTACGAGCGTCTGGCCCGGGAACGGGAGGAACTGCTGCAGGGCAAGCGCCAGCAAGTCCCCATGGATGCCCAACTGCTTCGAGCTCTGGAAACTCTCAAGAGCTACACGATCTACCAGAACGCCATCAAAGCCAAGCGGCTGAAGCTGCGAGAGCCGGAAGCGGTCTTGCCATGATTGTGCTCGGGATCGAAACCAGCTGCGACGAGACCGCCGCGGCGGTGGTGCGCGACGGCCATGAGGTTCTCTCCAATGTGGTCTCCTCCCAAATCGAGGCCCATGCCGCCTATGGCGGGGTCATTCCCGAGCTGGCCGCCCGCGAGCATCTGCGGGCCATCGAGCCGGTGGTGGCGGAGGCCTTGGCCTGCAGCGGCTGCAGTCTTGAGGACATCGAGGGGGTGGCCGTCACCCACTGTCCGGGTTTGGTGCCGGCTCTGCTGGTCGGGGTGTCGTATGCCAAGGGACTGGCCGCCTGTCGGCAGTTGCCGCTGCTGGGGGTCAATCATTTTCTAGCCCACATTTATGGCGCCTTTCTGGAGCACCCCGGGGAGCTGGCCGATCCGGCCATTTATCCGATCCTCTCCCTGGTGGTTTCCGGAGGGCACACCTCGTTGCTGCTGGTGGAGGCCGATGGCCAGGCCCGGGTGGTGGGGCGCACCTTGGACGATGCCGCCGGCGAAGCGTTCGACAAGGCCGCGAAGATTCTGAATCTGGGTTACCCCGGCGGTCCGGTTATCGACCGCCTGGCGCGGGCGGGAAATCCGAGGGCTGTTGCCTTCCCGCGGGGCCTGACGGGGCAGGGGGGCAAGCCCATGCTGCCGGAGAATCGCTTCAACTTCAGTTTCAGCGGCACCAAAACCGCTCTGCTGTATCACGTGAAAGACCGTGTGTTGGAGGATGGCGAACTGGCGGATGTGGTGGCCAGTTATCAGCAGGCCATTGTGGAGGTTCTGGTGTCCAAGACCGTGGCCGCGGCCCTGGAGTACGAGGCGCCGACCATTGTCCTGGGGGGCGGGGTGGCCTGCAACAGTTCATTAAGGCAGGACCTGCGGCGAGTCGCCGGTCAAAGGGGGCGCCGTGTGGTTGTGGCCCCTCCCAAGTACTGCACGGACAACGCCGCCATGATTGCCGGCCTGGGACACCACGCCTTCGCGTTGGGGCAACGCTCGGGGCTGGACTTGGGCATCCACGCCCGCCTGCCCAAGGAACTCGGCCTGGTCGCCTTCGCTCCCGGGGTCAGGGGCCTATAGCCTGCCCGCCCGACCCCCGCCACGCTTCGATCACCCCGGGGCATTTCCCCGACATCCCCACCTTCACGGGAGGACGGGCACGTTGGTCTGGTAGGTGGCGTCGATAAAGCTGGTCTGTTGTCCGGCCTGTCTTCGTTCGGCCACCACCACGTCCAGACGGTCGAGGGCGGCTTCGATCTGCTTGGAGGGAAGCAGGACCAGGCTACCCTTGCGGAACGGGGGGCGCTCCCGGAGGTAGAGTTTGAGGGTTTCAGATGAGTAGTCCAAATGCAGCAGCATCACATCGTAATAGTTTCCGGAGGGGCGGGTGGCCAGCAGCACAAGGGTCCTGAGGGCGGCCAACAGGAGCGCATCGTCGCTTTGCATGCCGCTGTCGAGCTTGCGGGCATGGCGGACGCCGGCGATGATGGGCAGGCCCAGGGCCTCGGCGTCCTTGCGGGGAGGCAGGATGGTGCCTTGGGCATCGATGAGATTGCTGTGGTAGCGTCCCAGACGCGCTAGCGGCCGCCTCTCGAAAATGGCGACGCGGAGGGTGTGGGGGAATTGCCGGCTGACGCTGGCGCTGTCGATGAGGATGTGGCCCTCCAGAGTTTGGCGCACGCTTTTCAGGTCGACCCCGAACAGGTTGCTCTGGTCGGTCTGGATGCCTTGGGCGGCCAGCAGGGCGGCTACCTCGGGGGGCGTGAGTTGTCCGCTGGCCCGGATGTCCAGGTGCTTGAGGGTGAAATGGGGATTGGCTGCAAAGAACAGGCGCTTGGCTCCCCAGTAGCTGCCGTAGAGGAGGGCGGCCAGCGCGGCCACCAGCCCCATCCAGATCAACAGTCGGGCGGCCAGTTTGGCAATGGGGCTGCCGCCGGCCTTCTGAGCCCGGCCTCGTGTTTTGGTTGTGCGGGAGCGACTACTCAATCCATGGTCTCCAGGCTGCGCTTCGACGATGCCTTATAATAGGAAGCCGGGCGGGTTAGTCAAGTGCAGCAGCGGGCGCTTGCGCTGTGGATACATCCAAGACGAAGACTCCGCTTTCGTGCCTCGCCGTCGCGGCCCGATTCCACCCAACGGCTATTCGCCGCAGGAGTGGCCAACGAGCAGGCGGGGGAGGCGGAAGACCGCTTCAGGTTCGCGGCCTTCGAGGCGGGCTTCGAGGGCCTCGAGGGCTTGGCTGGCATATTCGGCGGGGTCGACCTCGAGCAGGGTTAGGGGGACCGGGCTGAGGATGGCGCTGCCCTTGTTGGCGTGGCTGAGCACGGCGATGTCCTCGGGGATGCGCAGGTTGTGTTCGAGAATGGCGAAGATGGCGCTGCGGGTCAGGTTGTCGTCCAAGGACAGCAGGGCCTGGGGCAGGGGGGCGGAAGTCGATATGAGGTCGTTTATGGCCATGCGGCCATCGCACGTGGGGTCGTTGATTTTGGCTTGAATAAAGGTTATGTGGGGAGGTTCGACATGGTCGGCCCGGATTTGTTCGACAGCCTGGTGGGTGGTCGGGCTCGGCAGTTTCTGGGCCTGGTGTTCCAGGATGGCGATGGAGCGGTAGCCTCTGGAAATCAGATAGGACAGCCCCCGGAAAGCCAGGCTGTCGCGGGGGGAGATGGAGGCGGGGCGGTAACTACCGACGATGCAGGGGACGGGACAGGCCTGCAGGTCGACGTAGCCGAAGGTGACGATGCCCCGGATGTCCCCGTGGCGCGCCAGGCCTTCGATCTCGTGTTTGCAGCGCTTGAGGTCGTCGGCCCCCGTGGGGAAGAACAGGGAAACCTGGAAGCCCCGGTGCCGGGCCTTTTTCAGGAACTCGTTGCAGACCAGGCGGTTGAAGTCGTGGGCGCTTTCGGTCAGCAAGTTGGTCTGGAAGACCACGGCGATCCGCAGGGAGGCCACGGCTGGCGAGACAAAGGTGCCGCGCCCGGGGCTGCGGTCGAGTAGTCCCCTTTTACTCAGGCTGGCCAACGCCTGCTGGATGACCTTGCGGCCCACTCCGAGTTCGGCGGCCAGACCGTCGGTGGACGGCAGCCGGGTTCCCGGAGAAAGCTGGCCGGAGTGGATACGCTCCTCCAGCCAAACGGCAACTTGCCGGTAGAGGGGGAGGGCCGGGTCGGGTGAAAACAAGGTGGCCATTTCTTTAAGTCCGCCATGGTTACAATGGGTGATAATCCGGATGTCTAACCTAGGCCAAGGCGGATGTATTTCAAATTGTCCGCTTGTGAGCGTTGACAATGCAGGGGGTAGACTTATGTTTTGTGCTCAGGAATTTGCAAGGTATAAGCGGTCATAAACCAGGTCTTTACCGTTCTTGGAGCGTTGCGATGAATCATAATTTGGCCCGTCCGCACGGGATCTCCTGCTCGCCTCCGCAAAAGCCCGAACTGGCGTTCTACAGTCTGCAGTCCGATGAGCTGCGGTTCGATTCGGGCGAGATGATCGAAATCCGCTGCCAGGCGGGTTTGCGGTCGGTGGGGTTGAGCTGGACTCTGGCCCGCAACGGCTTTACCACCCCGTTTCGGGTGGGCAAGGCCGAGGCGCTGCCGGGCAACCGTTTCGTGGTTCGACTTGCCACGGCGGGTCTGCATGCCGGTTTTTACGATCTTCGGGTGGAGCTGGACACCGGGTCGGGCAACCCGGTCGGGGGCCTCTGCGGCTTTGGCTGGAACGTGTCTGAAATGGCCATCGCCCAGACTCGGCCCGAGGACTTCAAGGAATTCTGGGGGAAGGCCAAAGCCGAAGTACAGGCAACGGCCCTGGATGCACGCCCGGAGAGCGAGATTCGCCGGTTCGACCGGGAGCAGATCAACACGTACAACGCCGCCTGCGCGGCTCTGCCCCCCAGCTACGACCCCGATGGCATTGTCCACGATGTGGTCGAATCCTGCAAAGTGAGCTTTGCCGCGCCCGGTGGCGGCCGGGTTTACGGCTGGCTGGCCAAGCCCGAAGGCCAGGGCCCTTTCCCCGCGATGCTGGTGCTGCCCGGCGCGGGCTTCGCCGCCCGGCCGCGGCCTCTCGAACACGCACGCCACGGCTTTTTGGCCCTGGACATCCAGATTCACGGCCAGGATGTCTGCCTCGACAGCTACCCCGAACTGCCCGGCTATAATCGCGACCAAGACTACAGCGCGCCGGAGAACTACTACTATTACCGGGTTCATCAGCGTGTCTTGCAGGCCATCGACTACCTGGCCTCGCGCCAGGATGTTGACGCCAGCCGGATCGTGGTGGTCGGCGGCTCGCAAGGCGGTCGCCTGTCGACCGTGGCTGCCGGCCTGGACTCGCGCATCCGCGCCGCCGTGCCCTGCATCGCCCACTTCGGCAACCAGCCCTATCAGGCTTGGGCCGAGGCCTGCAACGAAGCGGGCACCGACGGCATGGAGTTGCCCGGACCGCCGGCCGGCCACAGCGAAAAGGACCGCTGCGTGGCCTATTACGATCCCATGAATTTCGCCCCGGATGTCGCCTGTCCGGTTTTGATGAATGCCGGCCTGGTGGACCCGTGTTCGCGGCCAAGCCACGTCTTCGCCGTCTACAACCGTCTGGTCGCCAGCCGGAAGCAGATCGTGCCCCTGCCCGGACTGGGTCATGACTGGTGTGCCGAGTTCGATCGGCGCGCCTGGACCTGGCTGGCCCGGCATTTGTCCTGAGACCCACCCTGTTACGCCCGTGTGGAAGCACGCAACCCTGAGGAAACCATGACTAGTAAGAGACTCCCAAGGCTTTGCCCGCATTTTATTGCCGTTCTGGCTCTGCTGGGGCTAGGCCCGGCCGCCTCCGCCCAGGACCCTCAACCGCAACTGGGGCCGATCAAGGTCTCGGTGACCGAATTCTACGATCCCAACACCCCACAGCAATCGACCACCAGCCGCTTGCTCAAGCTGATGCACGAAACCCCGGGCCTTGAACTGGAGCAGTGGGGCGGCATCCGACTGCCAGGAGGCGGCGGCAAAGCCAGTCTGATGATGGCCATCGCCGGCAAAACCGCCCCCGACATCGGCGGCTCATGGTTCCACATTATCGGCTCGGAAATTCGCAACGGCTTTCTCTACCCGCTCAACGAGTGGATTGGCGACGACACCGATGGCAACGGCATCATCGACGACGACGAGACCATCTGGGAGCCCTGGAAAAAGGTGCCTCCTCTGTGGCGCAAGGTCGCCATGCACGACGGCAAGGTCTACGGTATTCCCCAGGCGAGCGTCCACCAGATGGGGGTTATCTTTCGGACCGACTTGGTCCGGGCCGCCGGTCTGGATCCGAACCGCCCCCCCCAGACCTGGGACGAGCTTTTTTACTGGTGCCACAAGCTGACCGACCCGGGCAAGGATGTGCCGGG
>JBFJXC010000240.1:0-6248 GCA_041623325.1 Lentisphaeria bacterium | reverse complement strand
GGCCAGGTCCGGGTAGTAGGTGCGTTCCCAGACAAACTCCGTGTCGAGGCCCACGCAGTCGCATTTCAGGGCCCGGTCGATCAGGGTGTTCAATTCGGCGGTCGTGGTGATCATGGCAGCGGGATCAGGCCTTCCTTGAGAATATGGGCGGCCATCCAAGTGGCGATATTGCGACTTCCCGCCTCGTTGTGCTGGTACCAGTCCTTCATCCATTTCCGGGCGCTCTTTTTGCCGTTGACCTCGAAGCGGGAGCGCAGGTCCAGCACCGGTATGCTCTCCGCATGGCATACGCGCAAATCATGCGCCAGGCATTGGTTCTTGCTGTTCTGCTGGGCGTCCGCCCAGGCCTTGCCGCCGATCCCTTCGGTCGTCTCGGGATGGCTTTCGTGGGGCAATATGGGGTTGGTGCTCCAGTAAAGCAGCTGGGTGTTCAGGCTGTTCAGGGCGTTACAGAGTTCCTGCATGCTGGCGGCTGCCTGGCTGAGTTCCAAGTTGGCTTTCCAGGCGCCGCTGTGCCGGGAGAAGCGGAACAGGGAGTCTGCGAAGGCAAAGGAGAAGACAACCAGATGAGGTGCGAAGGGTGCCACGTCGCGGCCCAGGCGCACCAGCGCTTGTCGGCTGGTGCTCTTGGGGATTCCCGAGTTGATGACCGCCACGCGGGCGCGTCCCTCCAGCTGCTCGTTGAGTTTTTGCTCCAGCAGAAACGGCCACGAAGCGGCCACCTCGTCGCTTGAATAGGTCAGGTCGTCGCCAAAGGCCACGATGCGAATGTCCGCTTTTTCGGCTCGCTCGATGGCCTCGCCGTCGAGGTGGCCCGGCCAGGCGGCGATGAGCGGATCGTTGGCCCATTTTCCCCCGCTGGGCATTTTGACCACGTGAAAGTGCGGGCGGGGGGCCGGTTCCTTGGCTTTGGTTGCCAGCTCCTGCTCGGCGCAACTGGCGCAGCGCAGAGGTTTCTCAAAGGTTCCTCGGCGGCAGAGCAGCTGCTCGTAGGACGACCAGGCAATGTCTGCGCCGCAGCGGTTGCAAGGTAGGGTCCGGGTCGGGTTTTCGGCCAGGAACGTTTCGCACTCCGGGCAACGCTTAGAAGGCGTTTCGATGCGTCCCTGACAACGGTCCAGGACTTGGTCCGTGGCGCTGTAGGCCCACTGATTGGTGCACCCCGGGATCATGCAGGGCTCCAGGCGGTCTTCGGCTTGTTTCAGGTTTTCTTGGCATTGGTTGCACATGCGCTGGGGTGGACCCTGCCGCTGCTGCAGCCAATCGTGCAACTGGTCGCTGCGGGTGTAGGTCCAGCTGTTGCGGCAGCCGCGGTTCTGGCAGCGAACCTGCCGATCCCGGCTGGACAGGAAGAAGTTGTAGCATTCCTTGCACATTTTGCTGGGAAGTTCGGCCTCTGGCCCCTTGAGGCGCAGATGTTCCAGCTGGGCGAAGGCGTTGAAGCTCCAACTGCCTTGGCATTCATCGACTTTGCATGGGACTTGCTTGTCCTGGAGGGTCCGGTAGATATCCAGGCAGTCCTTGCACATGCGGGGCGGGGGCTTTTCAAGAGACTTGCCGGCGGCCAGATGCTCCAGCTGCTGGAAGCGGTGCCACCGCCAGGTTCCTTGGCAGCCGTGCATGCGGCAGGGGATGTCCTGATCCTGAAGGGTGCGGAGCGTGTCGCTGCAGTGGCGGCACATGCGGGGCGGCGGGGCATCGCCTTCGGCATGGAGCTGGGCATGCCTTGTCCAGGTCCAGGTGTTGGGGCAGCCTTTGACTCGGCAGGGGATCTCCCGGTCGGCCATTTCCCTGACTTTGTTGCGGCATGCTTCGCAGATGCCTTGAGGCGGTCTGCTGCGCTTCTGGGCCGCGGCCTCCAATTGCTGGTAGCGCGTCCAAGTCCAGGTCCCCTGGCAGTCCTTGCTCGTGCAGGGCATGGTCTGGTCCTGCAACTGATTGTAGGTGGCAAAGCAGTCGTCGCACATGCGGGCAGGACGGGCTTTCTCACCCGCGGCCACCCGATGCAGGGCATCCTCTCCGGAAAACTGCCAGACGTTGGGGCATCCCCTTACTCTGCAATGGAGGTCCTGTGTGGGGAACAGGTCTCCCAAACTGCCTAGTCCTTTTGCCAAGGAATGATCTCCTTTTGATCGTTTTGGTAAAGAGAGTATGATAACGGGGGCGTGCCTAAAATCAACCGTCGTGCCCCTGGCTCTTTTCCCTATCGAAAAGCCGGCGCCGGTACTCGGCCTCCAATACATCGGCCATGCGGCGCCAGTCAAAGCGCACCCGGACGAATTCCCGGCCGGCCTGGCCCATGGCGGTCGCTTCCCGGGGATTGCGCAGCAGCCGGGAAATCGCGGCGCGGACTTCTTCGACGTTGCCGGGCGAGCAGAGCAGTCCGGTCTGCCCGGGGATAACGACTTCCGGGGTTCCGTCCAGGGCGAAGCCGATGGCCGGCACGCCGGCGGCCAGGGCCTGGACCACGGTGCGGGGCAGGCCTTCGCGCAGGGAGAGGTGGACCAGGATGTTCATAAGGGCGGTGTAGCGGGGAACCTGGTCGGGGGACACCAGTCCGCTGAAGACGAAGTTCTTCTCCAGGCCATAGTGCCGGATCTTGCGTTCCAGGGTCTCCCGCAACAGGCCGTCGCCAACCAGCAGAAAGCGGACCTCGGGGAATTCGCGGACGATGGCCGGAGCGGCGTCGATCAGGTAGTCGTGCCCCTTCAGATCGAAGAGCCGGGCGATCTTGCCGACCACGGGCGCGCCGGCGGGGATGCCCAGCTCCCGCCGCAGGCTCTCTTCCGGCTTGGCTTCCAGAAAGGAGTCCATGTCCATGCCGCTGTAGACAACCGAGTACTTTTCCGCAGGGGCCACCCTGGCCTCCACACACTGGTCGATCATGGCTTGCGCTACCGCGAAGATATGGTCCGACATCCGGCCGGCCAGGCGCTCCGCATGGATGTAGAGCTGGTTGCGCCACCACGTCTCGTACTGGTGGAAGGCCTGGCCGTGGACAGTGTGAACAACCAGCGGAATCTTGGCGTGGCGGGCGGCCAAGCGGCCCAGGATACCGGCCTTGGAGGCATGGGTGTGGACCACATCGAACTGGCGGGATCTGAAGAATGCCTTGAGGCCGCGATAGCCCCGGATGTCGGTCAGGGGGCGCAGCTCGCGGGTCAGGTGGGGTGTCTCGACAATCTCCAGTCCGGGCACTTGGATGCGCTGCAGCAGTTTGCCTTCCGGTCCGGTTGTCGGTCCGGTCAGCAGGGTCACCTGGTGCCCTTTCTCGACCAGCCCCCGGCAGGTCAGCAGGGTGTTCTCCTGCGCCCCGCCAATGATCATGCGGGTGATCACGTGGCAGATTTTCAACGGGGAGTTGGTTGGCCTGGTTGTCATGATCGCGCCAACCTAATGTCCGACGATGCGAAGTCAAGATGACTTTGGTTTTACAGGAAGACTGCGAAGAGCGCGAAGGAAGGTCGAGTCAACCACCAATCTGCGCTCTAGGGCGCGAACAACTCGGACAGCACCGTGAGCACATCTTGCTGATAGGCTTTGCCGAGGTGGCCGAGACGGCGAGCCAGGCGTTTCTTGTCAGCCGTTCGGATTTGGTCGAGAACAATTTGTCCGGCCTTGCCTTGGAATATGCAGGGAACCCGGGTCGGGTAGTTCCTGCCTTTGGTGGTCATCGGGGCCACGATGACGGTACCGATGTGCCGGTTCATCTCATTCGGGGAAATGATCAGACACGGTCGCGTCTTGCGAATCTCGTGCCCTTGGGTGGGGTCCAACGTGACGAGAAACACATCGAATCTGGAGACTACCATTCCCACTCCTCGTCGTCCCAGGAGGTTCCAGTTTGCTCGTGATCTGGCAATTGGTCGTCACCGTGTTTCGCCATAGTCTCGAACATGCTATCCCATTCTGTACGCGGTCGGGATGCTGCTGAGACAACCAGGCAGCCGTCGCGCACCTCCAATTCGACCTCGCCCTCCAAATTGCATTGTTGCAGGACGGGTTTAGGGATGCGAAGTCCACGAGAATTGCCGATTTGTATGATGTTCGCCTTCATAATAATTACAATATACTTACTCCGGGTGGCGCTTCAACCCGCAGCATGTGGCGGCACCGAATTTTCACCACCTGGTTTGCCAAGGTGCAGGCCGGTTATTGTGTTATACTACCGGCTTGTTACTGACCAGTGGAAACATAGTAATTTTTCATAGGAGCGTTGGAGTACTGGAGTGTAGGGAGCACCTATTGTGCCGAAAATGATGATTTGTAGAGGGGTATCCCCCATTACTCCAGAACTCCAATACTCCATTTGTGACATCGTAATCACTTCGGAAAACTGCCCGCTCATGACAGACAGGATCATTACCATCGCTCTGATCGGGGACGGTCCGGCCTGTGCCCGGCAGGCCTTGACACTGGAGGCGTTCAGTGGCGTACAGGTTGTGTTGGCCTCTGCTGAAGCGGTCCGGGAAGCCGACTGGTTTGCCAAGGTGGCACCGGATTTGGCGGCTCTCTGTGTGCCTCCTGAGCAGAGTGCGAATCTGGTGCACCATCTCGCCGCCTCGGGCGTGGCGTTGTTGCTGCCCGCGCCGCTAGCGGCCAGGCTGCATGATGCCGGCCGAATCCGGAAATCGCTGAAACGTTTCAAGGTCCAGGGCATGGGGTGGCATCCGTACCGCTTCCAGCCAGCGCTGGCGCGGCTCAAGGAAATGGTGGATTCCGGGGTTCTGGGAATCTTGGAAACGATTGAGGTGACCGTCGGCCCCGGGGATGCGCAGCGGCTGCACTCGCTTGACGTGTGCAATTGGTTTCTGGGCGAGTTTCGGCAAGTGGAGGTGGTTGAAGATGATGGCCGCCGCATATTGCAGGTTGCCTATGGGGGCGGGGCGGTTGCCACCTTGTCCGAGGTTGAGGGGTTGGGGCAGGAGGGGAGCGCGATTTTCAGTGTAGGGGTCAAGGGTGATCTTGGCGAGGCCTTCTGGGAAGGGCCTGGGAGAGTTCGGGTGCGCCTTGGCGACAGGGCCCGGACCGTGTTGGTTCAGGCGGTGGAGATGGAGTCGGTCCTGTGGGGGTATGTGCTGGACCGGATTCGGCACGGGGAACCGTTGGACTATGTGCCGTTGAAGGATTCGGTGGCCGCTTTGGCTTTGAAGTTGGAACTTGGAAAGACGCATGTCTAGATACGCTTTGATCTTCATTAACTGGAATTCGGGGGAGCTGACTGTTTCGGCCGCCCGCAGTGCGCTGGCTGCCACCTCCGAACCCGGCGATCTCCGCTTTATTGTGGTGGACAACGGCTCGGCGGATGACTCGGTCGCCCTGATCCGGCGGGAGCTGCCCGGGGCGGACGTGATCGAAATGGGGCGGAACCGTGGCTTCGCCGGGGCGGTGAACGCCGGGTTGCGCGAGGTGAAGGAGCCTTTTGCCTTCGTTCTCAATACCGATATCGAGTTTCTCAACGACGGCCCGCTGATTCTGGCCTCCGCCCTGGAGGCCGACTCGGATGCGGTGCTGGCCTGTCCGAAGTTGCTGCGTCCCGACGGGTCCGAACAGGCCGCCGCCGTGCCCGAGCCCAAGCTTTGCTGGGAGCTGTTCAATCGAAGTTTGGCGCGACGCTTTATCAAACTGGACAAGAAGAAGACCAGCGTGGTCCCGGGCGTGGTTGGCCCCTGTATGGCCGTGCACATGGCCCGTCTGGCCGACATCGGCTTTCTGGACGAGCGCTTTTTCTTTTTCTTCGAGGAGACCGACTGGTGCAAGCGCATCACCGATGCCGGCCGGCATGTCCTCTTCGTGCCGGAGGCCGAGGTGATGCATTTGCAGGGGGAGACGGCCAACCGGCGTCCGTTCAAGGCGCGGGTCCAGTTTTATCGCGGCCGCTACCAGTTCTTTCACAAGCACTACGGGTTTCTGCTGACGGCGCTTCTTTTCTCCGGGCTTTGGATCCGGCTGAGCCTGGATCTGCTTCTCTACGCCCTTCTGGCCGCCCTGACGCTGGGCCGGGAAAAGTACCGCGACAAGCTAGCGGTCGCCTCGTTTCTCTGGCTCTGGCACCTGCTGCTGGCCCGCCCCAAGTGGGGGTTTGAATAGGAGAGGGGAAGGTCAAGTCTCGGGTTCAAGTTGCAAGTGCAACCCCTTTGCTGTTAATCTGAGTTCTTCCACTCACTGGGGAACTCGCTGCGCTCGTTCCCCTGGCTTCCGGCGTCGCGAAGCAGAGCCCGTCCCTCCGTAGGAGGGCTGCCCGAAGG
>JBFJXC010000239.1:0-6276 GCA_041623325.1 Lentisphaeria bacterium | reverse complement strand
GGCTGCAGCTTTTTTATTCTCGCAACTATTTGGTTTTCAAAGAGCTTGGACGTGGCGCAAGGGCATCTTCAATAATTTTGAAGGAGGCATCATTGAATGCACAGGTTTCGGTAGCAGCAGTCTGGGCAGCGGGCGGGCCAGTCGGTGGCGGTAGGATAGACCCCGCTGCGGATCACTTCGGCGCAGTTTTTTAATTCGGACAAAGCATCGGTTTTGAGTTCGGCGTCGACGGGCACCTCGATGACTTTGTGGTTGCTGCGGGTGTAGCAGAGATAGCCGCGGGGGACCGGGGTCTGATAAACCTCCTCAATGAGGATGGCGTAGAGGGCGACCTGGATCTTGAGATTGCGGTAGAGGCGTCCCTTGTGTTCGGCGTATTTGTAGTCAAAGGGGGCCATGGTGCCGTCGGCCAGGGTCAGGACTTCATCGACCTTGCCGCGCAGATGCAAATTCATGGCGTTGAGCTCAACATCCAGTTCGCGCTTGACAACGCCGAGTTTTTTGCGCAGGTATCCGGGGTTGACGTGTTGGCGTTCTTCGTGGACGGCGCGGCCTTTTTGGACCTTGAAGCGTTTTTCCTGACGCTCCGGGATTTGCAGGACGTGCTCGAAGTAGGTGAATCGCGGGCAGTAGAGATACTCCAGCAGATGGCTGGGAGTCAGATGCCAGGAATCGTCTTTGGCGAGGGTCATGTTCAGTTTGGCCTTGTTTGGGATTTTATCCAGCCGTATCCATGGGAGACCGCCTTGCCCAGGGCGAAATCGTCCGGCAAATCGATGTTGGTGAGCAAGGTGCCCAATAGTCCGCAGAGCTTTTGCCCTTTCAATGAGCACCAGATTTTCTGTCTGGGGACAATGGCCGCGTACACCTGACCGTCGACCCGGATGTCGAGCCCCTTAAGGGCGCTGAGAATGTTGCCCACGGCGATTCGGTCTAGTTCCAGAGCTTGCTCGGCCTGGTCCAAGGTTTGATAGTGTGCATAGTTTTCCTGGTTTAGCGGCAGCCAAGGGGAACGGAAGTGGTAGCGTTTCAGCTTTGGGAGCACGTCGACCTGATGTCGGACAAAACTCATGCGGCTTTCGGCGACGGTCACGGACTGCTCTCCGAGCCGCAGCTGCAGGTCTGCGGCGAACAAAGCGCCCAAGGCTTCCACGCCGGGACCGAAGCCGGCCAGGATGCCATCGCCGGAGCGGGTGTCCCAGCGATAGTGGATTCGGGGGTAGCGATAGATGGTGCCGGTTCCGTTGTGCTGATGAAAGAGATCGTTTTCGGGAAAGGCGGCCGCGATGGCGCCACGCAGCAAATGGGGCGCGGGGGGCGCATTCCATTCCTGGTCCCAGCGGAGATTGACGAGGCACAATGGCAGCTGGCTCGGGGCTTTGATTTCGTTCTGGTTTTCCATATCACCATTCTTTCAGTTTAGAGGATAAGACTGGCAGTTGTGGTGGTGGTCTGTTCCAATACCAGTCCATGCCCGGCTTTGTAGTAGCCGTCGTTCAGCACGTTCCAGAAGCCGAGCGGGGTTGAGATTTCTTCCGGTATCAATCCGGGGCGACTCCAGACCGAAACGCTTAAACGGGCGATCCGGGGCGCCAGCACTCTCAGGGATTGTTTTCGCTCCCAGCGGTCTTCGATGGCGAGTGCTTTCGGGATTTCTTCACGGAGAGGAGGTTCTCCAGGCATGGGCCGCTCTTCGGAGAGGACGAGGAACTCATGTTTTTCGTTGTCCTTGCCGAGCACTCTGGCCACATTGAGAGGCTCGTCCCAATAGGCCCATTGCTTCAATAAGTTGAGCCCGGTGTCTTTCTTGCTTCTAATTCGGGAAAAATAATCTTTGGAGACGGTCAAGGTCTTTTCTTCGGGCAGTTCGGCCAGTTCACTTAGCACCGCCTTGGTCTCCTGCAGGAGAATATTGTCGTAGATCATTGATGCGAACGGTTTGCCATTGCTGGCGCACAGATGGACCAGCTCCACGATTCCCCGGGATTGTCGACTGCGGCGGTTGCATCGTCCCGCAACCTGAATGATCGAGTCCAAGGGAGCGAAGTCGCGGATGACCAGGTTCAGATCGATATCCACGCCGGCTTCGATGCATTGGGTCGCCACTACCAGGCAGGGCTGGTTTTCTCTGATCTTGGCAATGAGTTCGAGGCGTTCCTGCGGAATGACATCTGCACTCAGAAAATAGAGTGGCAGATTGCCGCAGGTTTCTTCCACGGCATCACGCACTTGGCGGGCGCTGCGGCGGGTATTCAGCACGATCATGACCCGGTTTCCTTGCCACTCCTGCTGGGCTCGCCGCGCACATTTAAGACAGAAGTCGTCAATTGACAAGACGGAGTTATTTTGCAGGAGAATCCTGTAGCGTTGCCGTTGCTGAAAAATCGATTCCGGATTGGGAGCGGCCTCCCGGGCATTTTCCAGGAAACCGGGTTGGGTGGCGGACATGACGAGACTGCGCATGCCAAATTCCTCGGCCATGGCGTCCATGGCTTGGCTGAGAGGAGCCCAAAGTGCCGGCGGAACGGCCTGAATCTCGTCCATCACAACCAAGGCATCGGCCAGTTGGTGCGCTTTTAACAAATGTCTTCCCATTGAGGAGAAGAGGGCGCAGAGAAACTGGTCGAACGTGGTGATGATTACGGGGTGATGCCATATCTCCGCTTGAAAATCCTGGGCGCGGTTTTCACTCTTGACCGTTTCGGAATTGGCGTCGTCAGCGTCCGATGCCAGATAATTTCGCTGGGCCAACGAGTGCGCCTCCTGAATGGTGTCTGCCAGTTCCGGGCCAAACAGGGCTCTATACTCGGAGGCGGTTTGATCGATGATCGACAAGAATGGGAGCACGATGATGCACTTGCGAGGCGGTTTGGCGCAACTCGCATTGGCCAGGAGCCATTCGGCACCGATAAGTGTTTTGCCCAGCCCAGTGGGCAAGGTTACGGTGTTGATGGCCGCTTGTGCCCTAGCGACGACTTCGCGGCGAATCTCTGTTTGCTGGTTGCTGAGGGAGGTCGGTGGTTTTTTCCGGCAGAATGCCGCGACTACGGCTGAGTCAGGCAAAGTTTCCATGGTGCCATTGAGATAAGAAGCCGCCCGGACCTGGTCGAGGGCGAGCATGGCGCGGTCCGCCTCCAGAAGGACGGAGAACAGCATTTGGGACTGCAGACGAAAGACAACGGCCTCCGTCAAGTTCAATTCGCTCGCCAAGTCATGATCGTAGAAGTAGGCTTCGGCGGCAAAGTCGAGTTCGCTCCAGTCAGTATCTTGGGGCAGTTCCGTCGCCAGTTCGGTGCCGACTTGTTGAATGGGGTAGGACGCCAGTTGTTTGGGCAGGGTGTTTTCGTATTTTCCCAAGTCCATTTGCAGACCGTTTTGCCCGCCGTAACTAGGAAAATTGCCGTGATGCTGCCAGACAACCGCCGCGACGGCGGTGACGGTCCGCCAGGCAAGCTTGTTTTCGAAGGCATAGGCTAGCCACCAGAACAGCGACACGGGAGCATGGGCTTTGCCTTCAGGTGGCTTCTTGTACGCTTTGGGGTTGGCGATGTAGGCCTGAAATTGTGCGGTGGCCTTGCCCAGATCGTGGAAGGCAACCGCATATTTCAGCAGGGTTCGCAGGTTTTCGGCCACTAGCGGAGAGTGACGGCGGAGGATGGCCTCCGCCGCCAAGCGCACTTCGGCGACATGGTCGGCGAGGCACTTATCCGGTTGGTAGTGTGACTGAAGCATTATAACCACATGAGTTTGTCGGGACCGACTTGCGAAGCCTTGTCGGTGCGGACGGGGATTGTCGCCTTTCCCGTGATTTCGCGGTAGTAGGCTTCATGGGAGAACGCCCGTCCCGGGGTCACGTCGCGCGGCATCCGCATGGTTTGAATGGCCAGATTTTTCTGGCAGGCCTGTTCTAGATCGAGTTTGCACTCTTCCCGTCGAACAATGCCCAGCACCTGATGGTCGCCCATGGGCAAGGGCACGGCCGGAACATCGGCCACAAATTCCACGTTGGCCTGCATTTCCGAAAGCCCCAGGCAGGGCGAGAAGTGCCAGCGCCGGTGTCGAATCCGGTCCGAGAACTCATCGTGATAGGCATCGGGCAACATGGCCCACACCTTGAACCTGGGGCGAATCAACCATTCTTGCGCAATGATGGTGTTGCGCTGGGCGGCACTGCTCCCCTTGGAATTTTTTATGACGGTCCAGGGCAGGCTGGTCGGCGGATCTTTGCGTAGATTGGCGGTATGCCAATGGGTGCATTGGGCCTGGCCGCAGACCGCCAGGCGCGCCCCCGCCAGAGCGACCTGGGGTTCATCTTTGCCCAGGCCGAGAATCGCTCCGGCCAGCCCCAGCAGGACCGTGCGCGGAGGCACGGCATAGCTGGGAGCGCTGGCATTGGCTTCGGCCTTCAGAAAATGCCCGAATCGACCCGAATATGTGAAAACGACAGCACGATTCATCGGGCTACTCCAATTCCAGTTTTTCCCAGGTCGGGGCCATGCCGCCAGTGTTGCTGAACTGCATGTCGGAGGAGACCTGATAGCGGACGGCGGCGATTTTGTCCGCATGCTCGGCGAGGCGTTCCTTCAGGCGCGACAAGTCCACGAGGTAGTCGTCCGGGCTGGACCAGGCTTTGGGTTTCTTTCCCCCCGCAGGTTCGAGTTTCACATAGTCGAGCAGGTTGCCGAACTGAAATTCGCTGCCCTCTTTGTAGGCGATGGAGAGCAACAGCCGGGGAACCTGGCCCACTTTCGTGCGGGTGTTGCCGGCGGAACGCACGGATTTCCAGAGAGCCCCGAGCAGGGTTGCGTAGTCCGCATCGGAGAGTTTGCTGAGTTTGGCCGAATGCTCGTTGGCTATGCCGTTGAAGCCGATCAGGGCATAGCGCAAGCCAAAGTAGGTCGTGAAGGTGCCCTGGGATTTGTCTTCCTGAGAGCCGAAGATGGACGTTCCGTGAATATCCACGGCCTCGGCTTCGTGCAAGACCTCGCCATGGTTGATCTGCACGGCGCCGGTCAGGGTCTTGGGCTCGGTTTTGGGTTCCCACTTTTCTTTCTTGCCATTGACTTCCACCTCCTGGCTCTTGAAGGCAAAGGAGCTGCCGAACATTCTGGCATCGACGAAGGCGTCCAGCAGAATCTCGACCAATTTGGCACCTTCGGCTTTGGGGATGCCATTCTCTTTGAGATAGTGTGCCACCCGACCGGTTAGATTGGTCGTTTTTCCTTCGATCACGTCCACGAGAATCTCTTCGCCTTGAGTTTTGAGAAAGTCCCGGACGAAGCGTTTGAGTCGGACATCGGTCACGTAGAAGGTGCCGTCAGGGAGAACGCGCGGGCGGTTTTCGTCCGGATCACCGTTGGGGTTGCCCATGCGGATATCGTAGGCGAAGAAGAATTCGTGACGGTTTTGGAGTGTTTCTGACATGATGAGTTTTCCTTTGCGGTGTTGGTCTTTTACTGGGTTTTCTTGTTGAAGGTCTGCGCGGCCATGGCCTGGCCTAAAAGCAGAAAGTAGCAGGTCTGAGTTTGTTCAAGATCAATTTCGTCACCAAGAGAAAGGCCCAAGCGACTGATGTCGGCGATGACTTCGCGAAGCAGTTCCGCCTTTTCGGCATCGTAGGCCAAGAGTTTTTCCCGCACCCGGATGAAGAGTTCCGGCAGGTCCTTGCCTTCAAGAGTGAGGCGTTTGAGCCAGGTCAGGGAGTTGGAGGAGACGTTGACGCCTCGGGCCGCCTGGATGGCGACTAGGCGCCCGAACAGCAACCCGAGCATGAATGCGAAGGCTTTTTCATCGCTGTTGAGGCCCGTTCCCTCCTCGAATAGAGGTTTGAGTTTTTCACAGGTCGGTTCAAATGTGCGCACGGTCATCTCCTTTTCGTTCATGAGGTTTAGTTTCCTGAAGTAATGCAAACAAACGGCCAAATGCCTAACCCAGCCAGCCAGAGTCAGCCAGAGGGTGTCCTTCTTCTCAGAGTATCCTTCATGGAGCAGGCTGAAGTCCGGCGAATCGGAGTCCAAGGCGTCCCGAACGTACCAGGCGGCCGTTTCCATGAGCTCATCCCAGAAACGTTTTCCGGGAAGAGGCCGGCCGTGGTAGATCGCCTCGGCCAGGCCTTGCTTCAGGCGGAACAGTCGAGCGGCGCTGTTCGCATTTTTGGCCTTTTTGCCGCCGGGGCGTTTGAACAGCGGTTTCAGAAAAGAGAGATTCAGGTTGAAGCGAAACCCCTCTTCATCCCAATGTTCGGGTGCCACAGCCAGAACGTCAACCCTGAAGTCC
>JBFJXC010000238.1:0-6310 GCA_041623325.1 Lentisphaeria bacterium | reverse complement strand
CGCTTTTCCCAAAGCGCCCCCGACGGACCAATGACAGCCTACCCAAGGGATTGCCGGTCAAGTCCTGAATCCTCTCAGTAGCGGTACTTCCCGGGCGAGGTGCCGTGCCGCTTGCGGAAACGGGCCACGAAATAGCTGACGCTGTGGAAGCCGGTGGCTGCGGCAATCTGCTTGACGCTCAGACAGCTGAATTGCAGCAATTCCCGGGCTTTGTTCATGCGCACCGTGGCCAGGGCCTCGGTGAAATTCGTCTTGGCCTGTGTCCGGAGTAGAGCGGTCAGATAGCTCTCGCTAATGCCCAGGGCGCGGCTGACGGCGGCTCGGTCCAGTGGTTCGGCGTAGTGTTTTTCAAAAAAATCGCATAGTCGCTGGTGTAACGTGGCGGCCCGGTTGTCGGGCCGGGTTTGACCGTTGCGGATCAGGCCATGGACCAGTTCCAGCATCAGCCCCCGCAGGCGCAGCAGTGACAGAGGCGAAGCCGATTTGAAGTCCCGGCCAATTTCCCGCATCAGCGGTTCAAGCATGCTTCGGTTTATGGCGTCAATGGTGGACACGAACGGCGGCTCCGGCAGGCCTTCCACGGTAGCCGGCCGATCCGCCTGGGCCCAAAAGCCGTGACTTGGTCGGGGTACGTTGCGGTTCCCTGTTTCCAGGCAGACGGCCGTTTCCCGATTCCAGGAGAAGCAGATCGTGAACAGGGTCGAGGGGCGGCGGCTTTTGAAAAAGTGGGAGTTTTCCGGGGCGTAGAATGCCAGGTCGCCCGGGTTGAGACTCGTACACTGGCCATCGAGCCGGGCCTCCAATTCCCCTTCGAAAACATAGAGGAGCTGGGGCGCATAGTTGTGGCGGGGCCCAAACTGAATGTCCGTTGCAGATAGCAAGTTGGCCCCTCGGATGATCGGGGCAATGTCCTCCGGGCGCAAACGGTTTGGAATGTTCGGCATCGTATCTCTCCGTGATGGTAACAGTCTTATGGTGATATTGCCAGAGGCTTTTTCAACCTCTAGTTTAGTGTCGAGTCAAGTCTTAAAGCAAAATGGTCATGCCGAGGATGCCCACATGAGAGCCAGGCCGAATATTCTGTTGTTGTTTACCGACATGCAGCGCTTTGACACCATTGCCGCGCTCGGCAATCCGGTGATCAAGACCCCGAATCTGGACCGGTTGGTGCGCGAGGGCACCTCTTTCACCAGCGCCTATTCCCCATCGCCGGTCTGTGTCCCGGCGCGTTGGTGCATGCACTACGGCCAGTACCCCCGCAAGTCGGGGTTGTACACCAATGGCGGTATGCCCGAGGACAACGGCGCGAGTCTGCCGGCGATTCTGGGCGCAACCGGCTACCGCACCGCCGCCATCGGCAAGTGTCATTTCACCCCCGACCGGCAGGCCATGCGCGGATTCGATTCGCGACTGAGTCAGGAGGAATGCTGCTCCGATCCCGAGAAGGACGACTATTGCCGTTGGCTCAAGCACAACGGCTACGACTACGATGAGCCCCACGGCACCCGCGGCGAGATGTACTACACCCCCCAGGTTTCCCTGCACACGGAGGCGGACCATCCCACCACCTGGATCGGCGACCGCTCGCTGGACTTCATCCGCGACAATGCCGCCGCCGACCAACCCTGGTTCCTCTTCTCCAGTTTTATCCATCCGCATCCCCCCCTCGCGCCTCCCAAGCCCTGGCACAAACTTTATCGCAGCCCCCTGATGCCGCTGCCCAACGTGCCCCGGGACAGCGAAGCGCTCCACATGTGGATCAACCGCCACCAGAACCGCTACAAGTTCCGGGACCAGGGCATCGACGCCAATCTGGTCCGCACCATCAAAGCCTACTACTACGCCACCATCTCGTATGTGGATTTTCAGATCGGTCGCATTTTGGACACCCTCGAGCAGTCCGGGCAGTTGGACAGCACCCTGATCGTTTTCTCCTCCGACCACGGCGAGCTGCTGGGCGACTACAACTGCTTCGGCAAGCGCAGCATGCACGATGCGTCATCGCGCATCCCCATGATCGTTCGCGGTCCCGGTTTTGCTGGCGATGTTCGGTGCCACACCCCGGTCAGTCTGGTCGATCTGTTGCCGACGATGGCCTCGGCAGCGGGACTCCAGCCCCCGGAAAGCGACGGAGTGGATCTGGCCGCCGTCGCCAACGGTGCAACCGATCGGCAGGTGGTCTTTAGTCAGTTCGGTAAGGCCGAGAAAGCCATCTATATGTGCGTTAGCCGGGAATGGAAGTATGTCTACTCGGCGGGGGACCGGACCGAGTTTCTGTTCGATCGCCTCGGCGATCCTGCCGAAACCCGCAACAAGGCCGGTCTGCCCATGCTGGCATCGGCCAAGCAGGCCATGAAAACGGCCTTGCTGGACTACTTGCATCGCGAAATGGCCTCCGACGCGGTGGAGGAGACCGCCGGCAAGCTGGACTGGCGCCAGTACTCCAGGCTGGACATGTCCTATCTGGACGATCCCGATGCCGGATTGCTTATTCAGGACCACGATGCCGTGGTGCTGGACCGGCCGGGGTATACCAGCTGATGGAGAATGATGGCGTGATGGGGCGGTGGAGCGTGAGGCCCTAACGACATAATAAATGTTGCCCCGCCAAGGCGGCCGCCCCCGCAGAGAAAACCATCAGAACAACTTAACCTGGGCGGTTCAGCTTTTGCACCGCACAGCTCCAAACAACGATGTTTCATTGATTGACGCGACCCGTCAAAGCTCCCTAATTTAGCCCTTGTCCGGGGCAACGCCCCGGGGGCATCGGCCGTCAGCCCGATTCGCGTGCTGAAGGGGCCGGCCAATAGCTGGGAAATGCACTTTTCCGCCTAGCTGGCTTGACCTGCCATTCATCGGGATCATGTTTCGGTCATTTGACTCTTGATCCATGGCCAGCAGGCCGAATGCCATAAGGGAGCAGGCAGATGAAGACGACTCGCGTTGAGATGCATGACGAGTGCGTGGAACTGGTCAGCGGCCAGTTTCGGATCGCGGTGACCACCCAGGTCGGCCCCCGGGTGATCGGCGGCTATATCGGCGACAGCGGCAACATTTTTCGGGTTTTGCCCATCGAGCCGCTGCCGGACAAGGAGGATTACGGGTTCCGTCTGTATGGCGGACATCGGCTTTGGCAATCGCCTGAAGTCTTCCCGCGCACCTATGGGCCCGACAATGCCAAGGTGATCGTCACCGAAACCGAAACAGGCGTGGAGTTCCTCAGTCAGCCCGAGGAATACGCCGGCATCGAGAAGTGTGTGGTGATCGAACCCCTCGGCGGCGAGACCTTTCGCCTGACCCACACGATCACCAACCGCACGGCCTGGGCCATTGAACTGGCCCCATGGGCCTTGTCGGTCATGGCCCCCGGCGGAGTGGCGGTTATTCCCCAGCACCGCAGCGAGGAGGCCTGCCCTTACACCCCCCACCGCTCCCTGGTCTACTGGGCCTACAGCGATCCCAACGACCCGCGTTTGGTGTACGGCAAGGACTATCTGCTGCTCAAGCAGGACTCCAGCGCCGCCGAACCCTGCAAGGTCGGCTTCAACGCCGCTCGTGGCTGGATCGCCTATGTGAACCAGGGCGTGGCTCTGGTCAAGTCCTGCGAGTACGATCCCGAGGCTGAGTACCCCGACAACGGCTGCAACGTGGAGAGCTACACCTGCGCTGATTTCCTGGAAATCGAGACCCTGGCGCCTCTGCATATCCTGGAGCCGGGCGAAACGGCCGAGCACGTCGAAATCTGGACCGGCCTGGCCGGCCTGCCCGAGATCGGCAGCGAGGCGGATCTCGACGATCGTTTCAGGGTGTTCGACCAAGCGGACTGAGGTCAAGATGCAAGCCGGGGCCGAGTGCGCGAATTGACAAAGCGTCGGTCCCGGATAAGGTCTATTGCCAGTGTTTTCATGATGTGAGTTCCAGCTTGGGGGCTGCCGATCTTGCCACAATCTACACAAGACTTGTCGGAAGGGGCGGTGCAGTCGATGGTGTTGAAGCGCTTGAAATTACTGGAGACCGTTCTTGATCAGAGTCCGGCGGTAGTCTTTGTCTGGAGGGTGGAGGAGGGCTGGCCGGTGGAGTACGTCACCGGAAATGTCAGCCAGTTCGGCTATTCCGCCGAGGATTTTCTGACGGGGAGAGTGTCCTGGCCCGGTATTACCTATGAGGAGGACATTCCGCGCCTGGAGGCCGAGATCCAGGCTTTTTTGAGTACCGGGGAGGATACCTTTTCTCAGGAGTATCGCCTGTACACAAAAGCGGGCGAGGTGCGTTGGATCGAGGACCGGAACCGGTTTCTCAGAGACCAGGCCGGGGCGATTTCCCATATTCAGGGGACGATCGTGGATGTGACGCAGCGGCGTCAGGCGCTTCTGGCTCTTCAGGAGAGCGAGGAGCGGGCGCGGGTGCTGCTGGACGCTTGTACCGAGGCGGTCGTGCTGCTGGATCCGGCCGGGGTGATTCTGGATGTGAACGATGCATTTACGAGTCACTTCGGCAAAGGCAAGGCCGAGTTTGCGGGACTTAGCCTTGGGCAGCTGCTTCCGTCTGGGCTAGCCACTCAGAACCGACGGCTCTTCGGGCGCGTCTTGAAGCGCGCTGAACCCGCCCGCACGGAATGCCGATACAAGGACCGTTGGTACGAGGTGAAGATGTATCCGCTTCATGGCTTCCGGGGGGAGGTCAGTCGGGTGGCCGTCTTCGCACAGGATGTTACAGAACAAAAGCTGCATGATCAGCAGAATCAGTGGTATCAGGACCAGCTTCAATCCCTGGCCTTGGAATTGACTTTCGCCGAGGAGCGCGAGCGTCGTCGTCTGGCGACCACCTTGCATGACGATGTGGGACAGCTGCTGATACTGGCCAAGATCAAATTGGGCCTGTTGCGTCAAACAGCTGATGCCGACGCGTTCCGCGAACCGCTGGGGGAACTGGATCAACTGCTGTCGCGGGCCGTTTCCTCGACCCGCTCCCTGACCAACCAGCTCAGCCACACCGCCCTCTACGAATTGGGATTCGAAGCGGCCGCCCAGTGGTTGGCCGAAGATATTGAAAGCCTGTATGGCCTAAAGGTGCGCCTGAACACCCAGCGGATGGATCTGAACCTGGGCGAGCGTTGGCGGGTGCTGTTGTTTCAGTGTCTGCGGGAGCTCTTGGTCAATGCCGCCAAACATGCCTCGGCAAGCGAAGCCCGGGTGCATCTGGAACAGCATGGGCAGAGTGTGCGGGTCGTGGTCGAGGACGATGGCTGCGGGTTCGACCCGCACAATATCCGAACGGCCTCCGGAGACGGCGGTTTCGGACTGTTCAGCATCCGGGAGCGGATCCAGCAGTTGGGCGGTGCCATCCACATTCACACCGGACAAGACCAGGGAACCCGCGTGGTTCTGGAGGTGCCTTCCGGTTGCGCAACCGTCGACCATGCACCCTGTGCCGGCCAGGAGGCTACGAGCCGGTAGGCGGAACCACGTCAAGTCAGCCGTTCATTCCCAGGGAAGCCAAGGCAAGCCCTCCCGCAATCCTTGACGGATGTAGTCAGCCGAATCCCGCCGGTAGCCATAAACCCTCATCCCGAAGATATGCAGCATCAGGCTGACGGCCCGCTGCCGACTTACCGACTTGCCGTACTCGTTGTCGAGGTACCTCTGGAAAAGGGCTTCGATCTCATCCAGTTTGGCGGAGGCCACCTTGTGCAGCTCGTTGCCCTCGGCAGCCAACTCCAGCCTGGTTTTGACCAGGAAGCAGCTGCAGTAGTCCTGCCGGGTCGATTCCTGAATATTTGTCTCTAGAAGGGCGCAGATGCCCTCTCCGACACTGGGGGCGGCCTCCAGGCTCTCGCGTATTTTGGCCAGAGATTTTTGAGCATAGCGCTCCAGGGCTTCACGGAACAGGCCCTCTTTGCTGCCAAAGGCCAGATAGATCGATCCGGGCTTCAGGCCCGTGGTGTTGACCACTTGCTGCATGGACGACGCGCTGTAGCCGTGCTGCCAATAAAGCTCGATCGCCTTGTCGAGCACCTCGTCTCGGTCGAACTGGGGTCTTGCCACGGGGGCGCCTCCTTTTTTCCTGTGCTCGAGCCTCGGGATTCGGCATCTAGTATAACGCCTCTTGTTGAATAGTCATTCAAGCTCGCGGTTGACGGCGGCCGCCCCGCGGCTTATGGTTGAACGCGCATTCAAGATGGCCTTGTTTGCCCGAATGACCCGTCCAATCCAGAAAGGAAACTGAGCATGTCACAACCCTTTACAGAAGCGTTGAACCAGTCCAACCAGGCGATCGGGGCGTATGCCAAGGCAAACCCCGATCTGATGGG
>JBFJXC010000237.1:0-6311 GCA_041623325.1 Lentisphaeria bacterium | reverse complement strand
GTTGACCCACCAGGTGAAGTTGAGGAGGAGCTTCTGGAAGGTTCGGGAGAGGAACAGACGGTCGGGCCGTCCTTCGGCGAGCTCGCGCTGGTAGACGCGCCAGCAGGCCCAGGCGTGGACGGGCGGGTTGACGTCGCCGAGGGCGAATTCGTAGGCCGGGATCTGGCCGTTGGGATGCATGTACCATTCGCGCAGCATGAGAATCAGCTGAGCCTTGGCGAAGTCGGGGTCGAGTTTGGCGTAGGCGATCATGTGGAAGGCCAGGTCCCAGGCCGCGTACCAGGGGTATTCCCATTTGTCGGGCATGGAGACGATGTCACGATTGAAGAGCAGGGGCCAGTTGGCGTTGCGGCCGTGCAGGCGGTCGGGGGGCGGAACGGCGATGTCTGGGTCGCCCTGCAACCAGTCCTTGACGGAGTAGTGGTAGAACTGCTGGCTCCAGAGTAGGCCGGCATAAGCTTGGCGCTGGACGGCTTGTTCGTCCGGGCTCAGGGAGGCTGGCGAAATGTTCCGGTAGTAGGCGTCGGCCTCCTGTTGGCGCCGGAGCAAGACCGCGTCGAATTGGGGGCCAAAGGCCGCCTGAGGGGCTTCGTCCAGACTGTAGAGCCGACAGCGGATCACCGTCGTTTGGCCTGGTTCCAGGGTCAGGGTGTAGTGGGCGGCCGCCTTGGTGCCGATGCGGGCCGGATTGACGGCGTTCCCGCGGCCGTTCACCACGGCTTCGTGGAAGGCGTCCTTGAAATGGCCGGTGTAGCTTGGGGTTCCCCAGAGGCGGACTGAGTTACTCTCGTTTTCGGTGAACATGAAAGGGGGTTGGCCGTCGGTTTGGAACCTGAAGGTTCCAAGGGTTTGGTGGTCGGTCTCCAGGGTGTCGGGGGCGAATTGCCGGATGGAGGGCTTGAGGGTGCAGCCTTCGTGCTCGCAGCCCCAGATCCAGGTGTTGCGGAACCAGAGAGTGGGCAGCACGTGCAGGGTCGCGGACGTGTCGCCGCAGTTGGTCAGGGTCAAGCGGATCAGGATGTCGTTTGGGCTGGCTTTGGCGTATTCGGCCTGGACATCGGCGTATCCCTTGCGGTCGAAAACGCCCGTGTCCAGAATTTCGTATTCGGACTTGGTCGATCCTTGGCTGGCGTTTCGTTGGCGGAGTTCCGTGTAGGGGAACGGGGCCAGCGGGTACTTGTAGAGGGCTTTCAGGTAGGAGTGGGTGGGGGTGGCATCCAGGTAGTAGTAGAGTTCCTTGCAGTCCTCCCCGTGGTTGCCCTCGCGGTTGGTCAGCCCGAAGAGCCGCTCCTTCAAGAAGGGGTCCTGTTCGTTCCAGAGGGCGAGGGCGAAGCAAAGGCGGCATTCCCGGTCGCATATGCCCAGCAGGCCGTCCTCGCCCCAGCGGTAGGCCCGGCTGCGGGCTTGGTCGTGGCCGAAGTGCTCCCAGCAGCTGCCGTCGGCCGAGTAGTCCTCCCGCACCGTTCCCCACTGGCGCTCGGGCAGATACGGCCCCCAGCGCTTCCAGTTCTTCTCCCGATGGCGGTCCTGGCGTAGACGCCTGGACTCGGGGTCCGGTGGCCTCGGTGTCTGCATTGCGGTCGTCTCCCCACAGCAATAATCTCTGAAAATGACCGTATTCCAGAATCGGCAGGGATGCAATGGGCCGGATTCGCCAAAGAGAAAGCCGAGAGCAGAGACCCTCCCTGAGGTCGTGGCTACGTTTCACTCTCGCTCTTCAGTGTCACGTGAGGTTGGCCATGATCTGGGCTGTGGTTTCAGCCAGAGCGTTCTGAACTTGTTCACGTGAGGCCTCGCCGTTGGGTAGGCTGGGGGATCGGCCTGTTTCCGCCCACACCAGTTTGACAGAGGGGGGGGTGGCTTTTACCGTGGAGAGCCGCAGAAGCTGAGCCGTGCCGGACAGGATAGTCCCCAGCGGGTTCGTGTGAAAAATCAGGTTCGGACCTTGAACCTAGCAGAAAGCCGACGAATATGAAAATCGATTTGACCGCGTCTTCAGCCCTCAACCCGTTTTGGTCGATGGGGGGCAATACCTGCCACGCTGAACTCTGGCTGCGGGACGATCTTCTGAATCATCTCAAACTCTGTAAACGCGACCTGGGCTTTACCTACGTGCGCTGCCACGGCCATCTGAATGATCGCATGGATGTGGTCCGCGAGGATGGCAGTTTCAACTTCGCCAAAATCGGGCAAAGCACGCAAAACATCCTGGAATTGGGCATGAAGCCCTTTTTCGAGCTTTCAGGCATGCCCTCCTTGCTGGCATCGGGGGAGAAGACTATTACCCACTACCGGATGAATACCCACCCTCCGAAGGAATGGGGGCAGTGGTACAAGCTTATTAATGAGTTGATGAGCTTCCTTGAGAACAAATACGGCGCGGACGAGCTGAAGACCTGGTATTTCGAGGTCTGGAACGAGCCCGACATTGGTTTCTGGGCCGGGACCCAGGCGGAGTATTTCAAGCTCTACGATCTGGCGGCCAAGGCGATCAAAGAGCACAATCCCGCCTATCGGGTAGGGGGACCGGCCACCGCTCGCACCAATTGGATTGACGAATTCCTCGGACACGTTACCAAGCCGAGTGCTGACTTCGGTTTGGATATGCCTCGCTGCGACTTTGTCTCCACTCATGCCTACCCTTCGGATCTCGAGTTTCTGGACAGCGATGTCGGGGATGTGGAGCTTCAAAACTCGACGG
The DNA here is from genome assembly GCA_041623325.1 of Lentisphaeria bacterium. GTDB lineage: Bacteria > Verrucomicrobiota > Lentisphaeria > Oligosphaerales > JBFJXC01 > JBFJXC01. The sequence continues at coordinate 3,610 of JBFJXC010000237.1, read as the reverse complement.
TCATGTATGAACTGTTTGCGGAGGTCCGAAAAAAGGTCGATGGCGCACTGGGAAAGGATTTTCCGGTGATCATCGGGGAGTGGAACTCCAGTGCCGGGCCTCTGGCCCTGAACCACGATGAGTGCAACAACGGCCCATTTGTTGCCAAGACCCTCATCGAGCTGATGCCTCTCTGCCAGGGGTCGCTAGTGTGGAATATCTCGGATATCTATGAAGAGTGCGGCTTCCACGCCACGCCTTTCCACGGCGGCTACGGGCAGTTGAACGTGAACGGCATCCCCAAGGCCAGCTATCACGCTTTCGCCTTTCTCAATCAGCTGCACAACGATGTGGTCGATTGCGATTTGGAGGTGGATCAGGACGGTCTTGGCTGTCTGGCCACGACCAACGGTTCCTCAGCCAGGGTGCTGGTTTACTACTACGATGAGCCCGGTGTGGAGCAACCCAGGGCGGTGACGCTGGCGGTCCCGGCGGGTGTGAAGGCGACTTCTGTCCAAAAGGTCCTTCCCGGCCAAGGCAGCGCCTACGAGAAATGGCTGGAGCAAGGCAGCCCCGAGTACCTGACGCTGGAGCAGCATCACGAACTGGTGAAGGCCAGCGAGCCCGTACTGAGCTCGCCAGGAACGGGGCGGCACATCGAGATTCCTTTGGGAACAATGGCCCTTGTCGAGTTCACCCTGTAACCCGGCAATTTCGACGCCGGGGCGGTCAGTTGTTCGGGCGTTGCTCGTAGGCCAGGAAGTGCTTGATCCAGGAGATCAAGCCTTTCTCGGAGGAGACATCGTACTTGACGGGTTTGGTGCAGGCCGCCTTGGCCGCGGCAATCAGCGGTTTGTAGCCCGATTTGCCGCCCACCACCGACTGCTTGGTCAGGAACGAGCCTTTCTCCCCCGGGGTGGAGGAGAAGACGATGACGGGAATGCCCTGCTTGAGCCCCTTGGATTCATAGTCCTTCTTAAGGGCCTTGACCAGAGCCCAGCCGTCCATGACCGGCATGTCCAGGTCGGTGATGATCAGGAGTGGATCGCGCCCCGATTCCTTGCGGATTCGGTTGAGCTGTTCGAGGGCCCCGAAGCCGTTGTAGGTTTTGACCACCGTAATGCCGGCGTCGGCACGGCGGATGTTCCGCTCCATCAGCGTGCAAAGCTGGATTTCGTCGTCAACAATCAGGACGGTGTCGGCCCCCCGTTCGATCTTGGTCTGAATTCCGTCCAGAAAGTCGTCCGCTTGCTGCTGCTCAGCCACATTCTCGCTCGAATCTTGCATGGGGGGCGCTCTTTCTCTGGTCTTTGCCTGCAGAGCCGCTACAGCAACGGCATGTTGCCGGTCGGGGCTTGCCCGGAAGCATGGTTTGTCAAGCATCGTATAACAATTGGCACGTAATATACAAAATAGTCAGTCCCCAGACAAGAATAAAACGCGGGAATTCGTTTGGATGGCGGTGGCGCTGTTGGCGGCATTTCTTGACGGCGGCCGGGGTGCCGGTATCTTTTTTGGGGGCAGGGGCTTGACTGGAGCCAGTCGGAGGGCTAAACTTGCGGTGATGAAGTCACTGACTAATACACCGGAGGCCGGCAGGCATGAAGCCTGACAAATTAACCATCGTGCGAAACTGGATACTGGACCAGTTGGAGAGCGGCGCGGTTGGCGGCGGCGAGCAGCTTCCCCCCACCCGGGACATCGCGGTGGCCACCGGGGTTTCGTTGCTGATCGTCCAGAGCGCGATCGAATCGCTTTCCAACGAAGGAGCCTTGTACAAGGTGGCACGGCACGGGGTGTACGTGCATCCGGAATGGCAGGAGCGGATCCTGCAGCGGAACGTGTTTCTGTTCGACCCGCTGTATGAGTTGCCTTACAAGCGGCTATTGGCTGATCTGCTTGCCGAACAGCTGCCTCATCTGCGGATCGTCTCCGGTTTCAAAAAAGGCGTGTTCGAGTTGCGAACCACGGCCTGGCTGCAGACGCACCATGAAGAGTATGCCTGCATGTCCGAGATATTCGAGGCGTTGAAAGGCAGCACCTCTGAATTTGCCCAGGCCCCCTTCCGGTCCTGCCTGGTAAAAGGCAAGCTGATGGGCATTCCGATTATCTATTCGCCATGGGTGATCTACTACAACCCGGCCCTGCTGGAAAAGGCCGGCTGCCGGATGCCTCACGCGGATTGGACTTGGGATGAGTTCACGGCCAGCTTGAGACAGCTTCGCCGAACGACCGATGGCCGTCGGCTGTTCAATTGGAAGCCCGAGGCCTTTCTCTGGATGAATTTCATTCTCCGCAACGGAGGTGGGCTGATCGGGACGGGCAGCGAGGACGGGCGGGTCGTGATTGATTCAATACCGACGCGGGATGCCTTGGTCAAGCTGAGGGCGATGCTCCGTGAAAATGGCATTGCCAACGATCCGTCCGTGGACTATGTGCGCGAATTCATCCAAGGCGACATCCCGTATGTGATCCACCCTCGGGAAATCATGTCGGTTTTCGCGGAGGCGGGCTTCCGCGACTGGAAGGTGGCCCCGTTGCCGCTGCTGCCGGGCGGAACCGACACGACCATTCAGGCGACCGATATTTTCTGCATGCGCAAGGAGTGCGCGGATGTGGCCTCCGCGAAAACGCTGGCCCGGATCCTGTTGTCCGAGGAGTTTCAGGACTTTCTGGCCGAGAGGAAGTATGGCATTCCGGTCCGGCTGTCCAGCGCTCGAAAGTCGGTGGACACGCAGTGCCCCGTGGATCAGCTGTTTATGCGGGAAATGCCCAAAATGACCAGCAACTACAGCCTGTCATCCTCAACTCTTTTCGATCTGGTCGTGTCCGGGATCAACGACATTCTGGAGACGGACTGCGATATCGACACCAAGACCCAGGAGCTGGCCTCGATGGTCCGGATCTTCAAGGGGCTGGAGAAAAAGGCCAAAAAGCGACGCGAGCAGAAGGCCTCGGCCAAGCGGGCTCTAGCCTTTTCGGAGGCCTATCACAGTGACCATGGGTAGAAGGCCGTGTCCAAGTGATGTGCTGCCCGGGTAAGCAGAAATGCAAGCCTCAGTGATGCGGCCGAGTTGGCCGTGCAGAGAAAAGAGAAAAGGAGAGCAATCATGAGCGTTGTGAAAAAAATGATGGTGGCGGTGTGTGTCGGACTGGGCCTGCTGAGTGTTCAGGCGCAAGCCGAGGACGTCATGCTGTTCAAGAAGTATCCGATCAAGGGGTGGTACGGCAGCGGCTGGAAGGGCGCCAAGGCCCGGTTCGTGGCCGACCCGGCCCCGGCCCGCGAGACCCGTTCGATCGAACTGGGCTGCACGGAAAAGATCCAGCCCTTTGCCGGCTGCACCTTCCGGACCAAGCGCGACACCTCCGTGATCACCCTGCCGGAAGGGGCCATGGAGAACGGGCGCCTGACCTTCAAGGTGATGCTCAAGGAGGATATTGGCCAGGATGTTACCATGCAGCTGATGACCAACCTCAAGGGCAGCAAGTCTAAGAACAAGGTCCTGCTCTCCTCCGTGGCCGACCTCAAGGCGGCGCGGGACAAGTGGGTGGACGTGTCGATCCCCCTGAGCAAGTTCGACAGCGCGATGACCGATTTTACCGGCATCATGTTCCGCTTCAACCGCACCCC
>JBFJXC010000236.1:0-6326 GCA_041623325.1 Lentisphaeria bacterium | reverse complement strand
TAGGAGTCTACAACATAGTGACTTATGGCTCTTTTTCATCCTTCGGGCGGACGATTTCCGGGAGTTCTTTTCTGTTTGCGAAGCTTTGTGGATGGGCTCTGGCTAGGCGCCGCCTGGCTACCGCCGGCGGGTCAGCTGGCTTTTCTGGTGTTTGCGCTCGGAAAGGCCGCGAGTGACGGGAATGGGCTTTTCGGTTTCGTAGTCCAATCCCGTGTAGTACATGGCGGCGGCGGCGGTCATGGGCAGGGGAATGAAGTCCTGAACCTGCTGCAGCTTCCAGTGCTCCCGCTTCAGATAATCCTCCACCACCTTCATCTCGTCCGCGGTGCATCCCGGAAAGCTGGAGATGAAGTAGGGCACGATGTACTGCTGCTTGTCGGCGGCGCGACTTTCGCGTTCGAACTGCTTGCGGAAATCGGAGAAAACGTCGGCGCCGGGCTTGCGCATGCGTTTGAGCACCTGGGGATGGAGATGCTCGGGAGCGACCTTGAGGTGCCCGGACACATGGTGCCGCACCAGTTCGGCCGTGTAGGCGGGGGTGTACTGGGCCACGTCCATGCGGATGCCGGAGCTAATGAACACATGCTTGACCCCGGGCAGCTGTCGGGACTTGCGCATCAGATCCACCGCCGGTTTCTCGCGAATACGCAGGTGGTTGCAGATGTGCGGGTAGAGGCAGCTTGGACGGCGGCAGGTCCGGCAGGCGCTGTCGGCGGCATTGGCGCAGCCGTAGAGATTGGCGCTGGGCCCACCGAGATCGGAAATGGTCCCCCTGAACAGGCGCGCTCCGGTCAGATGCCGAATCTCCTTGAGTACCGAGGCCTCGCTGCGGCTGGCCAGGAACTTGCCCTGGTGCAGGCCCAGCCCGCAGAAGCTGCAGCCTCCGGGGCAGCCGCGGACCACCGTCACCGAGTCCTTGATCATGGTGAAGGCGGGAATGGGCTTCTGGTAGGAGGGATGGGGCAGACGGGTAAAGGGCAATTCGTAGAGAGCGTCCAACTCGGCCTGCTCCAACGGGGGCGCGGGGGGCTCGACCAACAACGCGCGTTCGCCGTGGCACTGCACCAGGCGACGTCCGCACAACGGGTTCTGCTCGGCTTCGACCTGCTTGGTGAGGGTCAGCAGGGCGTGCTTGTGGGCCAGGCAGTCCTCGTAGGAGGCAAGCAGGACATGCTCCCCAAAGTCGGCTTCGCGGGATGCCTTGGCCCCGAGCAAAACGGCGGTGCCGGGGATGCCGGCCAGGTCCGTCCGTGCTTCATGCAGGCGGCGGGCGATCTCGATCACGGCCTTTTCGGCCATGCCGTAGAGCAGAATGTCCGCCTTGGAATCGGCCAGAATGCTGGGGCGCAGCTTGTCCTGCCAGTAGTCGTAGTGGGCGACCCGGCGCATGCTGGCCTCGATCCCGCCAATCACGGTGGGCAGGCCGGGGAAGGCCCGCCTGGCCAGCTGGGTGTAGACGGTGACCGCATGGTTGGGGCGGAGCCCGGCCTGACCGCCTTCGCTGTAGGCGTCATCTCGGCGCTTGCGCCGGGCGGCCGTGTAGTTGGAGACCATGGAGTCCAGGTTGCCGGCGCTGATGCCGCAGAACAGGCGTGGGCGCCCCATGACCGTCAGCGCTTCCGGATCGTTCCAATCGGGCTGGGCGATCACGCCCACGCGCCAGCCCTGCGCCTCCAGCACCCGTCCGACCAGAGCGGTGCCGAAAGAGGGATGGTCGACATAGGCGTCGCCGGTAATCAGCAGCACGTCCAGCTCGTCCCAGCCGCGCGCCTGCATCTCGGCATAGGTCATGGGAAGGCATTTGGGGGAGGAAGGGGGGATGTTAGTCATGGCAAAATATATACGGCTATGACGAAATTGCAGATGAGGGGCGACTTCCGGCCGGATCGACGCATGGTCTGCGGTGAATATAAGGGCCAGCTCTGGCAAAGGGTCAATTCCAAGCCCGTCTACGAGCGCCAGCGCCAGGTCATCCAACGAATGCTCGACGATTGGAAAGGCTACCTGAATACGTCCAAATACGCCAACCTGGCCAAATGTTCCACGGACACGGCGCTCCCCGATATCCGCGAGCTGCTGAAACGAGGCATCCTGGTCAAGAACGAGGGGAGGGCGGCCGAAGCAGAGCTATCGATTGGCTGACGGCGACGATGGGCGAAGCGAGACCTAATCGCCGGCAGGCCGCTGGGGAAACTTGCCCTCGAGGGCGTTCTTGATGACCGCCTTGACTTCGGGGGAGAAGTTCTTGTTGAGGATCCAGCGCAGATAGTTGGGTTCGGTCTGGACCAGGTCGCGGAGAGTGCGGCCGCCTTTCTGTCCGAAGGAGATAATCACCTCGTTGTCCCGCCAACGCAGGCGGCCGTCCGGATCCAGGGCCCCCACCTGCTCGGGGCGCGCCACCTTGTCCAGTTCCTCCACGGTACGCGGCAAATCCGAATAGCGCCGCAGCTGTCCTTCCAGAACGCGCAGGCTGGCCAGAGCGTCGGCTTCCGCGCTGTGGGCGTCCTCGAACTCCTCGTCGCAGTAGAATTTGACGGCGGCGGAGAGGTCTCGGGGCTCGCGCAGGTGGTAGATGCGCTGGGTGTCCACCAGGAGCACATTGCTGGTGTCGAAGGTGTAGCCGGCGCGCTTGAACTCCTCGCGCAGCAGCGGAATGTCGAGGCGGTTGACGGCGAAACCGCCGATGTCGCAGCCGGATAAAAAGCGCAGCAGCTCCAGGGCGCCTTGTTCGAAGGTGGGGCAGTTGGCCACGTCCTGGTCGCGGATGCCGTGGATGGCGGTGGTTTCCGGGGGGATGGGGCGCTCGGGATTGTAGCGTTGCACCTTGGTCTCGCGACGCCCGTCGGGAAAGCATTTGACCGCGCCGAACTCCACGATGCGCTCGTGAAGCGGGTTCAGGCCGGTGGCCTCCAGATCCAGAAAAACAATGGGGCGCTTGAGTTGAAGCAACATGGCAGTCCTTGTTTGGCAGCGGCGGGTTCGGAATGAGCCGTCCAACATAGCCGCCGGGGCATGGGACCGCCAATGGGGCTGGTTCATCTTTGACTATTGTAGCCATAGGCTTCCAGCCTGTGGGTCTGCGGCAACGGCCAGGCAGGCCCAGATGTCAACCCTACGTTTGCACTCCGAACCCGGGCGGTTACGTTCCGCCTGTTCACATCTCGCATATGACCGATAAGGAGACGATTCCATGACGAGCATCAAGGCGTTGGCCATCAACGGCAGTTCGCGAGCTGACGGCAACACCCGCATTCTGCTCCAGCACTGCCTGAACACCCTCGGTGAACACGGCATCGAGGGCGAACTGGTCTCGCTGGCCGGCAAGACCATCACCCCCTGCACGGCCTGCGGCGCTTGCCGGCAGCGCCAGGACAAGACCTGCGTGATCGGCAATGACGATTTCCAGCCAATTTTCGAGAAGATGCTGGAGGCCGACATCATCGTCACCGGCAGTCCCGTCTACTTCGGCTCGGCCACCCCGCAGCTGATGGCGCTGCTGGACCGGGCCGGCTATGTATCCCGAGGCAACGGCAACCTGTTCAGCCGCAAGCTGGGCGGCCCCATCGCGGTCGCCCGCCGGGCCGGTCAGAACTTCACCGTCGCCCAGCTGCTGTACTGGTACATGATCAACAACATGATCGTGCCGGGTTCCTCCTACTGGAACGTCGCCTTCGGGGCCGCCTCCGGCGAGGTGGAGGAGGACAGCGAGGGTCTGGGTACCATAGCCAACTTCGCCGGGAACCTGGCCTGGCTGGCCACGAAGATTTCGCACTGACGAGAGGTGAGCATGAGCGCAGCAACCCCACAACCGCCCCGGCAGCCGGAGCTGGAATTTCCCGTCACCTGCGGCTGCAAAGTCATCGGCCTCGACCGCGACAACCTGGCTGCGGACATCGCCTCCGCCCTGCAGGGGTTCGGGGTTGCGGCAAAGCCGATACGGGGCCAGGGCTCGCGGGGCGGCAAGTACGTGACCTACGAGGTGACGGTCACTTTCCAAGACCTTGACAGCATGCGCCGCATCCATCACGTCCTGGGCCAGATCCCGGGAGTGAAAATGGTGCTCTGAAGCTACCTTCAGCGACGGCGGTGGACGGTTCGTGACTTTCGATGCCCCCCCGATTCGTCTAGCGTAATCGTGCCCCGTGATCGTCTTGCGCTTCCCGCGAACGGCACACGGCCACGGAGCACGATGACGGGAAACGACAGTCAAGAAAACGCCGCGGTAGGCGGACTGCCGCTGGGGACGGCGGTCCCGAGGGCTGGTTTAAGAGGTAACAACATCTCTATATCCCGAGCGTCGGCTGTTCCTCCGGCCGTTGCCAGTCGATGGGGGCGTGTCCGGTCTGTTGAAGGGCTCGCCTGGCGGCAAGGGATTGCCGCAGCTCCACGGCCGGGATAGCAGCGCCTTGATAACTGCCTTTGCTCCCCCATATTTTTGCCTTGGTTCCGGCCGAACTGTTTTGGTCCGGGGAAGAACCATACAAGCGGGAGGAGGGGCAAAAAAGGAGATGGAGAGATGTCCAGACGAATCTTTGTCGCGCTGTTAATCCTTGGAGCCCTGGCCGCACCACTGATCTGCACCGGAGTAACCCTGGATGCAGACGCCTACGCCGTTGGCACCGTGAAGGACACCAACAGCAATCCTGTTGAAGGGGCCACGATTTCCTTCTCGGGTTCTCCACTGACCGCGACCACGAACAGCGCAGGCCAGTATTTCAAAGCGCTTCCGGCTGGCACTTACGACGTGACCGCCTCCAAGAGCGGCTACCAGCCCTCGACCGCATACGGCATCGTCTTCGTATCCGGACAACCCACGCAGGTCGATTTCACCCTGACCGGCAACTGAGTGCTGCGGGCCAGCACGCTTCCGAAGCGGCGGCGTTCTTTCGAACCCGGTTTTTTCTCCCGAGTTGCACAGACGGAGTCAGGGGTTATCGTCGTCTCCGTTTGGAAGATGGTGAAATTGGGCGGGTTGAATAATCGTACTAACCATGGTTGGTCGATGCGACAAACTCTGCTCATTATTGCCATTATTTGCCTTTGTCCGGTTATGCTTTGGGCCCAGGCCGCGCCGGAGGATCTGGAAATCGCCAACCCGAATCCAGTCGGGTCGGGGGCGCGCGCCCTGGGCCAGGGCAACGCCTTCATCGCCGTGGCCGACGACGCCACGGCGGCCAGCTGGAACCCCGCTGGCCTCTCCCAGCTGGAAAAGCCCGAGTTCTCCTTCGCCATCGAGCGCTTCTCCTCCCGGACCGACACCTCTCCCGGCGGCGGCTACACCGGCGGCGGCCTCAGCAAACTGAACCTCAGCGATTTCAACTACGCCAGCATCGTCCTGCCCGTCGACTTCGGCAGGCATGTCGTCTTATCCTTGAACTACTTCAAGAAGTTCCGCTTCGAAAAGGAGGTGGCCGTCTCGATGTTCCAGGACTTCCGTCCGATGATGGACCTAACCGTCGACACGGATTATTTCGCCGAGCAGGAAGGCGGGCTTTCGGTGCTGGCACCGGCGGCAGCATTGGACCTAAGCGAGCGCTTGTCCCTGGGGCTGGCCGTCAACTTCTGGAAGCACTCCCTGACCGGGGGCAGCCTGCTCAAGAAAACCCATTTCCAAAAAACCGACGCCGTTTTTATGGGGTCTTCGTTTGCCGACCAGCGTCTCCAGCGTACCGAGTTCGAGGTGACCGACGGCATTTCTCTGGTGCTGGGAGGCATGGCCCGCCTGAGCAAAGCGTGGACACTTGGCATCGTCGTTACTCCGCCTGTGCAGCTGGACCTACGGCGGAAGGAATGGAACAATGGCGTGCTTAACTCGTCGAGAAATGCGGAACTGGAATTCCCCTGGGTGCTGGGTCTCGGCGCTGCCTGGCGGCCCGGCGATGCCTTTACCGCCTCCTGCGACGTGACTTGGACGGACTGGTCCGAATACCGCTACCGGGACGAGACGGATGTGGACGTCAACCCCCTGGACAGTACGGGACGGCGGCTGCGCGACGCCTACACGGTCCGGGTCGGCTGCGAATACCTGATCATCCGCCAAAACTATGTTTTCCCCCTGCGCTTCGGTCTCGGCTACGACCCCGTGCCGGGGGTGGGCCGCGTCGACGACTATTTCACGATCCACGCCGGTGCGGGTGTTCAGATCAAAGACCGGATCAACCTGGACATCGGCTACCAGTACCGCTGGGGCAATGACGTGAACCGCGGCTATTTCACGCCCCCCGACTCTTCGGAGGATGTCCGCCAGCACCGCATCATGCTCTCGGCCATCTACTACTTCTGAGGCAATGACGCTAAGGGATTGCAGCGCTTTGGAAAAGCGCATC
>JBFJXC010000235.1:0-6334 GCA_041623325.1 Lentisphaeria bacterium | reverse complement strand
GGCGGACTTAGGAATCATCCTCGTCAATCGGCAACGGAGTCTCCTTGGGTGCCGCCAGACCAGCTTTGCGGCTTTGACGGGCAATGGTGCGCTCCTTGGCAGACAATCCCCGAATGGTCACATCCACGCGAACCGTCTTGTCTATGCCCAGTTGCTCGGCCGCCTGACGAATGATGCGCTGCCGGACCCGTTCAACCAGTTGAACTACCGGCAGTTCCGGCAGGACCTCCAGCTCCAGCAGCAACACCAGCACGCCACGGCTTTCGCGCATGGCCACCGAGTGCAACGAGGCTTCGCCAAACTCGCACAGAATGCGGGTCACGAACTCCCGCAAAGCATTAAGGCTGATGACCAGCGAGCCAGCCTCGCCTTCCAGGGTCACGCCCCGGCACCGCCCCCGGCCCCGGAGAATCACCAGAGCCAGAACCAGAATCAGCAGCAGAACCAATCCACAGGCCAGACCCGCCCAGAATCCCTCCACAAAAGGCCAACTACCCGCCTGTTCACCTGCCAGGGGCCAATACTCGCCCAACTTTGCCAACAGTTCCCTCATGACCTTTTCCTCCTTTCGACCCTACTCCCCAATGTTTTTTTGCTCGGATTCGGAACTGACGTCCTCCAAGTCCTGGACAACCACATTGACCCTGCCAACCTGCTTGCCGGTCAAATCCTCCACCTTGCTGCGGATCACGTCCTGAACCATTCCGGCCACTTCGGGAACCTTGACCCCGAACTCCAGCACCAGAGAGACCGAAAGATTGACCACATCGGCCTCGAGATCGACCACCACGTTGCTTTCGGAACTCTTGCGCCCGATCATTTCAGCCAGACCGCTGACAATGGTGTTGGAGGCGAAACGCACCACGCCGGGAACTTGCAAGGTGTACTTGCGAACCACGGCCGAAATCACATTTTCGCTGATCCGGATGGCTCCGGTCTCGTCGCCGGCCTCCACCACGGCCTCGGCGACCGCGTCAACGGGCGGACGCACCTTCAGGTCGGCAGGCTTTTCCTCAGTCTTCATTTTCCTGGCATTCATCCTGGTCACCTCCTGTGCTTGTTAATCCACATCGAACGATGGCAGTCCGGCTTCCATAAGTTTGTCGATGTAGCCGGTGTCGTACTGGCCCAGCACAAAGTCCTGCTGGGATAGCAGGTAGTTGCCGAAGTCGATGGTCGTGTGCACCCCGTCGACCACGAACTCGTGCAAAGCGCGCCTGGCTCTGGCAATGGCCTCGGCCCGATCCCGGCCATGTACGATGAGCTTCCCAATCATACTATCATAGTATGGGGGAATTGTATAGCCGGTATACACGTGGGAATCCACCCGGACCCCCGCGCCGCCCGGAGCGGAGTAGAAGGCGATTTTACCGGGGGATGGGGCGAAGTTGCGGGCCGCGTTCTCGGCGTTGATGCGGACCTCGATGGCATGGCCGTTGATGGTCACATCCTCCTGTCCCAGATAGAGTTTCTCACCGGCGGCCACGCGGATCTGCTCCTTGATGATGTCCACTCCGGTCACCATTTCGGACACCGGATGCTCCACCTGGACCCGCGTGTTCATTTCCATGAAATAGAAGCTGCCGTCCTTGCTCAGCAAGAACTCGATGGTCCCGGCTCCGGAATAGTTGACCGCCTTGGCCGCCTTGACCGCCGCCTCGCCCATCTGCCGGCGCTGCTCGTCGCTGATCACCGGGCAGGGAGACTCCTCGATCAGCTTCTGATGCCGGCGCTGCAGGCTGCAGTCGCGCTCGCCCAGATGAATCACGTTGCCATAATCGTCGGCCAGAATCTGAATCTCGACATGGCGGGGCTGTTCGATAAACTTCTCCAGGTAGACGGCCCCGTTGCCGAAAGTCGTTTCGGCTTCGCGGCGGGCGGCGTGGAAGCCCTGCACCAGGCTGGCGTCGTTATGCACCACGCGCATTCCCTTGCCGCCGCCGCCGGCGGAAGCCTTGATGATCACCGGGTAGCCGAATTTCCGGGCCAATTGCAGCAGCTCGGCCTCGCTGTCCAAGACATCGTCGCTGCCGGGCGTCACCGGCACGCCGCCGGCCATCATGGTTTTCCGGGCTTCGGCCTTGTCTCCCATGGAGCGGATGGCCTTTGGGCTGGGCCCGATGAACTTGATATTGCAGCTGGCGCAGACCTCGGCGAAATGAGCGTTCTCGGCCAAGAACCCGTAGCCTGGATGAATCGCGTCCACATCCGCGACTTCCGCGGCGGCGATGATCCGGTCGATACGCAGATAGCTTTCCTGGCTGGAAGCCGGTCCGATGCAGATGGCTTGGTCGGCCAACTGAACGGCCATGGTGTCGCGGTCCGCTTCGGAGTGGACCACTACGCTGTGCACGCCCAGCTCACGGCAGGCCCTCACGATGCGAAGGGCAATCTCGCCGCGATTCGCCACAAGTACTCTTGAAAACATGCGTCACCTCGTTGGCTGGAATTAGTCCGCTTCGATTTCGAAAAGCGGCTGTCCGTATTCCACCGGCGTCGCATTCTCCACCAGCACCCGCTTGATACGACCGGCCTTCTCGGCTCTGATCTCGTTCATGACCTTCATGGCCTCCACAATGCAGACCACCGTATCCGCGCTCACCGTATCCCCCACTTTCACAAAGGGAGGCGTATCCGGCGAGGCCGCCGCATAGAAAGTTCCGACAATGGGCGAATCGATGCTGACCATCGCCTCGGCTTGGACAGCGGGAGCGGCGGCGGCCGGGGCCGGGGCCGGGGCGGCCGCCGGCAGGCTCGAGGCAACCGGGGCAGCGGCCACCACGGTGGCTTGGACGCTGCCGCGCTTGATCACCAGCTTCAGATCGTCGCTCTCCACCACAAACTCGGTCAAGTCATGCTGGCTCATCAATTCGGCAACTTGGCTGATTTCCTTGATATTCATGCGTCTGCTTTCCCTTTTTCCTTTTCTAGGTACCCTATCAGCGCCTCAAGGGCCAGTTCGTAGCCCTTGGGTCCGAAACCACAGAGCTGCCCGATGCAAACCGGGGCCGTCATGGAGCGATGCCGGAACTCTTCGCGCTGGTAGACATTGGACAAGTGCACTTCCACGGCCGGCAAACCGGAAGCCGCGATGGCGTCCCTCAGGGCCACACTGGTATGGGTGTAGGCGGCCGGATTGATCACGATGCCATGGAAATGTCCGGGCGCCTGCCCGATCCAGTCCACCAACTCGCCCTCGTGATTGCTCTGCCGGAAGCTGACCTCCACCCCGAGGCTTTGGGCCTTGGACTCGACTCGCTTCTCGATGTCCCCCAGGGTCTCCCGACCGTAAACCGTTGGTTCGCGCGTGCCCAGCAACTGAAGATTGGGTCCGTTCAACACCAGTATCTTCATCCGTTCTTCCACCCTTTGCCTTGCGCTCCAGTGCGAGCCATCCGTAATTTTGGACGCTTACTATACATCAGTCGGCCCGCTGCACAATCCGCCCCGAGGCTTCGGACCAAGAGGCCCATCCAAGCCCCTCAATCCCCACCACAAGGCGAGCACGGCCCAACCGGCCAAATGCGGCGGCAAGCTGGTCCGCTTACGGCTTCACGGCCCGGCCGGCATGCCCAGCTGCTCGGCCATCTCGCGATACTTGAGATTGGCGGGATACCAGACCAACGCTTTGCCCAAGGCGGCCCGAGCTTCCTCCAGACGACCCAGACTGATCAGACTGCCGGCCTGGCGAGCGTGGAAGGAGGCCCGGTGCGGACTGCGCTGCGCCGCCTTGCCGTAGGCCTCCGCCGCCAAGGCCCAATCCCGCCTCTGCTCGGCCGCCCTGCCGACAATCCACCACGGATAGGGGGACGGCAAGCGAGCCGAGGTCTTCTCGGCCTGCTCGTTGAGACTTTGAAGACTGACAAGCCCGCGATTTGCCTCCATGCTCAGCCTCTGGTATGCACGCTCGCCAGGAATCCTCCAGAGGCCCGCCAGAGCCAGCACGCCCAACGCTCCGGCCCCGACCCGGCGCCATCCGGCCCCGACTTCGCCAGGGGTGTGCCGGCCACCGGCCAGTCCAAGCAGGGGCAGCGCAGCCACCATCATCAGGGTGCCGGGAATCTGAATATCGAAATCCGCCAGGGAGTGCAGTTGCCAGGCCACCAGCCCGACCTCCACGCACAAAAACCGGACCGGATCGACCTCCAGCCCTGCTTTCTGCAGGGCTGGCCGCGCCGTCAGCGGCAGCAGAAAGCAGAAAAAAAGCATCAGGGCGGCCCCCAGGCCAGCCTGGGAAGCGAAGGCCAGAATGGAGCAGTGCGGCTGACGCGTCTCCTCGGCTGAGGCGGATTTTAAACGCATGTAGTGCGGGAAGAATTCGCCCCAGCCAACCCCGGTCACGGGGTGCTCGCGCACCATCTCCAGCGCCGCGCGCCAATAGTCGGCGCGGGCGGTCAGGGAAGAGACCCCCCGGCCAGCATTGACGGCCCCGAACAGAGCCACGGCCACAACCAGGCAGGCAATCCCCAGGGGCAGGCGAAACCGCCGCAGGCTGGGAGCCCGGAAAAGGCCGAAGACCAGCCCCCCCCCCAAGGCGACCACGGCCGCACGGCTGCCGCTGAAGGCCAGGGCCCCGAGACCCAGGCCGCCCCCAAGGCCGGCAAACAGAAACTGGCTTAGACCCGCGGGTTCAAAACGCCGGCCGGCACGCCACAACAGGCACAGCAACAAGGGACTGACCAGTAGCAAATGGGCGGCATAGCTGTTCGGATAGACAAACGTGCCGTAGGCGCGTCTCTGGACCAAGCGGCTTTGAAGGCCGTTCTGCATGGGCATCTGGCCACTCTGCACCTGTTCGCTGACAAGCCGCTCGGTTTCCTCCAGCCCCCCCAGAGGCACCTGCTGCCAACCATTGAAGCAACTCCACACCGAGGCGACCGCCAAAGCCACCAGCAGCCAGCGAAGCAAAGCCGGATCATCCTGAATGGCCCAGAACAGGGCCAGCACAAAGCAGAACACCCCCAGCAAATGCCAGACAAACAGCAGAGCCGTGTCCCATTCGGTCGTCCGGAACAGGCCAACCAACCCCACCAGCCAGAGCAAGCCCCAGGCCCCCGGCACCAGCCACGCCCAGCTCAAACGCCCGAAACCCGGGCGCAATACGGCCGTCGCGACCAGGGCCAGGCCCGTCAAAGGCGGCATCCACCAGGATGGCCAGATGCCGAAAACCACCTCCCAAACCGAACTGGGGAAAAAACTGATCTCCCCGGCCTGGACCACACTGCCAAGCTTCATGGGAGCAACCAGTACCAAAAAAGCCAGGTAAGCCCTCAAGAGCTGGCGTGCCCGGAACGGCCGGGGCTTGCCTCCCGACGACTGGCCTGCTAACGCACCTTTTTTGGGCACCCTGGGTTCCTCCGTTGGTTTGCTAAAGCCCCTGAGCCTGTAGGGCCGGGGCGGCGGCCATGGCGACTCAGCCCGCGCAGGAATCGTCCGACCCCTTCTTTGCCGCGCAGCAGCCTCCGCAACCGCCCTTTCCCCGGTCCCGGCTGCCGGAGGGACGGCTGGCAGAGGAGCCGCCGCCGCGGTTCGGTGCCTTCAGCCGGATCTCTCCAAGGGTAAACTCGGCGGTCTTGTGGTTTTGGGGATCCAGAAGCACCTTCACCTTCTGCCTGAGGGGGTAGGCATCCACAATCTTGCCATAACCTTCCGGGGTCTCGCACATGCTGCCCAGGGTGGGCATCATGCGGTTGAGGTCGCGATAGCCTTCATTCTCGTAGCGGAGGCAGCATTTCAGGCGTCCGCAGGCGCCGGATATGTTGCTGGGATTCAAAGACAGGCCCTGCTCCTTGGCCATCTTCACATTGATGCTGGAAAAACTGCGCAGAAACGAGGCGCAGCAGAAGGGGCGGCCGCAGGTTCCAATCCCACCCTGAATCGCGGCCTCGTCCCGAACCCCCACCTGCCGCAACTCCACCCGGGCACGCAGCTCCTTGGCCAAATCCCGCAGCAATTCACGAAAGTCGATCCGCCCCTCGGCGGAAAACTGGAAGATGATCAGGCTGGTGTCGTAGGAAAAATGAGTATTGATCAGCTTCATGGGCAGTCCGTATTCATGAATCTTCTGGACCGCCGTACGCTGCATGGAGTGGGCCCGAACCTCGTTCTCGTGGGCCTTGCTTTTGTCACGGATCGTGGCCCGGCGCTGAATGACCGGCACCGTCTGGCCCTCGATCCGACGACCCTTGCCCTGGCTTGAGATGCTTCGCTCCAGGTTCTCGATCTCGACCGGGCTTTCGGAGACATCGTCAATCAGACCGACATCCTCATAGTGCTCGCATTTGACGATCACCTGGTCCCCGCGCTTCAAATGCAGCGATTCCTCGCCGACGGC
>JBFJXC010000234.1:0-6359 GCA_041623325.1 Lentisphaeria bacterium | reverse complement strand
GTTTCGAATCCGGGGAAGTTCCAGGTGTTGGGAAAGCCCCGGCACTGCTGTGGCTTGACGGGGTTGATGAGGCAGCGGTTGTCGGGGCTGAGCATGATGCAGCGGCCGTCCTCGTGGTCGATCAGCGTGAGGCCCCGCCGGTCAGCGGTGACGGTGGTGTACTGTTCGATAAAGTCATGAACCGGCATCCCCAGAAAGTCCGCAACCGCGTCGGTTTCGGCTACAGTCATGCGGACGTAGCCGGGCCAGCGGCAGCATGTGCCGCAGCGGCTGCAGGCATAGGTTGTGGCGTCTGGCGGCATGATATGGATCCAAATGCTTCCTGGGAACTCGGCGGTCCGGCGATTGAGGGTATACTATAGCGCAAGTTGGAGTGGAGGCTCGAAAGCTCGAGCTTGTGAATCGGGATGGGTGAATGGTCGTGAAGGGAAACGGGCCGCGGACAGATGAATATGCTTGTTCTGAACATTGGCAACACCCATACGCAGGTGGCGCTGGTGCGAGACGGCCGGCTGGGGCCGGTCCGGTGCCTGCCGACTGACCTTCTGACCACTGGCGGCGCTTCCTGCTCCTGTCTGGCCGAGCACGCCGGACTGCCCTGTCTGGCCGCCTGCGTGGTTCCCGCCGCCGCCCGCGAGCTCGAGCGTAGCCGCTTTTCCCCTAAACTGCGTTTTCTGCGGGCGGACATGGTAACCGAGCTGGATTTCAGCGGGGTGGACGTGAGCACCCTGGGCGCCGACCGCGTGGCCAACGCTGTGGCCGGGCTGGAATTGACCGATCCCCCGTTTCTGGTTCTGGACTGCGGCACGGCCATTACCAGCGAAGTCGTGGATGGCTCCTTTCGGTTCCGCGGCGGCATCATTGCCCCGGGCCGCCGCCTCCAACGCCGTGCCTTGCGCGACTATACCGGGCAACTGCCGGACGTGCCTCTTCAGCATGAGCTGCCAGGCCCCCTAGGTACCAAGACCGTAGGAGCGATTGTGGCCGGGATCGATCTGGGCCTTCTGGGGCTGGTCGAACGCATCGTGGCCGACACCCGCCGCGAGCTGGGTGCGCCGGCTCTGACGGTGCTGGTCGCCGGGGGTGACGCCCCCTATTTTCTGCGCCATCTTTCCGGTCTGAAGGCGACTCCCCAAGACTTCACCTTGCGCGGCCTGGCCCGGATCGGACGGTCCCATGAATCAGATGTTTCGGACTCTCGTTGACATTCCGCCGCATCCCCGCCCCATCGAGCTGGGAGAGCAGTTGCTCAGTCTCGGCTCGTGCTTTGCGGAGCACATGGGGCAGCGGCTGGCGGACAACCGCTTCGCCCTTTGCCAGAATCCCACCGGCATTCTCTACAACCCCGCCTGCATCGCAAGCGCTCTGGAACGGCTGGCCACCGCAACCCCTTACCGGGAACAGGACCTTTTCGAGCACGGCGGCCTCTGGCGCAGTTTCGACCACCACAGCCGCTTCGCCCACTCCGACCCCCATCGGGCGCTGCAGGCCATCAATTCGGCTCTGGTCAGTGGGGGGCAGGCGTTGCGGCGGGCCGATTGTCTGATTCTGACCTTCGGCTCCGCCTTCGCCTACTTTCTGGCCGGTCAACCCGCCCGCCCCGTGGCCAACTGCCACCGCCTGCCTGCCGACACCTTCCATCGCCGCCGCCTCGAAATCGGCCAAATCGTCTCGTGCTGCGCGGCCAGCGTGGAGCGCTTGCGGCGGCTTCGGCCCCGGCTGCGTCTGCTGCTAACGGTCAGCCCGGTTCGCCACCTGCGGGACCAGGCCCACGAGAATCTGGTCAGCAAATCGACCCTGGTTCTAGCCGCCGAAACCCTGGTCCGGACTCTTCCGGATGCCTACTACTTCCCCTCTTACGAGATCATGATGGACGACCTGCGGGACTATCGCTTTTACGAAGCGGACATGGTACATCCCAGCCAGACCGCCCAGGATTACATCTGGACCCGCTTTCAGGAGGCCTGCCTGTCTGCCCAGGCTCGGGACTTTGTCCGGGATTACGAGCCGGTCCGCAAGGCCCGGCGACACCGCTGGCAGCATGACCTCCCCGGTCAGATGCGCTCGTTCGCCCAGGCCCAGCTGCAGCGCCTTCAGGCCTTGCAAACCCAGTACCCCACCGCAAACCTGCAACCGGATCTCGAGCATTTTAATCGGATTCTGAGTGCTTGATGCTGGTTTCAGGGTGGTTGTCCGTGGTCGGGAAAACCGTGGCGGGAGGCAAAGGGGTCCCCGAAGTGGACGGGAAATAAAGCCCAGGGTGAAACCCCGGATTCCGGAATTCAATACCAGTTCCTCCCTGAAGGGAAGAAGGACGTCCGGATCTCTCCAGCACGAACGTTTGATCAGTCCCTTTGCGGGTCTTGCGATCTTCTGTTCAAGCCCCCCACGCAGGCGGTTCGAATTAGAGGGAACCAAGCTCCTTTGCAAAGGTCCAATGTGGCGAGTCGTCCAACGACCTTGTTCGCAACCGACATGAGGATCGACCCATGAGACCATTGAGATTTCGAATTGCCTTGTTTCTCGGCGCCCTGTGCGCCATTCTTCCGGTTTGGGGTCAGCAACCAGCCCCTGAGGCCAGGATCCTGCAGTATCCTTCCGCCACGCAACCGCTGGAAGTGGAGATTTCCCTGGGCATTCCCGCCGGAGTGCATGTCTACCGAAGCCAGAAGCAATTCTTCCGAATTTCGGAGACCCAGAGCCGGAACCTGGGCCCCATGCAGATCACCCATTCAACCCCGACCACCATTGCGGACGCCCTTACGGAGGAACCCTTCGACACGGTCGAGGTCTTCAAACAGGGCGATTGGGTGCGCATGTCGCGTCAGGCCACCGGACGCGATGGCGATCCCTGGGCCTTCGAGGGCGCCATTCGGTATCAGGCCTGCACCGACGAGATCTGCTTCCCCCCAAAAACCTTTGCCTTCTCTTTTTCCGGCACCATCGGAAAAGCTCCCGATGGCCACGGCGGCGCACTCTCTGCCAATGCTGCCTCGGAGTCGGAACCGGCGCCGGCACTCCAACATTGGAGCCAAGCAGTGGGGCAATTCTCAGTGGTCGACTCCGCCAGCGGCTACATGAATGCCGACACTTTTGTGAAGTTTCTCGACCGGGCGGAGGGGGAGGGCGCGGGATCCCCGTCTCTTTTGGAGCGCCTGGAGGGGGTCGGCCTATGGGTGGCGATTCTGTTGATTCTGGTGGGGGGGCTGGCCCTGAATCTGACCCCCTGCGTGCTGCCCATGATTCCGGTGAATCTGGCCATTATCGGCGCCGGCGCGGTCTCCGGTTCCCGGCGGAAGGGATTTTTCTTGGGGCTGGCCTACGGTGTGGCCATTGCCGTGGTCTACGGCGTTCTCGGATTGGCCGTGGTTCTGACCGGGAGCACCTTCGGGGCCCTCAATGCCTCCCCCTGGTTCAATCTGGCCATCGCCGCCATTTTCATCCTGCTGGGTCTGGCCATGTTCGATGTGATCCTCATCGATTTCTCCCGTTTCGGCGGTGGGGCCGGCCATCTGGACAAGTGGAAGAAGGGGTCGATGGGTCTGGCGCTGTTCATGGGGGCCGTATCCGCCCTGCTGGCCGGTGCCTGCGTGGCGCCGGTGGTGATCGCGGTGCTGTTGTTTTCGGCCAGGCTTTTCGCCAGCGGGCAAGTGGCGGGGTTGTTGATGCCGTTCGTGCTGGGCCTGGGTATGGCTCTGCCCTGGCCTTTTGCGGGGGCGGGCATGGGGTTGCTACCCAAGCCTGGCGGGTGGATGGTCAGGGTCAAATATCTGTTCGGAATTTTCATCCTGGTGATGGCGGCCTACTACGGCACCCTGGGAATCAAGCTGCTGCGAGGGCAGGGCCCGGTCCCCGCCAAGTCGGCGCAGGTCCAGACGCGGGCCGACGGCTGGGAAACATCGCTGGACCAGGCGCTGGCGGAGTCCAGATCGACCGGTCGGCCTTTGTTCATCGACTTCTGGGCCACCTGGTGCAAAAACTGCCACGCCATGGAGGCCACCACCTTCCGGAACGAGACGGTCCGCGGCCGTCTTGGTTCCTACGTTCGTCTCAAGTTTCAGGCGGAGGATCCCGGTCAGCCGGAAATCCGGGCTGTGCTGGAGCACTTCGGGGTCATCGGCCTGCCAACCTATGTGATTCTCAAGCCGCAGGGCTAGTCGCTAACGGATGGTAGCACGATTCCCGTGCCGGCCCTCAGGCGGGGGGAAAGTCGAAGTGGGTCTGGAAGAGTTCGACCATGCGCTCGCACATGGTCTCTTCTTCGGGTCCGGAGACGCTGATGGTGATTTCCTGGCCGCAAGCCATGCCGAGACTCAACAGCGACAAGACGTTGCGGGCGTTCTCCTCGCGACCGTCGCAGGCAACCGTCACCTCCCCCTCGTAGGAGCCTAGTTCCTTGGCGATCAGGGCGGAGGGGCGGCAATGGATGCCGTGCGCATTCTGGATGATGGCTGTGCGGGAAATCATGAAGATGGGGAGAGCCTCCGGCGATGTTCGGTCGGGGCTACTCCATTTCGGCGCTGTCCGTCGTGTCGGACTCGGCTTTCAGGCTGGTCTCATCGGCCGCCACGCTGCTGGCTTCGGGCGCCTTCTCGGGGGTCTCCACGGAGATTTCCGGAACGATCTGCTCGGCCACGCTTCCGCCGACCTGGCGGTGGCCGGTGATGATGGCCAGCAAAAGGGTGACGCCAAGGAAACCGGCGGCAATGTAGGTGGTCGCCTTGCTTAGAACCGTGGCCGCCCCGGCCCCGAAGACGCTCTGGGTCATGTCTCCGCCAATGGCTCCCAGGCCGCCGCCAGCTTTGCTGGGCTGGATGAGAATCAAGCCGATCAACATCAATGCCAGAATCACCTCGACAATGGTCAGAACTACAATGACAAAATCAACCATGACCCTCTCCGTATCCGCTGTCAGACGGTTAATGCTTACTACGATTCGATCGCGACGCTTGCGCTGTCTCAGCACAGCTCGGTAAGATAGGGCGTAAGCTGTTTGAATCAAGCAGGCAGTAGGTTTTTTGACATCGGGTCACCAACCGGGGCGGCCTCACTCCCCCCACTACCTCCAATGCTATCAACTTTCTGTCGACGCCATTGTAGGGATGAATTGCCGATGGCTTTATTTGGTAGTTTGTCGTTAAGCGTTTTCCTATAGAAGTTTCTATTGTGGCCAATCTCAAAATTGAGGCGTTCAATCATACACGAGCCCTGAGTTCTGGAGTGCGAGCAAGATTAGGATGACAAGGCTTGTTGTTGAGACAACCCCCGCCCCCGCAAAAAATTTGTTGGGATCGCCCGAATCGCGCTTGACCTGCCCGAGTTGGGCAGTATTTTATGCCTCGTTGAGAAACCCGTGCCAGGGTGGCGGAATTGGCAGACGCGCTGCGTTCAGGTCGCAGTGGCCGCGAGGTCGTGGGGGTTCGAATCCCCCCTCTGGTACCATCTGATCTTCAAGAGCCCGCTTGGAAAACCTCCAGGCGGGCTTTTTCGTGTTCGGCCGGCTCTGGTGCTCTTTCGGGACCAGCTCTTTTCCGCTTGCCAAGCAAAGCGATGCCACCTAGGTTGAATTGCAGAGGGCAGGCGGCAGGTCCCTACCCGCGGAACGAAAGGAAGAATCCATGCATTGGTCGCCTTCGGACAGACGGCATGAACAGATGCGCTACAACCGTTGCGGGAGCAGCGGCCTGATGCTGCCGGCCATATCGCTTGGGCTGTGGCACAATTTCGGCGGCATCGATTCCTACAAGACGGCCCGCAGCATGGTCCAGACGGCTTTCGACCGGGGCATCACCCATTTCGATCTGGCCAACAACTACGGCCCTCCGCCAGGCGCCGCCGAAATAACTTTCGGTCGTATTCTCAAGCAGGATTTCCTCCATTACCGGGACGAACTGATTGTTTCCACCAAGGCTGGCTACCGCATGTGGCCAGGTCCCTACGGTGCCTGGGGGTCGCGCAAGCATCTTCTGGCCAGCCTCGACCAAAGCCTGCATCGTCTGGGCCTGGACTATGTGGATATCTTCTATCACCACAGACCGGACCCGGACACGCCCCTGGGGGAAACCATGGCCGCCCTGGATCAAGCCGTGCGCTCCGGCAAGGCGTTGTACGCGGGTATTTCCTCCTACCCTCCAGAGCAAACCCGCCGGGCCGCCTTTATTCTGCGTGAACTGGGTACCCCTTGTCTGATCCATCAGCCATCCTACAATATGTTCAACCGTTGGATCGAAGACGGACTTCTGGACACCCTGCAGGAGGAGGGCATGGGCTGCATCGTCTTTTCCCCCCTGGCGCAGGGGGTGCTGACGGACAAGTATCTGAAGGGCATCCCCGTCGGCTCCCGGGCCGACAAGGCAACC
>JBFJXC010000233.1:0-6380 GCA_041623325.1 Lentisphaeria bacterium | reverse complement strand
AGGTTGTTTGGCCCCTCAAACGAAATGGGGTTGCCGTTGATCGTGATGATGCGGCCATCGAAGGCGACTTGGCGAAAGCCAAATCGCTCGGGCGGGCACCGATCCACGATGTTCCTATTGTGGCTGAGGTTGACTTCCAAATCATAGAGGTTCGGTTTGCCAATGTCCCACAGCTCGACCTCCGGCCACGGGATGGATACGGTCGTGGTGTCGCCTTTGCATGCCACCTCAAAGGTTTTGAGGGCCTGGCCCGCTTTGGAAACGACACCCGTCAGTTTATAGGAATCGCCCGCCAATGGTTCGCTGGTGGTGATGGCCAGCTCAAGAATCTTCTCGCCGACGTGGGCAATGGTGAGAACACGGTCGATCGTTGGACCCTTGGGACGAGTGTATAGAGCGACCTCGCCAGACACCCCGCTCAGACGCTCGGGACGGATGCGATTCGGGGAGAAACCTTTCGTGCCTAGATACGCCTTGGCCAGCGACGTCAGCGCCTGGGTGTCGACCATTAGCACCAGGTCGACTGTCCCGCCGGGTTTCACCTTTTCGGTCAGATTCAATTCACCTCCGGGCCAAGCCAGTTCGCCGACTTTCTCTCCGTCGATGAATGCCGTTGCCGCATTGTGAGGGAACAAGACCTCCAGTGAAATGTTGCGTCCCTTCCAGGAGGCGGGGATGGTCACGCGGCGGCGATACCACCCAATGCTCACCCCTTTGTATTTGCGGTTGCGGACATATTCCTTGTTCCAGAAGCTGGTGATCCGGTCAGCCTGACTCCAGTCGGCCGGAACCTGACTGATCGCCTCCCGTGTTCCGGGGACAAAGTCCCAGGCGTCGGTAAACAGAATCTTGTCCCGAAACGAGTTCAGTTCGCCAACATCCCCGGCGTATTGCACATTGATCTTCTTGTAGGAACTGACCACTGGTTTCTCCAGTCCCGGATCCTCGTACGAGGCCAGAACCCAATAATGGCGCGAGCCGTCCAGCGAAGCCGAGGGGATCCGGACCCGCATCCGACTGTCCTTGATCGAGTTCCAATCCACGACGAATGAGGTGTCGGACACCTCCTTTTCGCCAAGCGTCAGCAATTTGACCTTGATCTCCCCCTTGTTCGCCGTGGCGCCCTTGGGATCCAGGGTCAAGTCCAGCTCGAGGGGCTCGCCCCGCTGCAGCCACACCTGCCCGCTCTTGTCCTGGCACGTAATCGCTTGAATGGCGGCGGGGTGAAAGTCGGCCAGATCGTCGTCCACGACGATGTCGTCCAGGATTATATCGCCCAAGCCGCTGCCCCACGTGGAAAAGAAAGCCAGTGAGCGAGGCCGGTAGTTGGTGTTCGGGAAGGACCGGATTTTGATTCCGTCCATGTAAAGCGACACGTCGTTGGCATCGAAGACAACGTCGAATTTGGTCCAGCCTCCGTGGCGGATTACGCCGTCGCTTTGCTTGTTGACGACCCATTCCATGGACGCGCCTCCCGAGGCCTGGGCCAACTCAATGCCGACATTTCCGCTCTCGCTGTTTCCCAGCAGCAACCACCCCAAACGAGTTTGCTTGCCCATGCCGCTGAGGAGAAAGCGGTCATAGAACCAGAAGGAAATGAAGCCCTGGTTGAAGCCTTTGGTCAGGAGCACATCCGGCCAGAGTACGGTCGCTCGAAGGCGCCGATCAGGGGTCGCTTTGATGCGTAACGAATGCTTGCCGGAGCGGGCCAGCTGGTCGTCCACGACAAGTCGACAGGTGTCTTTCTCCACCCGTTTTGAGAATCGCTGCAGATTCGCCCGGGATTCGAAATCGTACGTGACCAATGGCTTCGCGGTAGCGCAGTGGCACAGCCCGATGCCGGCCAGAAGCACTAGACCCGGCAGCTGGATTGCTTTCTTCATACGATTTTCATCCTTTGATTGTGAATGACGTGCTTGTTTTTTGAGCAAAGCGGGGCTCTGCCCCGTACCCCGCCGGGGGGAATGATTGCCGCTTCGCTGCTGACCGCTTCGGGTCAGCCACTGGCCTTCGGCCAGGCTCCCCCGGACTCCCTCACGAAATTTTGCGATTCCGTCCCGAAACGGCTAGCGCCGTTTCGACCCGGAATCGCAAAAGGTGGCCATCGCCTCCGGCGAGGGGAACGCATGAACCGAGCTGGCCCTTTTTTCCGAAAATAATCATTTCTCACCCAATGTCTGGCTCTCTCCAACGACTTTGACAGCGCCCAGCGGCACGCCTTTGTCCAGGTGCTCCATGAGCATTTGGCCCGCCCGAACCCCCAGGTCATAGTTGCAGGGGCGCGTGATGCCGACCACCTTGACCGTGGGAAATTCGTCAATCAGCTTTTCCAGGACAGGGCCTACGTCGGCGACGATCAGCTCGATCCCACCTCCGTTTTCATGCCGGGACAGGGCTTTGAAAACCCTGCGGATCTGGGTACCACCGCCGTTGACCGTGGCGGCCGTCACTTCGCCGCCATCAAGAATACGTGGGATTTTCTCTTCGATCTCGTTTGCCGAAACGCTCCAGGCGGTCAGGTCATGGCGGCCGCCATAGTCGTCAACGGCGGCTTGAAAGCCCCTAAAGGCCTCGGTGTCGTAATCAACCTCGGGATAGGGAGCAATGTTAAAGCGGGCGATCTTGCGGTGGCCTCGCTTCAGTAGGAACTCGACTCGCTGCCGTCCCGCCTTGAATGAGTCCGGCGCCACATGGCAGGCGGGCAGTTCCGAGACCTTGAATTGGCACCAGTCCTCTAGGATGGGCAATACAGGGACTTCCATGGCACCGATGGTTTCGTTGACTTTCGGGATCAGTTTGGCGGAGGGCAGATACCAGATGGCCGCATCCAGCATGTGCTCGTCCGCAACGGTGGCGACCCGCTCTGGGGACGCCTGGAGGAGCCGGATGGAGCAGTGGGCCTTTCCCAATACATGCAACACCCCCTCCATGATCGTTGGGGTGTGCAGAAAACTGGAATCGTCTTCGTCGTTGAGGATCAGGCCGATATTGTGGGGATGCGGGCCGGGGAGGATGTAGTTCCCCTTCTTGGGAATGGACTGGATGCGCCCTTCCAAGGTCAGACGCTTGATCACCTTGTTGACCGTCATGAAGCTGACGTCCAGCTCCGCGCAAAGCTTGCGGAGACCCGGCAGACGGCTTTCGCCCCCTGCCGACAACGCCGCCATCAGGCTGAGCAGACGCTTGCGAGCCAGGTTGTATTTGGATTTCGTATTGGCAGCGACCGTCATGGGATATCCCCTGTCTGTTATCCTACAATAGTATAACAGATTGCCGGGCTGTCAATTCTCCTCTTGTCGAAAACAGGAAGTTTCGCCCCACGTGCAGTTTGGGAGCTTTGGCATGCAAACTCTAATCCCCCTGGGCGGAAGCCTGTCAGGGCACTTTCGGTTCGGCAACGCGGCAGCAGGTCTGCCGGCTCACTTTCTCAGCCGGTTTCTGTAAAGGTCCCTTGCATTATGGAAGTCGGCACGTATCTTCCGGGTGAATTGCAACGAATTGCAGACGGGCGTAGACGCGGATGGCAACCAGCACAAGCAAAGCCAAGCGACGCCGGAAGGCGCTGACGGCGGTGGAAATGGCGCAAGCGCGCAAGCTGTGCCGTGAGCGCCTGCTGTCGGATCTGCATGAGCAAGAGGCGTCGACCGGGACGCCGTTGCCCGGGGAGCGCGCGCTGAGCGAGAACTACGGGATTCCGCTAAGCGTGGTTCGCGCAACGTTGGGGGAACTGAAAAGCGAGGGGATCATCACCAGCGTGCCGCGTGGCGGGGTGCGCTTGGCCGCCAAGCCGGAGCTGCCGAAGTCTCTGGCCGGCATCAAGGTGGCCTTTGTCGGCTACATGGAAGTGACCAACCCGGATTCGCGGCAGACGCGCCCGGCGGTGGTCTGCGCGGGCCTGGAACGGATTCTGAACGAACAGGGCGGCACCCTGCAATTCTTCAATATTTGGGGCGTCGAGGATTTCCGGCGCATTGTCGAGGACATCAGGCAGAAGCAGATCGAGGCGATTCTCTATAACGGCAGTGACCACACCTCGTCCGAGCAGGAGCTGCAGGCGCTGTCGGAGCTGGGACTGCCCATGGTGGCCATCGAGAAGCAGACAAGCCTCTGCGATTCGGTCGCCTTCGACAATGTGCGGATTGGGCGGATCGCCGCCGAGCACGTTCTCGAGCTGGGACATCGGGATGTCTGCGTCCTGGAGTTCCCCGAGTATGAGTGGTCTGACACGCGCGTCCGGAGCATTCGCGAGGAGTTCCGCAGGCGTGGCCAGCCGGAACCGGACGCAATGGCCTTCGGCTACCTTCCCGACCAAGCCGAGGTCCGGGAGTTTGTCCGTTCCCGGGCGGCCGCCTACTCCGCCTGCGTGGCGGTCAACGACGAGCTGGCCGCCCTGCTACTGGCCGAGGCCAGAGCTGAGGGAATCCCGGTGCCGGAGGATCTGTCCATCATCGGCGCGGACGATCGGCTTGACAAGCGGCATCTCAACCTGACCACCGTGCAGCGTTCCGACCTGGAGCTGGGACTGGCCGCCTACGAGATTTTGAAGCAGACTCTGTTAAAACCCGAAACCAGGAGGAAACCGACATTGCATCTTTTAGAGTGTCCGCTGATCGTCCGGGAGACGACCGCGCCGTGTCAACCCAAAGAAAGGAACGAAGGATGAAAAACTCTCACCTGGTCAGAGGAAACCGTTTCACCTTGATCGAGCTGCTCGTGGTCATAGCGATCATAGCCATTCTGGCCTCGATGCTGTTGCCAGCCCTAGGCAAAGCCAAGCAGAAGGCCCACGCCATTGTCTGCATGGGCAACCTGAAACAGATCTACGTCGGCGGTGTACTTGGCTATAGCGATGACCACGACGGCTGGCTGGTGACGGCCCGGCAGACGACGTCCAGTGGCGATAAATATTGGCCCTACTTGCTGAAGGACTACCTGGGCATCGCCCAGAACGACACCGACATAGAGCCGGTGCGTCCGACGGTCTACGTCTGCCCCGCAGACGTTAGCCCTAACGCTGCGCCCACCACTCAAAAGTGGGCGCCCAGCAGCTACGGTACCAACCGGTGCAATTTCATCGACAGCCCCGGCATGAACCGCCCGCGTTACCTGATTTCACGGGTCCGGCAACCGGACAGCGCCTCCTATTTCATGGATATGAACGACAATTGGTACGGTCAATACAACGAGGGCTACTGGAACAAATTTTGGAATCTAGTTCACAGCTACGGGATGAACACCTTGTTCGTGGACGGACATGCCGCCTTGACAAAACGAAGCGAGATTCCGACCAACCCCGCGGATAACTTCTGGTGGTGGAAATAATCGCGCCCCCGCCGCCGACTAGAACTCCATCATGAGCAAAGGCGCGGCCCGCTCTGCACTGGACGTCGCGTTTGAGCTTGCGCATGGAAACGCCCCGCAATCCCACTTCGTTCACAAGACATTTGAGCCCCGGTTCACAACAATCAGAAACGTGGAGACATTGGCATGAGAAAATCGACCTGGTCTAGATCTGTGCGGCTGCCGCTATTGACGCTGGCGTTCACCCTGATGTCGCCGGCGCGGGCGGATTCCCAGAGCGACTTTGCGCGTCACAAGGAGGAGCTCCGGAAGGAATCCTCGTTGATTCGCTACTACACGTTTGAGGAGGGCCGCGGCGAGGAGGTTCGGAACCATGTGGAAATCGGGCCGGGTCGGCAGGCGCTTTCCGGCGGCCCGCTGGGCTCCTTGTACATCCAGCGCAACAGCCCCTACGGCCTGAGCAGAATTAGCTATTACAACACCCCGGATTCAACGCCTTCCTCAGAATGGACCTCCGGCCGCTGGCCCTGGAAAAGCGCCTTGACTCCCGGCTTGCAGAGGCGTTGCCTGTTCCGCTCCGGGGTCGACGGCGACGAGTTCAAGTCGTTCACCCTGCAGGCCTGGATTCGCATGCATGAAAATGGCCCCGAAGCGCTCAACTGCTCCCTCTTCACCATTGGCAGCGGCTACAAGTCCGGACTTTCAATCAAGTACGGGGGCGCGGGCAATGGCTATGTGAACTTTCAAATCGGCACCCCTGGCGGAGCGGAGTCCGTTGGGGCCGCTCCGTTCAGCGCGGGCGTCTGGCATCAGCTGACCTGCAGTTACGACGGCAAGGCGCTGAGGGTTTTCATCGACGGCAAGCTTGCCGGCGAGAAAGCCTGTCAAGGGGCCTACATTGCTCCCAGGAACGTCGTCTCCGATCAGTATAGCTCCACCAAACCCTTTATCGAGGGACGTGGCAGTTATCTGCAGATCGGCGGCAAACCCACGACCCGTGACGGCGAGGCGAGATTCGACATTGGCGAACTGGCCATCTACACCTCGGCTTTGCCGCCCGAAACCGTGCAACGGCATTT
>JBFJXC010000232.1:0-6391 GCA_041623325.1 Lentisphaeria bacterium | reverse complement strand
TCGCTCCAGGTTGTGCCGCCGTCGTCGCTGGTCACCAGCACGACGAAGTTGAGCGGTCCCTCGTTAATGCCCCCGGAGTACCAGGTGGCCCAGAGTCGGCCCCCGGGGGTGACTTCGATCCCCGGTATCCCCTGGAACTGACGGGCGGCCGTCAGATGCTTCGTCTTCGGCTTGATCACAGGAACGGCCTGCTGCATTTGTCGTCTCCTTGCTGGCTGTGGCTTGCAGTATGCCTATTATAAGATTGACGGCTTGTTTTTCACATATGGAGATCGTAATATCTATATGCATATGGTTAACAAAGGCCGAATGACTGATGGAAGATCGAGAGACCATTCTGAAAAAGCTGAGGGCCGCCCGGCAGCTGGATCTGGGCAGAGTCTTCTTTGCCGTTCCGGAGGAGCAGACTCCGGGCGGGGTTGACTTTTTACCGGTTCCCAGGCTGATCGTCATCATGGCGGGTTCTAAACAGGCGTTACTGCCATTGTCAAAGGGACGAAGGAGGGTGGCGCTGGAAGCCGGGGATCTGCTCTACTGCCTGCCCAACACCTGGGAGAGTCACGACTGGCGGGGGCACTACGAGATGCTGTGCGTGGTGCCCCGCCAGGACTATCTGCGGGTCTCCTTTTACAAACACGATTCGGCAACCGACCCGACCCGTCCGGAAGCGGTTTTTTTGCATACCGGTCTGCCTTACCATGAAGCCATGCGAAGCACCGTCAAAGCCCTGAACTCTGCCGTGGGACTGGACGACTTGGAAGTGGTCAAAAGCCTGGGCAAAGCCCTGCTGGGACTGGCCGAACACGAGTGCCGCCGGCGGGTAGACGTAGCGGGGGGCCGCCCGGTGCTTCTTTTCAACCGGATTCGCAACTGGACTGCCAACAGTTTTCAGGAGGATATCAGTCGAGAACTCGTGGCCAAGGTGTTCAAAGTCAGCCCCGGCTATGTCTCCCAGCTGTTCAAGTCCCACTCCGACGGCACCTTCCAGGATTATCTGACCCACTGCCGCATGAACCACGCCCGGGAACTGCTGACCAACACCGATCTGACCATCTATCAGGTGGCAGACCAGGCCGGTTTCCGAAACTACGTGCACTTCGTGCGCCGCTTCCGCGAGCTAACCGGCCACACCCCCGGCCAATACCGGCGCAGCGCGGCGGCTTGAGGCGATGCAGGCATCCTCCAATAACTTTGGCCCGGGTTGCCCCAGCCGAGCGCCGCGCGGATAAATTTATACTCGTTCCATTGCCGATCGGGTGTTGATCGGCTAATCTCTTGCGGCGCGGAGCGTGCACCGCATCCCGGAACCGGCCAAGAAATGCCCCCTTCACTCAAGGCGAAACTCGGACGGGGTGGATAACCCGTGGCCGGACAATAAGCCATTGAGGAGACTGTGACATGCCCCACGAGAAATCGCTTTCCCGCCGCCGCAAGCGTTTCACAATTTGGCTGATGGCCATCAGCCTGCTGGCCCTGGCCCTGCGCCTGGCCGTCTGCTTCGAACTCAACCGCCATCCCTCCGTAGCCACCCCCAACTCCGCCACGGACATGGCCACCTATCAGGCCATCGCCCGCGACATTCTCCAAGGCCGGCTTCCGGAAGCCTTCTACTACCAGCCCTTCTACTACGCCGTCTTTCTGCCGCTGGTCTACGCCCTTTTCGGGGACGGCCCCTGGGGCGTCATAATCGTGCAGTCCCTGCTCGGAGCGGCCTGCGTCTGGCTGACCGGGCTGATGGGGGCCCGAATATTCGGCCGTCGGGCCGGGTTGCTGGGCGCCGCCTTGCTGGCCCTGGCGCAATTCCACATCTTCTACACCCCGTTCCTGTTGATCGCCGTCCTTCAGAGCTTCTGGATCGTCCTGCTGACCTACCTGAGCGTGCGGGCCCTCGACTCCCGCCAGCCCGGCCGATGGTGGCTGGCCGCGGCCGTGGTCGCGGCATTTGGCACCCTCACCCGCGGCAACATTCTGCTGCTGCTGCCCGGCATCTTGCTTGTCCTGGGCTGGCAGCACCGGCAAACCCCCCGGCGGGGCCTGGCTCTGGCCGCCGCCTTCATCGCGATCTTCTATTTGCCGCAACTGCCGTTCGCCCTCCACAACCTGAATCACTACCAGCGCTGGACCGGGCCCTCCTCCGCACAGGATGCGGTACTGGCTCTTTCCAACACTCCCGAAGCCCCTCCGGGAGGGCTCGAATATCCACCGGTCTACAACGCTTGGATGGAGGCCGCCTCCCGGCCCGGCGACCAGCGCGTGCCAGTTTCCCGCAACGTGCTCAAATGGGTCAAGCAAGCCCCCGCCGCATTCCTCGAGCTGAAACTCCGCACCGCCCTGCTCTTCTGGCACGGAATGGAGATTCCCAACAACGTGGCCATGGCCAACGAGGGGCGGGCCAGCAAGCTAATCCACCTGCCCTTCCTGCCGCGCTTCACCCTCATCTCCTGCCTCGGGCTGGCCGGCATGCTGCTGGCCGCGCGCCGGGTCTGCCGTTCCAAGAAAACTTTCCTTCTGGAAATCACCGTGCTCAGCTACTGCGCGGCCACCGTGGCCTTCTACATCCTGGCCCGCTTCCGCCTGCCGGTCGTGCCCCTGCTCTGCGTCTTCGGCGGTTTCAGTCTCGAGGCCTGCCTCAAACTACGCCGCGCCGCCAAACGTCCCGAACAACTGCGCCGCCAGGCCGCCATCCTCATCGCCTACCTGGCCGCCGGTCTTTTCCTGGCTTGGAAAGCCTTCCCCACCTACCAGCTACTTTTTGAAAAGCCCGCCATGCGCCTGGTCCGCCCCGACGGGGTCCAGGTCCAATTGAACGACTCCTGGCTGGTCTACGACCACGGACCCGCCACCCTCGGAGGCTGGTACCCGCAGGAAATCCCTCCTCCAGGGCTCGCCCTTAAGAAGCGCCTGGTCCTGCCCGAACCCCTCGCCGGAGCCGCCACCTTGCGCATCCCCTTCGCCTCTCCCCAAGGCGGCAAACTGGACATCCGTTGGCGGCTCCAGGACGGCGCCCGCGGGCAGGAAGCAATTCAGCTTCAACCCGGCCACCGCCCACAGTGGGCCGAGCTGAAGATCGGGCCACTGCCGACTGACCAGCAAGATCTGGAAATACTCCTGCAGATCCAGCCCCGTCCCGGCAATCTGGGGCTCTACTTCGACTTCCAGCGCGACTACCGCCGCACAGACGCCCTGATCGACGGCAGCTGGCAAACCCTCGATGCCGAGGCCTGCCTGGAGTTGAAGGTCGCATTGTAGACCATCCCTGCCCACTGGGTCGATCGGTCGGACTCGCCGGACAGGTCTGGCCCGACCGACCGGAAGCACCCCCGGCGGCCGCTCTCCCCTTTCCTCATCCCATTTGGGAACGAAATGCCGCCAGAAAGGTCACCGACATGGCGTTGAATCCGGCGTGCAGGAGGATGGGCACCCAGAGAGTTCCGTGGCGCCCGCGGGCCCGCTGGAGCACCAGCCCCAGCACAAACAGGCCGGGGACCTGCTCGGGAACCTGGTGGATGGCCGCGAACAGGACCGAGGTCGCCACCGCGGCCACCTTCCCATCCCCAACCTTAAGAGCCTCGTAGCAGACGCAGCGGAACAGAATCTCCTCGGCCACCGGTGCCACCAGAACCGCCACAACCGCCAGGGACATCCAGCCGGACACGGTCGGGTGCCTGGCCAGCTCCCTGATCAGCGGCACCCCCGCCGCCTGATACCCCCAGCGCCCCAGGATCAATACGGTGGCCCCCGTCATCGCCGCCACCAACGGATACACCCAAACCAACATGGTCCCGGCATCGCTGGCAAACCTGCCCAGACTGCTTCCGCTTCGCAGCCCCAGACTCGCCAGCCGCCATCCCCGAGGCGTGGCCCTGCACAGTACGGCCAAGGCGGCGGCCAGGGCTGCCACGTGGATCGGAACCGCCGCCAGCCACAAGACCCAGGCAGTCGAACGCCCCTGGGTTTGCGGAGCGATCAGACCGACCAGAATCATGCCGCCCAACGCCCCGACGACCGCCGCCAGGGCGGCCAGACCCTGCCAACGGGGCTCCGGCTGACCATTTTCGAGCAATACGGGCCTGGAATCCTGTTTCTGTGGTTCACTAAACATGCTATAGTATAGGCTTTAATTTTCCCCGGGCGACCGCGCCGCAAACCAGGTCAGCCTCAACCTCTAGAAGGAGACTCCAGGATGAACAAGAAAACCGTTCGCGACATCGACCTGCAGGGACAGCGCGTGCTCATGCGCGTGGACTTCAATGTGCCCCTCAAAGACGGCGTGATCACCGACGACACCCGCATCCGGGCCGCCCTGCCCACCATCAAGTATATCCTCGATGCCGGCGCCAGCCTGGTGATCATGAGCCACCTGGGCCGTCCCAAGGGTGCGCCCAACCCCGAATTCAGCCTGGGCCCCGTGGCCGAATACCTCGGCACCCTCATTGACAATACCGTCAAAATGGCCCCCGACACCGTCGGAGGCGAAACGGCGGCCATGGTCAACACCCTGCAGCCCGGAGAAATCCTCATCCTGGAAAACACTCGCTTCTACAACCAGGAAGAAGGCAAGAATTGCAGCGCCGAGGAGCAGGACGCCTTCGCCAAGGAGCTGGCGTCCTTCGGCGACGTCTACGTCAACGACGCCTTCGGCACCGCCCACCGCTCCCACGCCTCCACCGCCGTTGTCTGCAACTACATGGACACCTGCGTGGCCGGACTGCTCATGGAGAAGGAGCTCGACTTCCTCGGGCGCGCCACGGGCAATGCCGAGCATCCTTTCGTGGCCATCATTGGCGGAGCCAAGGTCTCCGGCAAACTTGAAGTGCTGCGCAGCCTCATGACCAAGGTCGACACCATCCTGATCGGCGGCGGCATGGCCTACACCTTCCTCAAGGCGCAGGGCTACGATGTGGCCAGCTCCCTGGTCGAGGATGACCTGCTGGACGTGGCCCTCAAGACTCTGGAGGCGGCCAAAACCCACGGCGTCAACTTCATGCTGCCGATCGACAACGTGGCCGCCGACCGCTTCGCCCCCGACGCCAAAACCCAGGTCGTCGGCCTGGACATCCCCGCCGGTTGGATGGCCCTGGATATCGGACCGGAAACCACCAAGGCCTACCAGGCCGAACTGGCCAAGGCCAAGACCGTCCTCTGGAACGGGCCCATGGGTTGCTTCGAGATGGACGCCTTCGCCGCCGGAACCATGGGTGTCTGCCAAGCCGTGGCCGACAGCAGCGCGGTCAGCATCATCGGCGGAGGCGACTCCGTCAGCGCCGTCAACAAGAGCGGCCTGGCCGACAAAATGAGCCACATTTCGACCGGCGGAGGCGCCTCCCTGGAGTTCCTGGAAGGCAAGGCCCTGCCGGGAGTCGTGGCCCTGGACGACAAGTAGGCCGCCGGAGACCCCGCTCTGAATCGCGATTCGTGATCGTATCCAATAGAAAAGCAAAGGACAAAATCATGGCAAGGACCCCCTTTATCGCCGGTAACTGGAAAATGAACAAGACCGTGGCCGAAGGCCTGGAGCTGGTTCGGGAACTCAAGCAGGCCGTGGCCGGGATCAACGATGTGGACATCGTGGTCGGGCCGACTTTCACCACGCTGGCCGCTGTTGCAGAAGAAGTCAAAGGCAGCAATATTTCAGTAAGCGCCCAGAACGTGCACTGGGAGGCCAACGGGGCCTACACGGGGGAGATTTCGGCGGGCATGCTCAAGGAGATCCCGGTGGAATATGTGATCATCGGCCATAGCGAACGGCGCCAGTACTTCGGGGAGACCGACGAAACGGTCAACAAGCGCACCAAGGCCGCCTTGGCCGCCGGTCTCAAACCGATCGTCTGCGTTGGCGAATTGCTGGAAGAGCGCGAAAGCGGCAAGACCGACGAGGTCGTGGGACAGCAGACCCGACAGGGGCTGGCCGGGCTCAGCGCGGCGGACATGGAAAACACCGTGGTGGCCTACGAGCCGGTCTGGGCTATCGGCACCGGGCTGACCGCCAGCCCCCAGCAAGCCCAGGACGTGCATGCCATGATCCGCGCCATCCTGCGGGAGATGTTCGGGCAGGTGGCCGACTCCGTGCGCATCCTTTACGGAGGCAGCGTCAAGGCCGCCAACACCGCGGAACTCATGGCCGGTGCCGACATTGACGGTGCCTTGGTCGGCGGGGCCAGCTTGAAAGCCGCCGACTTCGCGGGGATCATCACCAACGCCCGCGGCTGAGACTGGCGCGCCTTTAAAGGCAAGCAATAACGCCCAATGCCAGCCCCGGCCCGTCCGGGGCTGGCTATTCTTTTTTCTGGGGGGCGGAACCCAACGGTAGGAAGAGATGTCCAAGGACTGGATCAATACAACAGACCGCGAGCTGATCCGGCGGTTCAACGGTGGCGAGCCCGAGGCTGCG
>JBFJXC010000231.1:0-6393 GCA_041623325.1 Lentisphaeria bacterium | reverse complement strand
GGGGCCGGGGGGGAATTGTTGGGGATGGACGTAGTAAAATCCGGGTTGTGATTTACGGTTAGGCATGCCGGAAAACAAGGCTCCCAGGCGAGTCCATTCTCCGTGTCTGGCTATTCACGCGCAAGGTTGAAAATGGAGCGTTTTCGATGACGTACCGTGTCCGTCTTCCGCAGGCCTGCCTGTCTTTGAGATGGCTGGTTGCCGGCCTGGTTCTGGCCGCCGGCTTGGTGTCCTGCCATCGGGAGGAGCTGCCGACTACCTTCCTGTCCGAATCTGAACCGACGCGGTTTTCCGCGGAAGAATCCGCGGGGCCGGGCCAGCCGCCTGCGTTCCGGGACGAGCCGCTGCCTGAAGCGATCCCGTTCGTCAACGAACCCGGTCAAGCCGTCGAGCTGATATTGGTCGGGGACCGGATACCGGCCCATACCTGCCTGGCGGCTCCGGTGGCCAGCCGTCTGGGCACGGCCAAGTCGGGCATTCCCCAAACAACCACCGTGTCCAACGATGCAGGGCTGGCGGCCAGCAACCGCCAATTTGTCGAACGCTACGCCCCTGCCCGGGTTCTGATCCTGGCTGTTGAGGGCGACTGGTCGGCTGCCAACGTGACGGGATCGGCTCCGGCTTACACCCTCCGCCTGCCTTCGGACCTGTCCGCGGCCAGTCTGATGCTGGCCCGCCGCTTCTGGGGCACGAGCCGTCAGGCGGTTTTCTGCGGTCCTTCCCCAGGCGAATTGATTGCGGGTTCGGCATTGGCGGCCCGCCGGCGGCAGCCACTGATCGTACTGGCTTCCGGGGAGGAGGTAACCGGACTGCAGGAAGCCGCCACGCAGTTGAAGATCGCCGGCGGCGTTCTGGTCAGCCAGAGCCAGCCGGCGGCTTGGTTGTCCGGGGCTCCGTTCGCGATATCGACTATGACCTGCCGTGAGGCGGAAGGGGCATTGGCCGCCAGTTTTGCGGCCGGAAGGGTCCGCAACATTATTCTGACCCGGCAGCCCGATTCCGAGATGGAGGTGGGCGGCAGCGCTTGGCTTGGGCCCTATGCCAGCTTGGTGAGGGGCGCCCCTCTGGTGTCGGTGGCCAGCGGGGATGCATCGGCGGCCGAAGAGGCGGTCCACCAGCTGATTCGCTCCCGGGGTTTGAGGCCGCGGTCTGTCACCATCCTGGGTTGCGAGGAATCGATCGGTTTGAAGGAGGTGACCATTGCTTTGCCGGCCCCGGCGCCATTGCCCGATAGCGAGGAGACGGGGGAGGTGGTTGAGAACGGAGAGGGCATGATCGTGCATGTGGAGCCGTTTACGGTCCCATCGGACAACGAGGCCTTGTCCCTGGCCGTGGGCAGAATCCCTTTCCCTGATTTGGCGCCCGCCTCGACTTTTCTCTCCCGCACGTTTGCCCGCCAACGCCTGCTGCAGTCGACCCCCGCCCAGGTCCTGATGGTGGCGAACCCCAGTCCGGAGTACGGGAATCTGCCGCTATGCGAAACGATCAGCCGCGCGACGGCGTTGGAGGTGAAGAATCTGCGCCTGCGCCTGCGACAGTTCTATGGGGAGGCCTCCCACAACGCGGAAATTCGGGAGGCCGTGGGGGAAAGCACCCTTGTCATCTATGAGGGGCATTTGGGTGATCAACGCCTGTTCGAGGATCCTTCCTTTTTCATGGAGCAATCCGAGGATTACGAAGGCTATCGCCCGGATTTGGAGGGCGTCAGTCCGGACGGCGGCTACGGGATGGCAGATGCTGAGGATAGTCCCGGCGACGCGGTCCAGCCCGAGGATGGTCCCGTCGTGTCCGATCCGGATCCGGAAGAGCCGCCGCTGGATTCCCCCATGGTCCCGCTGGCCGGCGGACAGGATCTGCGGGGACTGCCGTTTGTGATCCTGCAGAGTTGCCAGTCGCTCAGTGCCGATCTGTTCAATCTGCTCAACGAGCGTGGCGGGACTGCTCTGGTCGGAAGCACGACCAACATCCACAGCGCCTCCGGCAGCACCTTCATCAAGGCCATGATGGACGCGGTTCTCTATCGGGAGGCGACTGTGGGGGAGGCTCTGCGGGACGCCCGCAACTATTATCTGTGTCTGCAGGATCTGAAGACGGCCCGGGGCCACCGCGAGCAGGCCAAGAGCCTGCGGGTGGCGTTGAGCTTCCGCCTGTGGGGGGACCCGGAGGCCAAAATGTTCACCCGCGGGCTTCCGACCCCGACTCGACCATTGGTCGAGGCCAGCTGGCGGAGCGCAGATGTCCTGGAGTTGCAGTTTCCCGAGAAGCACCTGCCATCGGTGCGCACCCCCAAGTATCTGTTCCGCATCTTTCCGGGGTGCGAAGCCGCCGGCATTGTCAAGCGCTCGGGCAAGAGCCAGAGGCGGCGCATTCTGCCCATCCACTTTCTGCGTCTCGATCTGCCGGAGGGGTTTGCCCACGGGCGGTTCCGCCGTTTGGAGGTTGTCGGGGGCCAGCCAAACCGGGCCGTTTTCCGGACCGATCCTCTCAGTGGAACTCTTTGCGTCCTTTACTTTCCGGACAAGGAACGGCCAAATGAGCGCGTTAGCCTGCGTTTTGAGCAATAGGGCCCTCCAGCCCGCAAGAGGCCGCGCGGGTCTGCGGTCCGGTTTGGCGGCCTTGCTGGCCACGGCCGCAGGCTTGATCCCGGCGGGAGCGGCGCTGGCGGCCAACCCAGCGGCCCCGGCGGAGACGCCCCTGCCCGACCTGAATCCTGTGGTCAGGTCCGCTTTGGAGTCCATCAGCGGTCGGGAGATTGTCCGGCAGGCGGCCATGTTGTGCGATCCCAAGATGGCCGGGCGGCAGGCTGGTGAATCCGGGGCGCGGCGTGCCGCGGACTATGTGGCCAAGCAGTTTCGGGCGATCGGCCTGTCTCCGGGCGGCCAGGCCGGCGGCTATTTCCAGACCTTCAAGATCCGGGCTGGCTACCAGCTGAAAAGCGAGTTGAGCCACGATGAGGCCGGCCAGCCCAAGCCGTTCAAGCGCCAGAAGGACTATATGCCCGTTCATATCCCCCAGGACCGGGCCGAGATCCGGGCCGGCTACGCCTTGGCGGGATACGGTCTGGCCGCCCCCGCCCTGGAGTTCGACGAGTATGCGGGCCTGGATGTGAAGGGCCGGGCCGTGATCGTGTTCAGCGGGGTGCCATGGGGGCAGCAAACCGCCGCCTGGCTCTGGCGTTTGGAGAAGGGCTTGCGGGATAGTCTGGTCTACAAGGCCAAGACGGCTGCCGCCCGTGGAGCGGCCATGCTGCTGATCGTGGACGATCCGGCTGGCTGGCGAAAACGTCTCGGCTATACCGAACAGCTGCGCCTGCCAGACCCCAGCTTCCCGGTGGACAGCCCCATTCCGGTGGTTCAAATCAGCCGGCGTGCCGCCGCCAGTCTGCTGGGAATGAGCCAAGCCGACTTGCACCAGCATGCCCTGCGCATCCAGCAATCGCGCCGGCCCCAGTCGTTTGTGGTTCCCGAGAAGGTGCTGTCCTACACCGCAACCATCTCGGGACGCGCCCGAATCGGCCGCAACGTGATCGGGGTGCTTCCGGGCAGCGATCCGGTTCTGCGCCGCCAGGCCATTGTCCTGGGGGCGCATTACGACCATTTGGGCGAGGGGCAGGAGGGCACGTATTTCGGGGCCAACGACAATGCCGGCAGCGTCGGGGCCCTCCTGGAAATTGCCAGGGCCATGCGCCGGCTGCCCGAGCCGCCCAAGCGCACGCTCATCTTCATTGCCTTTGCCGCCGAAGAGATCGGCCAGTTGGGTTCGAATTACTATGTCGCCCACCCCAGCCTGCCGCTGGAACGCATCGCCCTCATGCTCAATTTCGACATGATCGGCCGCAACGAGCCGGACGAAATCAACGTGGTGGCCAGCCGTTCCAGCGACGAGCTTCATCGGCTGCACCAGCAGGCCAACGGGCACGTGGGGTTGACCCTTCACCATCCGGACAATTTGAGGCTGGGCCGGGCCGACCACACCGCCTTCTATTTGGCCCGGGTGCCGGTGGCCTATTTTTTCGGCGGCCTGCATGCCGGGTACCACACCCCGGACGACACGGTGGACAAGCTGATTCCAGGCAAGCTGGAGAAGGTCGCCCGCCTGGCTTTTCTAACCTCGCTTTTCACCGCCCAGCTCGAGCAGCCGTTGAAATTCACGGGCGAAATGGCGGCGGAGTGGAAGTGAATCGAATGTTGTGTGGAGGCAAGGTTGCTGGCTGATGGGAAAGGGGTGCGACAGATGAGCAGACAAAACCGACTGGCGCTATTGACCAGCGGCGTGGTGCTGCTGCTCGGGCTGGGGGCCGGTCTCAGCCGCCTCCACTGGCGCAAGCAGTTGCATCTCCGGCCCGGCTCGTCCGTGTGGCGTCTGCGCTACGAGGTCGAATTTCAAGCCGGCAAGGCGGGGGCGCAGGTGGTCGCCGGGGTGCCGGAGGGAACCTCGTCCTGCCGGCTTTTCCGGCAGAAACTGTCCCATTCAGGCATGCGCCAGGTCTTGGTGCGCAACAAGACGGCCGACAGTCTGGAGGTGATCTGCCAGGCGCGAAAGCCAGGCCGCTACCGCCTTCTGGCCGAATATGACCTGCATTACGCCCCGGCGGCCAACAATCGGCATCTGCCTGCCCGGACCGTCCTGACAACCCCGTCCCGGGCCCATTATCTCCGCGAGGAGCGGTATATTCAAGTTTCCGATCCGACAGTGCTGCGGGCCCTGGCCAGGTTGAGCAGCCAAACCGGGGGCAAGAAGGATGCGTTGGCCGGCGCCGTGCTGCGGCACTGCCACCGCGAGATCGGGGTGGTCCACGGCTCGGGGGGGGAGGATGCGGCCACGGCGCTGGGCGGCGGAGGGGTCAACGCTTTGGGGCAGGCGCGGGCCATGGTGGCCTTGTGCCGGGCGGCCAAACTGCCCGCCCGGCTGGTGACCGGCTTTGTGCTGGCTCCCTCCCGACAGACCACGGTTCACAATTGGGTGGAGGTGTTCACCGGCCAGGGTTGGCAATCGTACGATCCCCTCTTTGGATACGCGGGGGAGGTTCCGGCCACCTATCTGCCGGTTCAGCGAAACGGGGCCACGATCGCAGTAGCCAAGGAGGGGGCCGTCGGGCTCAAGAGCGCTTTCAGCCTCAGCCAGTTGCCCCCACCTCCCGGTCTGAACGATTCCGCCACGCCGCAACTCCGGGATATCTTCGACCTAACCCGGCTGCCCTTGTCCCTGCAGAGGACGCTGGCGGTGATCCTGCTGTTGCCGTTGGGGGCCCTGTTCACCTGCCTGTTCCGGAACCTGGTTGGGCTTCAAACCTTTGGCACCTTCACCCCGTCCCTGATCGCTTTGAGTCTTTACCATGCCGACTGGCGGATCGGTCTGGCCGTGCTGGCGCTGATCTTCCTGCTGGGGTTGCTCAGCCGCGCTTTCATCGAGCGGCTGAAGTTGCTGATGGTGCCCCGGCTGAGCATTCTGTTGACCCTGGTGGTGTTGGCCTTGGTCTTTGGCCTTTCGGCCATGGTTCAGCTCGGGATCAGCCAGTCCGCGGAGGCG
Organism: Lentisphaeria bacterium; assembly: GCA_041623325.1. Classification (GTDB taxonomy): domain Bacteria; phylum Verrucomicrobiota; class Lentisphaeria; order Oligosphaerales; family JBFJXC01; genus JBFJXC01. The sequence continues at coordinate 864 of JBFJXC010000231.1, read as the reverse complement.
GTGGTGCTGCCTCTGGTCATCATGACCATGCTCATCGAGCGTTTTCACCTTGCCGAACAGGAGGACGGCCCCCCCTTCGCCATCAAGCTCTTCCTTCAGACCCTGGTGGTGACCTACGGATGCTTTCTGCTGTTGGCCTGGCAGAGCCTGGGCTGGTTTCTGCTCATCTATCCGGAGTTTCATTGCCTGACCTTGGCGGCGATGATCTGGGTCGGTCGCTATGCCGGCTACCGCCTGACTGAATTGTGGCGATTCCGGGATTTGGTCGCCTCCAGGCAAAGCGGCGGGCCCGGAGCATGAAGTTTCCGCTTCTGCGAATGCCGGCGTCTCCAAGCAGCCTGAGGCGTCTCGGAGTGCTGGGCATGAACGGGCGCAACACCCAACTGATCATGCCGGCCAACCCGCGGGCCTATTATCCCCGCGTGGACGACAAGCTGCTGACCAAGACGCTGTGCCAGCAGCACGGCATTCCGGTTCCGGCCACCTATGCGGTCATTGAGGACTACGGGGCCGTGCGCCAACTGGACGAGATTCTGGCGGCGCGTGGACAGCTGGTGATCAAGCCGTCCCGGGGGGCCGGGGGACGGGGGGTCATGGTGGTCAAGTCCGCATCCAAGGATGGCTTCCAGGTTTCCGGGCAGCCAACCATGACGCTGGCCGACATTCGATACCATGTGCTCACGTCCCTGGCCGGATTTTATTCTCTGGGAGGGCATTTGGACCGGGTCATCATCGAGCAGCGCATCGTCTGTCATCCTGCTTTCAGGCTCTTAAGCACCGATGGCACGCCGGATGTCCGCATCATTCTTCGGCGGGGGATTCCGGTCATGGCCATGGTCCGTCTGCCGACGGCCGCTTCAAAGG
>JBFJXC010000230.1:0-6410 GCA_041623325.1 Lentisphaeria bacterium | reverse complement strand
TTGATGTAGACCTCGTTCTCGGTTTTTACCGAGGGGGCCACGGTCAGTTTGGTGCCCAAGTCCAGATAGCCCTTGCGAACCGTGTAGCTGCGGTCCTTCTCGTATTTTTCCCGTTCAACCAGCTGCTCGTCCTGGACTTGCTCTCCGCCGTAGGCCGGATCCAGTTCGAAGACCGTGATCACGTCCCCGCCGGGGGCGCTGTCCAGTGAGGCCTTCAGGATGGGACGCTGCTCGCCGATGTGGATGGTGGCCTGCTCGTCGCTGCTGACCAGAACCTTGGGGTTGGAAATTTCACGGGCCCCGTTGTTGGCCTCCAGAGCCTTGATGATGCCGGCCAGATCGCCGAAATCGATCGTGGCGGTGGCGATCCGCTTGTTGGTGGCGCTGTCATCCTTGTCCCAGCCGTTGCGGCTGAAGTCCAAGGGACTCAGACTGGTGGAGAAGACAATGCCCTTGCCGTCGGCACCCAACTGGCTCCAGTCGATGCCCAGGTCCCGGCTGCTGAGCTTGTTCAATTCGTAGAAGCGCGCTTCGATCAGTACCTGGGGGGTGGGTTTGTCCATCACTTCCAGGGTGCGCCGGACCGCTTCGACCCCGTCGGCGCTGTCCTGCACCACCAGGATCTTGTTCTTGCCGGCGCTGACTTGTCCGCGCTCGCTGATCAAGCCCTGGCACAGTTTGATCAAGCCGTCATCCAGGGCCAGAAAGTTCACTTGGAAGGTTTCCAGAATCAGCGGTTCCACGGCCGTCTTGGCCGGGGGGCGGGGGAGGACGACCCAGACCCCGTTCTGGATGTTGCAGGACAGACCGCCCTGGGCGGCGACCAGGCGCAAGGCGTCGATTACTGGCATGTTCTTGAGCTTGAGGGTGATGGGCGTGGCCGGCTTGGTCGTGTCCGGGTCCTCGGCCACGGGGGTGAAGGCCAGATTCAAATCGCTTTTTTCGGCCAGGGCCTGGATCACCTCCACGGCCGTGGCGTCTCGAACCTTCAGCTCCTTGATATAGTTCTGGGCTGTCTGGCGAAGGCGTTCACGCTGCTGGTCGGCCGTGATGCGCAGGTCGGCCTCCCGGCTGGACAGCAGCTCGGTGACCTGCTCGTCGGTCAAGGCACCCACGTCCGTGAGGGTCAGCAGTTTGATGGCGATCTTCTCGTCCGTGCTGGTGGCCGCCCGCCGGACCCGGTAGATGTTGCCTGGCTCCTGGACGATCTCCAGGCTGTTGGAATCGGCTACGATTTGCAGGGCTTTTTCCCAGGTGACATCGTGCAGGCTCAGCAACGCCACTTTGCCCTTGACGTCCGGGTCCATGACAATGTTCACCCCCGGCCGCAGGGCGGTCAACGAGCGCAGCACGTCCTGCAGGTTGGTGTCCGTAAAGGTCATCTGGACCAGATCCTCCTTGGGAGAAGAGGCCGGCGCGGCCACGGCAGCCTTGGGCGGGGCCGCCTGGGCAAGCACGGGCGCCTGGAGCTGAGTTGCCATGGGCGCGGCACCGACTGCTGCCTGGACCGCCGGGGCCGTCTCCGGCGCGGGCGCCACTGCAGGAGCTTCCTGGACCTTGCTCAGCTGAGCCTGCAGCGCCATGGCCCAGAATACGCACACCAGGGCCAATCCCGTTAGATACAACCGTTTCGACTTCATGCCTCTTCCCCTTTCCGTTTGTGAGTTGCCCTTTGCTCGCGAACCCCGACTCCCGGCGGCTGGCCGGCCCGGTTGTCGGACGCCGACGTCTCACTAGCATCATGCGTGCCAGGTTTTCCGGACGGGGCGGCCCCGGTTCTGTTGCGCGGCTGCACCGGGGGCGGGGGTAGGGGAAATTCCGGTGTTGCTGCGCTGCGGGGCCCTGGGGCGGTTCGGGTTTCGGGGTGCGAAAGTCCCGGGTCGCCTGTGGCAGAGGGCAATCGTGATCGCGCTCGGGTTTCAGGTGTCAATGCGCCAAAGGCACAAACCCAACCTTGGGGTTAGGGCGCAGCCCTAGGTGACGGGAAAAAACCTAAATCCGCATGCCGTGGTATGCGCCCAAATCGGGAGGGGAGGGATTGCCAGGTGCCACAGATGGCGGGGCCAGCGGCTCAGCGCTTCAGTTGGCCGCTATCTGGCCGTTGTCCAGAATCTTGCGGATGGTGGAGAGCAGCTCGCGGGGGTTGTAGGGTTTGCTGATCAGATTCAGCCCCTCGGTGTTGATGAAGTCGGCGGCCACCTCGGAGGGGTTGTAGCCGCTGCTGAACAAGACCCGGATGTCCGGATTGATCTTTTTGACTTGCTTGTAGACCTCGTCCCCGCTCATCTTGGGCATGACGATGTCCAGCAGGGCCAGGGAGATCTTGTCGGCATTGGCATTGAAGATGGATACCGCTTCCTTGCCGTCGCAGGCGGTGAAAATCGAGTAGCCGGCGGACTTGAGGATCTGCAGCAGCGGTTTGCGCACGAACTCCTCGTCTTCGGCCACCAGGATGGTTTCGTTGCCGCCCACGATCATGTCGGTGCAGCATTCGTGGGGCTGGATGTCGGAGCCGTTGTTGACCGGGAAGTAGATGTGGAAGTCGGTGCCCCGGCCGATCTCGCTGTCCAGGTGCAACAGACCCTCGTGCTGCTGAACGATCCCGTAGACGGTGGACAGGCCCAGGCCGGTGCCCTTGCCGACTTCTTTGGTGGTGAAGAAGGGGTCGAAAATCCGCCCCTGAATCTCTTCGGGAATGCCCTTGCCGTTGTCGGAGACGGTCAGCATCACGAATTTGCCCTCCTTGGCCCAGGAGTTGCGCTCGCAGAAGGCATGATTGAGCACCACTTTTTCGGTGGAGATGGTGATGCGCCCGCCAGCGGGCATGGCATCCCGGGCGTTGATGCACAGGTTCATGAGCACTTGCTCGACCTGCTGCTGGTCGGCGGTAATCAACGGCAGCTTGTTTCCCGGGATGAACCCCAGATCGATGTTCTCGCCGATCAGGCGGCGGAGCATCTTGGTCATGTTGGTGACCGCGTCGTTGAGGTGCAGAGGGCGCAGCTGCATGACTTGCTGCCGGCTGAAGGCCAGCAGCTGGCGGGTCAGCGAAGCCGCCCGTTCGGCCGCCTTTTTGACTTCCTCAAGCTCGCCGTAGACGGGGGCATCCTCGCCGACGGACTCCTTCATGACATAGACATGGGCGGTAATGGCCTGAAGCAGGTTGTTGAAATCGTGGGCCACGCCGCCGGCCAGCTGGCCAATGGCTTCCATTTTCAGGGTTTGCCGCAGTTGTTTCTCCAGGCGGGCATGGTCGGCCTCGGCCTGTTTGCGGGTGGTGATGTCGTAGGCTGTTCCCTGGGCGCCGATGATGTTGCCGTCTTCGTCCCGCAACGGTACGGCGTTGATCATCAGTTGGATCTCGCGGCCGGACTTGGACAGGTGGACGGTCTCGTAGCGGGAAATGATGCCTCCCTCCATGCAGCGCTGGAGCAGCCGCAGATCGGCAGTGGCCCGCTTGGGGGCCATGAAGTCGGCCATGGAGCGGTTGATCATCTTGGACAGGTCGTAGCCGTAGGTGCTTTCCCAGGCCGGATTCAAATAGGTCAGGCGATACTGCCGGTCGCATTGCCAGATCAGGTTATGGGAGGTCTCCACCAGGGCGCGGAAGCGTGCTTCGCTTTGCTGCTGGCATCTCCTGGCCTGCTGGATGTCGGTTATGTCCTTGGCAATGCAGACAATGCCCTGGTAGTTGAAGGCGCTGTCCCTCATGACCGCTCCTGAGAACAGGATGGGGACCAGACGGCCGCTCTTGGTCTTGTAGGCCATTTCATGGTTCTGAACCGGACTTCTTTCGATGAGGCTGCGCAGTTCGTTGCCTTTGAATTCGTGCTTGTCGAAAAGGGTGGAAATATGAGTGCCCAGCAATTCGTCCTCGTCGTACTCCAGCATCTCGCAGGTGGCCCGGTTGACGGTCTGGATCTTCATGTCGGGGTCGACCACGACCAGGGCGTCGATCATCGAGCGCATGATGTTGGTGTTGTGTTCCTGGGCCAGGAGCAACTCCCGCTGGGAGGTTCCCAGATCTTCGGCCATATGGTTGAAGGAGTTGGCCAGGGCCTCCACCTCGTCTCCGCTGGAGATGGCCGCCCGCGCCGACAGGTCGCCGTCGGCAAACTGGCGGGTGCAGTGGTTGAGTGAAAGCAGGGGCTGGGTCAGGCGCCTGGCAAAGGAGCGTGCAATCAGGAAGGTGACGACCAGGCAGAGGAAGCCCAGCCAGGAGGCCTGGGTGATGGCCGCTTTGACTCCGGCGTGCAGATTGTCCACCGGCAGCCCCAGGTGGATCCAGCCCCACTGCTGGCCGTAGCACGGCAATGGAGCGGTATAGTGATAGACCTTTCCCTCGACCATGTTGCTGGAGAGAATCCGGCCGGAGGGTCTGATCAGGTCCTTCGGACACCAGATGCCGCGCAAATCGGCTTGCCGGGCATAGCCGGGAGTGTGAATGAAGGAGAGCCCGTCGCGGCGAGTGACGACCACGTAGCGCATCTGCGGACTGGTCTGCAGGATGTTCAGGCAGCGGTCGGTGACCGAAACGAAGTCGTCCGTGCCTAGCGGGCCGTTGATCTCGGCCTGGATGGAGGCGGTCATGAGGCCGGCCCGGCAGTCCATCAGGTCAAAGCAGGCCTGCTTTTCCCGCCATAAGACGAACCCCAGGAACAGAAGGGTCGCCAGGCCGACCGTGGCCCAGGCAAACAGGCTGATTCTGTACCGGATGCTTTTTCTGCAGATCATGTCCTCTTCCCCCTCGGCTTGCCGGGATCGGTCCCGGCGCTTCGTGTATCAAATTCTTCAGGGCAGCGTTCCGTCGAGGAACGGTATGTCGGTCAATCCTGCCCCCATCCAGCGCTCCGGCTGTCCTTGGCGCAGCTCAGGATTCGCCGGGTTCCGTCAATGTCTTCGAGCACGACCTGGTTCTGGCCAATGTCCACCAGGGTCAGATCGCCGACCTTGGTGTTGACCTTGTACAGGCGTCCGTTGATCAGGGCCAACACGGTCTGGCCCGAGCGCATGATGCCGTCCAGAGTCAGCTTGGGCCAGGCGGAGCGGAAGACGGGGACCGGCCGGTTAACCGGCGTTGGAGGGGCCTTGACCTCCGGCACGCTCACAGGCGCCGGCGGCGGGCAGTAAAAGGGATTCAGGCTGGCCACTTCGGCCCCCTGGCGCATCTTGGCCACCTTGCTGGCCAGTTGCTGGGTGGCGGCCACGTTGGCCTTGGCGGCGGCTTGCAGCTTCTCCAATTGCAGGGCCTGCTCCTCGGCTTCCATGATCTGCGGCATGGAGACGGATCCGCCCGAGCGGGCGGTCATGGCCAGCACGAGGCTGGCCACCACCACCACCGGCAGGATCGCCAGCAGCACGGCCAGAGCTTTGTTGTCCTTGAACATGGTCATCTCGTCTTCCCGCCAGGGTTGCCCGGTTTTTTGTCCAGGGTCTTCTTCATGAGGGCCAGAGTCTCCTGCAGGGCTTCCTCCGACCAGAGCTGAAGGATCGCCTCCAGCTTGATTGCCCCCGTGGTGTCGGCCTGCATGTGGAAGCGCCGGCAGGCCACCAGAAGCCCCTTCTTCTCCAGTTTGCTCAGCAAGACGCTCAGGGCCGGGTAGCTTCCCCGGCATTGCAGTTTCAGCGACTTGGGGCCGCTCTCGCTGGAAGCGATGCCGGAGGGGCGTTCGGGCGCCAGGCCCAGCAGGACCACGTCGCTGTCGTCCAGGGCCTGGGAAACGGCCATCATGATGACTTCCTCGGCGTTGCCCAGCTCGATGATGTTGCCGGCATGCAGACGGCTGCGGTTGTCGTCCAGGGATTGTTCCAGCTCCCGGATCGTCTGGGGCAGGTTTTCCAGGCTGGGCAGATTTCGCTGGAGGCGTTGCACCGACTGGGCCAGGCGGGCTTTCTCCAGATTCTGGGGGATGAACAAGAAGAGGGCCACGGCCAGCTCGACCAGGCAGATCAGCAGCAAAACGATGCCTCTGCCGATGGTTTCCTGTCTGAGCTGGTCGACTGCTTGCATGGTGCTTGCCTTTGTTTGGGGCGGGTTTCAGGACCCGCCCCGGTGTGTTATTGGATCAGCGATTCGGGTGCGGCCGCATGGAGCGTTGAGTTGGGGTCCGCCTGCACATATTGCCGGGGTTGAGTGGATTCCGGCTGTTGAAAATGATTGGCTTGCAGTTGGGTTTCCACCCGGAATTGGCGCGACTGCTCCTGCATTCCCTGCAGAGACAACAGGTTGCTGTTGCTGAAGGCCTGGTGCTCCTGCAGGCCGTTGATGAAGGTTCGGATGTGGCCGACGGGCCTTTCGGCTGTGCAGACCGCCTCGATCTGCAGCTTGAGACCATCCTGGCCCGCCCGAGCCACCAGCCTTTGGATCTTGATCGGTTTGGTCCCGCAACTTTCGGCCAGCGATTGCAGGA
>JBFJXC010000229.1:0-6424 GCA_041623325.1 Lentisphaeria bacterium | reverse complement strand
TCGGATAGAAACGCGCTCAAGCACTTGTTCAAGGTGATCGAAGAGAAAGGCTTCAAACTTTTTCCGAAATGAGATTGCCTGTGACGGCAGTAGTACAGAACGGCGCTGAGGTACGTATCAGCGGCTCCCAAAAAAAAAGGGCTGCCTGGTTTGGTCCGTTGATAAGCTGGACTCACGGCTGATCTAGGTCTGAGATCCCCGATAAGCACTGTCAGGATTCGGCGCAACAGAGTCCCCAGCCACTTGAGGACGAGACTTTGGCCGGTGGCGGGCGACAACCCCGGGTGACCTGTCGTATACTGTCGCGTTCGCAGTCCGTTCCTCCTGCTTTGCAGATTCAACTATACGTGGCGCCGCCGCGGGCCAAGTTGATGGGGACGGTGGTCCGTCAAGCCACGGAGCTCGGGATCTGGCGGATCACGCCGGTTCTGTGCGACTACAGTGTGGCCCGGCCGGATGGGGAGGCGGTGGAAAAAAATTGGAAGGCGGAGGCTCTGGCGGCGCTGAAGCAGTCGGGCAATCCTTTTCTGCCTGAAATCGAGCGCCCGTGCCGCTTTGCCGATGTCTTGCCGAAGTCGCCTTGCCAAGGGGTTTTCGGGGATCTGCAGCAGGGGGGGGTAGCGGCGGTGCGGCAGGCGCTGGGCGGGGCCGGTCCCGTGGCGTTGTGGATCGGTCCGGAGGGCGGGTTTTCGGACCGGGAGCGGGAGGCGTTGGTGGCGCAGGGGCTGTTGCCCGTGCGCCTGGGGCAGTGGATTTTGCGGGTGGAAACGGCTGTGCCGGCCATGTTGGGCTGGCTGTCGGCCATGGCCGAATTGGGGACTGCCGGGTCGGCGGTGAATGTCCAAAATAAGCGGGCGTAGCGATGATTTCTTCGAGCATCAGAGTCAGGGAGGAGGAGTGGTTTGACTGGATTCGCGCCGTGGGGGACACCCTGTTGATGCGGCAAGTGGAGTTGCCCGCCCGGCTGCTACTGGCCGATCCGGCCGTGAAGGGAGCTTTGGAGCATTACGGACTGCGGGTCCATCATGTGCGCAGTCTGCTTCCCGAGGCGATCGGACCCTACCTGTTTGAGACTTCGCAGAAGGTTCGGCACGAGGCGCAGCAGCAGGCCGTTCAATCCCTGCGCCGGCTGGGGGCCGCCCATGTGAAGTCCGCCTCTCTGGATTTGGGTCTGGAGCGGATTCGTCCCAAACAGCTGGAAGAGGGACTTCAGATACGCCTGCAATTCCTGAACGAGCTGTTGCCGGCGGCCGCAGACGAGGGTCTCAAGCTCTGCATTGTCGTGCGCCTGCCCAGGCCGTTCGAGGGCTCCAAATCCTGGGAGCTGGCGGGAAACCTGATGCACGACAGCTGCCTGCCGGCAAGCTGCCGCCTGGCGCTGGATCTGGTGCCGGCGAATATGGAGAAGGACTTCGACATCAACGACTTCATCCGGACCTACTGTCTGCACGTGGAGGTGATTCGTTTTCACTATTCACCCATGTGGGGGGATGATCTGGAGGCGATGCGCGAGAGCGAGTGGCTGGCGGCCTTGAGGCGCTACGGTTTCCGAGGCGAGTTCGTCTTCTGCCCTCAGCTTGCCGAAAACGACACGGTCGACCAGGTCTGCCAGGGCATCGACCGGCAGTTCAGCGCCGAAATGTAGCCTTGCGACCATCCGGCTACGACCTTGCCGGGGGGCAAGGTTTGACAGACTCCCGGCGCCCCCGACGCCAGCGCTACAAGTCCCGGAAATGGGGTGTACGTTATGGGCCGAATTTTACTCAGCGGTCTGATTGAGGATTGCAACCATGCAGGACGACACGCAGTTTGCCGGCAAGAATGTTCTCGTAACCGGCGGTCTAGGCTTTGTGGGGTCGAATTTGGCGCACGCCCTTGTCGCGGCGGGAGCGAAGGTGACCCTAGTGGACAATATGCTGCCCCGCCAGGGCGGCAATTTCTATAACATTCACGACATTCGTGACCAGGTCCGGGTCAACCTGGGGGATATCTGCAACCAGCACTCCATGAACTATCTGGTGCGGCAGCAGGACTACATCTTCCATCTGGCCGGCCAGGTCAACCATGTGGAGTCCATTCGCAATCCCTTCCAGGATTTGGAGATCAATTGCAAGGGCACGCTGACTGTGCTGGAGGCTTGCCGTCTGCACAATCCCGGGGCGAGGATCATCTTCAGTGGCACCCGTGGAGAGTATGGAAGCTCAGTGCAGCTGCCGGTGACCGAGGATCATCCCAAGAATCCCAAAGGCATCTATGCGGTCAACAATTTGGGTGCCGAAATGATGATGCAGGTCTACGGCGATGTGCATGCCTTGAAGTGCGCCTGTCTGCGCATCACCAATACCTTCGGGGCGCGTCATCAGATGATGCACGACGAGTACGGCGTGGTGAACTGGTTCATCCGCAAGGCCGTTGACGACGAAGCATTGCCGGTGTTCGGCGACGGCATGATTCTGCGGGATTATCTCTATATCGACGATTTGATCGAGTGCCTGATGCAGACCGCCCTGTGCGAGGCGGCCTACGGAGACGTCTTCAACGTGGGAACGGGGGTTCCGGTCAGTTTCCGCGAGTTGGCCGCGGTGATCGTGGAGGTGGCCGGAAGCGGTTCCTACGCCTTTACCGATTTCACCCGGGAACGCGCCGAGGTGGAGCCTGGAGACTATTACGCGGATGTCAGCAAGATCCGCAAGGTGGTCGGCTGGCAGGCCCGGACCGACATCCGCGACGGCCTGGCCAAGACAATCGCCTTCTATCGCGAAAATCGGCAACACTACTGGAACGGCCCGACCGACGAAGGCCTGTGGACTTCCTGTTGAGGCCGGGGGGAGCGCGATTGCGAGTCGGACAATAAAGAGCAACGCGGGCTATTCAAACAGGTCTTTGCGGGGGGTGTAGCCGTCGGGCACGCCGACAATCGTGCGCAGGTGGTTGAGAAGGCTGGTCAGTTTCTCTCCGCAACCGGCGGCCATGTTCAGCAAATCCTTTTGTTCGGCGTTGATGCCGCCAAGGGCTTCCTGGGCAATCATGGCCACGGCACAGTTGATTACCGTGGTCGGCTGGCAAAGTTCCTGTACGATTTCGGCCAGCAGCTCCTGGCCGCCGACTCCGTCGCCTGGCCGCCCGCTTTGGGCTTGGTCGAGCCTCTTCTGCGACAGGTTCCTGCCCAGGACGTCGATTTTCTGCGATGTGGTGTCAGCCAGTTTGTCCACTTCCCGACCGACTTGGCTCATGATGGAGGCGGCCTCGTCGGCCTTGTGCGGGCTGGTTGTCATCAAGGCGTCTAGCTGAGCCAGCAGGGCGGCGAAAACGCCCAGGTCCATGGGGGGGGCACTGGCCGGTTGTGCGGCACCGCTCTTGCCGACCAGCTCCCGCCAGCCGGACACCGAAAGTCCGGCTTCCTGCAGCTTCAGACGGAGCGATTCGGATCTGGAGCCGGCGCTTTCCCGCATCAGTTGCAGAATCTTGCGTTGGCTGCGCTCGTAGGCATGGCGCCGCATGATGTAGTCGGCCGTGATGGCGTTGAGCTCACTTTCGTCCGGAAGGCTTGCAGCCGAAATCTCCTGCTCGTAGGAATCCATGGCGTTGACCATGGCGTGCAGCCTGTCCAGCAGGGTCTTTTCCAGCAGAAGCAGCTGCTTGCGGAGGGTGGGCTTGTCCGAGGACGGCCTGGCCGGAGCGGTTCGGGACAGGCCCTGGTAGGTGCGCCGCAGGCAGCCTACAATCAGATCGCCCAGGGATTCGCCTTCGGCTAGTCCGGTGCTGCGTTGCCGGACCACGGCCGCTTCCATGATCAGACTGGCCAATTTCTCGGGATCGGAGGCGATTTCTTTCAGTTGGTCGGAGACCTGGCCCGAAGGAGACGCAACCTCGCCCTTCAGGAAGGCCATGATGCTTTGGATGCCGGCCTCTGAATCCGCTGCCATGCCGGGTTGCGCCGTTTCCGAGTCCAACTCGAGCACGAAAGCCCGGGTGGGTGGCTCGGGAGCCCGTGCGGTCGCGTCCCGGAAGTCGTCGGCGGTCACGACCATTTCGTCGGCGGAGATGCGCCGGTACTCGCCCCGTTCGGGTTCGACGTGGTTTAAATGCAAGTCCTTTAGGCTTTGGCAGAAGCGGTCGTTGCCGGGGTGGCTGGTCAGGAGCAGATCGATGAATTGGTTGAATTCTGCCTGGGTGATTCCCTGCACGAGCGCGAACCCGTTGATTCTAAGGTTGGCCAGCTTGAGGGCCAGCACTTTCACGAGGGGACTGTTGCTGGCAAGCACGCGGCCGTTGACGGCCAGCTCGCCCTCCTGGATGCCCACCTCCAGGCGCGGGGTGCGGATCAACAGCGTAGACACGAGGGCGAACCCCTGGCCGATGGCCTGCATGGTCAGCCGGTGGCCCGCTCCGTAGAGGCTGGCATTGTTGACGATTTTGCCAAGTTGGCCCAAGGCCTCAACAAGCTGGGGGGACGGCGGCGAAGCGGGATTGGCCGGCGTGGTCATGGGTCAGACCTGGTTGGCGTTGCGCTTTTTGAGATCGGCCAGGACCGTCTTGACGTCTTGAACCTGTGGCTTGGGCACCACCAGTACCGCGTCCTCGGTCACCACGACCACCAGATCGTAGCCGCCGATCACAGCCACGGCCATTTTGTCGCTTCCAGCTTGGTTGTAGACGATGCAGTCCCGCGTGTTCTTGAGGACGGGATCGCCGATGCTGATATTGCCGTTCGGGTCTCTGGGCAGAGTGCGGTCCAGGGCGTCGAAGGCGCCGACGTCGTCCCAGGCGAAGGCGGCGGGCACAACCAGTACCTTGCGGGCCTTTTCCAGCAGGGCATAGTCGATGGAGATGTCCGTCAGGTTGGCGAAGATCCGGTCGACCTGTTGGGCGTCGCAGGCGTTCATGGCTTGGACCATCTGGTCCAGGGCTTGGGCGTGCTTGGGTGTGGCCTGATGCAACTCCTTCCGGAAGATTGAAATGCGCCAGAAGAACATGCCACTGTTCCAGAAAAAGCGTCCGGTGGCCAGGAAGCGTCCGGCGGTCTCGCGGTCTGGTTTTTCGCGGAAACGAACCACGGGATAGGCGGGGCAGGCGGCGGCGGTGCAGGCGCCGTGGGCCATGTCGGCGGCCACTTCGATGTAGCCATATCCGGTTTCAGGGCGGGTGGGGCGGATGCCCAGGGTGATGAGGGCCTCATGGCGTTCGGCGGCTTCGAAGGCGGTGGTGACGGCCTGGCGGAATGGGTCGGGGTTGCCGATCTGCTGGTCGGCGGTGATCACCCCCATGGTGATCTCATCCGGATCGCACTTGAGGCGGGCTTGCAGGCAGGCCGCGGCAAAGGCCAGGCACCCAGCCGTGTTGCGTTTGCAGGGTTCGCCCAGGATGTTCTCCGGAGGAATGCCCAGGTTGGCTTCGCGGATGGGGTCTTGCAAGTGTCTGGCCGTCACCACATAGACGTTCTCGGGGGACACGATGGCCGGACAGACTCGTTCAACCGCCTCGGCCAGCAGGGACTTGTCCGGCGAGGTTAGATTCAGCAGCTGTTTGGGGCGATGCTGGCGGGACAGCGGCCAGAAGCGCTCCCCAGCTCCTCCAGCCATGATGACGATGACACGCTTGCTTCCCATATTCCTCTCCAATTCTCCCGACAGCCTGCAGTCCCGCTGATGAGCCATGCCGCCGCAGGGGCTGTCGATCATTTGAACACGCTTCGTGCCGAAAGGCAGACAACCATAATACACGCCCGCTGGCTTTTTGCGAAAGGGATGTTTGGTCGCGGGAAAGTCATTTCTGTCCAAAGCCCCCAGCTTTTTGGGTTTGGCCGCTGGATTGGAACAGATCGCTCAGGGTTTGCCAAAGGTCGGCCCCATCCTTGGCAAGGTCGAAGCGGTATTGGTTTGCCGGGATCTGCATGACCCGGGCCACTTCGGCTAGCAGCTGGACATGCACGTCGTTCACATCCTCGGGAGTCAGAAGGAAGAAAACCCGGTATACGGGCTTGCCGTCGGGTGCGTTCCACTCCAGCCCATGGGGCGCTCTGCCGACCGCCACAACGGGGTTGCGCAAGCCATCCATGCGGACATGGGGGATGGCCATTCCGGCCCCAATGCCGGTGCCGAAATCGTTTTCCCGGGCCAGAGCTTCGGCCGTGATGGTGTCGCCGTCCACTCCGGCCTGCTGGGCTGCCTTGGCCGCCAGCAGGCGGATCGCGCTTGCGCTGTCGGTGGCCGCCAGGTTGGCAATCAGCGATTCCGCCGTCAAAAAGTCAATCAGGCGCACGGCGGCCCTCCGGTTCATGGCCGAATGCATCCAAGGGCCCATAAGCATGGACGAGGCCACGGCGCTGAACAGGATGGCCACAAAGACTGGCGCGGTGATCAAGCCGCTGTCCAAAGCCAGGACCGCCACCACCACCTCCATCATCCCGCCTGGGGTGTGGGCG
>JBFJXC010000228.1:0-6430 GCA_041623325.1 Lentisphaeria bacterium | reverse complement strand
GCCATCAGCGGCGGCACGGTCGGGGCCGGCATTTACGAGACCCTGGAGCTGATCGGACGGGAGCGTACCCTGGCCCGCCTGAGGCACGCCCGGGCGAATTTTTGCCAACCGGCCGATTAATTGAGCCACTCACGAGTCGGTTTTTTCGGGTTTGGCGTCCCCGTCGGGATCCAACCGCTCGACAATCAAATGCAATCCGAAGTCGAGAGCACCCTCAATCCGGAACCTGAAACCAGCAGCCTGCAACCGATTATCATCAAGCATCCACTAGCCGAGTACCCATCATGAATCAAGAATTACCGGTCATCGCCATCGTCGGCCGCCCCAACGTGGGCAAGTCGGCCCTGTTCAACCGCATCGTCGGCCGCCGCGTCTCCATTGTCCACGAGCAGGCCGGGGTCACCCGCGACCGGATCATGGCGCCCGTGGTCAAAGAGGGCCGGGAGTTCCTGCTGGTTGACACCGGCGGCCTCGGAGTCATACCGCGGGAGCAGAAGAAGGTGGACATGTGGGACAGCCTGATCCGCCAGCAGGTCGAGGCGGTCATGGAGGATGCCCAGTTTTTGATCTGGGTGGTCGATGTCCAGCACGGGGCCACCCAGCTGGAGACCGAAATCGCCGAATACCTGCGCCAGTCGCAAATCCCGGTGGTCATCGCCGCCAACAAGGCGGACAACTACGATTTGGAGCGCCAGGCCGAGGGCGACTTCGCCCACCTGGGCGTGCCGGTGATCATCCCGACCTCTTGCCTCCACAACATCGGCATCGGCGAACTGATCGAACAGGGCCTGGCCAACATCCCAATCGTCAACTCCGAAAACAGGCCCGACGGCGAACCCGAACGCACCTTCAACCTCGCCATCGTCGGCCGCCCCAACGTCGGAAAATCCTCGCTGGTCAACTGCCTGCTGGGCGACGAGCGGGTCGTGGTTTCCGAGGTGGCTGGCACCACCCGGGACGCCGTCGACGTGCCCTTCCTCCTGAAAGAGGGCGGCGAGGAACTGCCGGTGACCCTGATCGACACCGCCGGACTGCGCAAGAAGAGCCGCATCGGCGATGTGGTCGAATACTTCAGCGTGATGCGCTCCCAGAACGCCATCCGCCGGGCCGACCTGGTCATCCAGGTGGTGGACGCCTCCGAGCCGGGAACCTCGCAGGACCGCCACATCGCCCGCCTGATCGCCGAAGAGCACAAAGCCTGCGTGGTGGTGGTCAACAAGTGGGACCTGGCCAAAGGGGGCACGACCAAGAACAAACTCCGGGAGAAGCTGCACTCGTACATGCCGTTCATCACCCACACCCCCCTGGTCACGATCTCCGCCAAAGAGAAGCACAACATCCAGGCTATCCCCGAGGCGATCATGCTGGTCAAGCGCGGCATGGACGTCAAGGTCCCCACCTCGGTGCTGAACCGCTTCCTGCAGGACACCATCATGCGAACCCCGCCGCCGGCCATCGGCGGCAAGTTCTTCAAGCTGTTCTACGCCACCATGCTAGAAAGCCACCCGCCCTGCTTCAGCCTCTTCGTCAACAACCCCAAGCTCTGCCCCTCGCACTACAAGACCTACCTGGAGAACCAAATCCGCCAGGCCTTCTATGCCGAAGCCGGCCTGCCCATCAGGCTGATCCTCAAGGCCCGCCGGCGGGACGAGGAAACCGACCAGGGCAACCGCCGGGCCATCGGCGGCATCATGAAGCGGAAGCTGGACGAGAAGCGCGACGTTTCCCGGCGGACCCACCGCCAGAAGGGATACCGCAAGAAGTAGGAAGGCCACGGCGCCGACGCGGTCCTGCGCCACACCGCTTGTACCCCCGGCCAGCCGGGGTCCCCACGGATCGGAAGGCTGGCTAAGAAGACTGGATGGTCACAATTCCCAGGAAACCATCCACGCAGATCGGGTCGCCGGTGCGAATGCGCTCGCAGGCTTCGGGAATGCCGGTTACGCAAGGCAGGCCGTATTCGCGGGCAATAATCGCCCCGTGAATGAGCATGCCGCCGCGCCGTTCCACGATCCCTCCCGCCAGCGGAATGGCAAAGGTCATGTTCGGGTCGATGGCGTCGCAGACCAGAATCTCGCCAGCCTTCATCTCTGCCAGATCCCGGTGCTGACGGACGATTCGGGCCGGACCGCTGGCCACTCCCTTGGCGGCTGGCTGCCCAAGCAGTTGTCTGGCCTCCACCCGGACCTCCTCAGCGGCTGTGGGCGGACTGTCTAACACACTTCCCTGGCGCGGATTCGGACAGAGAAGAGCGCGGCGGGCCGCCTCGGCTTGCGCGGTCAGCCAGGCAGCTTCGATGCGGCCGAGAACAATATTGTCGTCATCCCGCAGGCGGTAGCTGGCCTTGGCTAAGGTCAGGAGGCGCTTGGCCTGGCTACGCTCCTGCCCGGAGGCGAAGCCCTTCAAAAACTCCTCCTCGCTCGGCCGATGCGGCCGTGCCCAATCCCCGGCCGGCTGATCGGCCAGCTCCAGCAGAATATTGCTCAGAACCGATGCTCCCCCCTTGGCACCCCGGTACCCCGTGGCCGCAACGCTGAGATCCCCATACGCAGCCACAAAAGCCTGGTAGGCGGCCGCGAATTCGGGATCGCGGAGGCCGGATTCCTCTCCAACCAGGCCATTACGCCGCTCGGGATTGGCGCGCAGCATCCCTGCCAGGGCCTCGAGCTGCCGATTCCGCTGTTTGCTCTGCAGCTGCTCGCCAGTCAGCAAATCCATAAACGCGTACGGGTCGTCGGGCTTCAGATGATCGTTGTAAAATTCCCCGAAAAGGCGCATGCCGTGGGCGAAAGGAATGAACGTCTGATAGTAGACACCATGCCAGTAGTCATAGCGCGCCTGCCGGCTGGCCAGTTCCCGTAGCAATTCCTTGTCCGGCAAGGAGGTCAGATCCAGCGCTGCCAAAGTCTCGGCTTCGGCCAACATGGCCGGAAGCAGATCGTGTTCAATCCGGGGTTGCAAGGCTTCCAGCTCGTCCAAACGGCGTTTGAGGGAAAGATACCACTGCCGGTCGTCACCCTGATTGTCCACCGTGGTGATGGGACGAGCCTGCAGCAGATAAAGCCGGCCCTGCTGGAACGTCCATTCGATGTCCTGAGCCACTCCGAATTTCTCCTCCAGCTGTTGGCCGACACTAAAGAGCTGACGGAGCTGGGAATCGTGCAAGGGAGGGCCGCTGGCCGATGCCTCGGTGCAGGCAGTGCCCCCGGAGGGGGTCGACAGCATGGCAGAGCGCGTTTCCGGAACATGGTGGTCGAGAATTTTTCCGCTTGTCCGGTCCAGCAGCCAGCGGTCGGGGGAGATCCTGCCGTCCACCAGACCCTCGTTCAGCCCATGCACCGCCTCGATCGCGGTCTGCTCCGGCCTGGTCGGCGACCGGGTGAACATGACCCCGGAGGCCTCTCCGCCCACTAGTTCCTGGCAGATGACCGCCATGGACGCCGACTGGGGGTTCAACCCGATTTCCTCACGGTACAGCAGGGCCGCATCCGACCAGAGCGAGGCCCAGACCTGCCTAAGGGCCTCAAGAACCATCGGCAGCGACCGGACATTGACCACGGAGGCGTGCAGGCCCGCGAAGGAGGCCTTGGCACTGTCTTCCTGCGGCGAGGAGGACCGCAGGACCAGGGGCCGATCCCCAAGGCGAAGTTTGATTTCCTCGCCTAGCTGCTCCTCCAGGCCAGGAGGCAACGGTTGACGCAGAAAAAGATTGCGGATGCGCAGGCCCGCGTCCCACAGCTCCTCCCACCGCATGTCCGAAAAAGCCTTGCGGTTCAACTCCATCTGCAGGCGCTCCTCCAAGCCGTTGGACGACAGAAAGTCCCGGTAGGCCTGCGTTGTGACCACGAACCCGTCGGGAATGGTAAAACCACCGTGGGCAAGCCCTGCCAGGTTGACCGCCTTGGCCCCGGCCATCGCCTGGCTTTGCGCGGACAACTCCCGCAACGGGCTCAAATATGGGGACGGCTTAGTCAAAACGGATTTCCACCACGTGCTGGAAGCGGTTTACGAAGCGGTAGGAGGCGACAGCGATGACCAGGAGCGCGCAACTGGGGGAATGGGCGAACTCGGCCAGATGGGGGTGTCGCTCTAGAAAGAGCCGCAAGGCCTCTTCGCGCTCCGATCCTTGGGGCTCCTCGACTTGTCCCTCGGCGGTGACCGCGCAGGCTTCGTGAAAATCGGCCAGCCGGTTGTTGCGGTTATCGATCAGCAGGGCCGCCCGGCTGCAGTGCGATAGATTGCGGTGTTTCTTGGTGGCGCGCGGTGTGACGAAGACGATGCGCCGCAGATCGGCTGTGGCGGCAAAACCGATGAGGCTGGCATGAGGGTCCTGGCCATGACAGGTGGACAATACGCCCAGGCGCTGGCCGCCAAGAAGCCGGGCAATGTCGGCACGGGTATTTTCTGGCTTATGGCGATCGGACACCAAAGGATATTTCTCATCAAAATCGTGCATAATGACTCCGCGCCTTAAAGGGTCGACCCACCTTCCATTGGGAAAGAATAGACCATTTTTCGGCAACCGTTGTCAAGCCCGGGGACATTTGAGTAGACACGGGAAATGGGGTTATGGTGAATGGGATAGGAGGTAGGGTGTGATTCAGGCCGAGCGCATCACCATGAGGGGCAGAAAAACCTCAAACGGGGGGGACTACGTGCTGTATTGGATGCAGGCGGCACAGCGGGTGAAGGACAACCCGGCCTTGGCGTTAGCCGTGGAGCAAGCGGATCATCGCGGCCTGCCGCTGTTGGTCTGCTTTGGACTGACACCGGCCTATCCGGAGGCCAACCGGCGCCATTATGCCTTCATGTTGCAGGGAATCGCCGAGGTCCGGACCTTGCTGCAGGAGCAGGGCATCGGCTTTGTACTGCGAATCGGCGAACCGCCTGAAGTGGCGGTGTCGCTTGCCGGTCGCGCCGCGCTGCTGGTGATGGATTCGGACAGCTTGCGGCATCAACTGGCCTGGCGGGATCGGGTAGTCGAAACAGTGACGTGCCCGGTGGCGGAGGTGGAGACCGAGGTGGTGGTGCCGATGTCCGCCCTGCCGGCCAAGCCCCAATACGCCGCACGCACGCTGCGCCCGAAGATTCAGGCTTTGCTGGAGGCCTTTCTGGTGGCGGCCGACTGCCGTCCGCCTCGGCGGGCCTGGAGCGGGGCGTTGCCCGAGGGGGAGCGCTGGCGCGATTACCGGGAATTGCTGGACCGCCTGGAAGTGGACGCGTCCGTTACGGAGGTGGAGGATTTGCGCGGAGGGCCGGCGGCGGCCCTGGCCCGGCTTGACCAGTTCGTGACCGAGCGACTCGGCGAGTACGAGACCCGTCGCAACGAGCCGGCCCAAGCCGGGACCTCCGGCTTGAGCCCCTATCTGCACTTCGGGCAGATCTCTCCTCTAACCATCGCCCTGGCGGCAAAACAGAGCGGATCCTCAGGCGCAGACGCGTTTCTGGAGGAGCTGATCGTGCGTCGGGAGCTGGCCAAGAACTACGTGCGCTACAACCCGGCCTACGACCGCTACGATGGGCTTCCGGAATGGGCCCAGCGGACCTTGGCCGACCATGCCGGAGACGAACGGGAAGCGGTCTATTCCCGGGCCAAGCTGGAGGGTGCCCGGACAGACGATGCCTACTGGAACGCCGCACAGCGGCAAATGGTCCGGACCGGCCGCATGCACACCTACATGCGGATGTACTGGGGCAAGCGCATTCTGGCCTGGTCGCGGACGCCCCAGCAGGCCTTTTCGACCGCCCTCTACCTGAACAACAAGTACGAACTGGACGGACGCGACGCCAACGCTTTCACCGGCGTGGCCTGGTGCTTTGGACTTCACGACCGCCCTTGGCAAGAGCGGGCCGTTTTCGGCAAGGTCCGCTGCATGACCGCAGGCGGGCTGGAGCGCAAATTCGACATGTCCGCCTATCTGAAGCAGTGGCCAGAAGCCGTTGACCGCTGAGCACGCGAACTCTCGCCACGCTTCTTGCCATGGGGTTGTTCCCCAGCAACTGGAATCAGGTGCGCTGGATGACAATGTGGAGGTCGTCGATCAGATCGCGTGCAAAACCCGCCTGACAATAGCTCAAGTAGTAGTTCCACTGGCGCTGGAAGCTCGCGTCGAAGCCCAGGTTTTCCAAGGCGCCGGAATGCTGGTTGAATTGTCTTTGCCAGCGTTCCAAGGTGCGCACATAATGCGGATTTCCTATACGGTGGATCTGAGTGATCCTCAGCGAGCAAGTGGTGCCCACAGCTTTCTCAAGCTGGCCTAGACAGGGCAGCAACCCCCCGGGGAAAATATGCTTCTGGATCCAGTCCGGGTTCGTCCGGTAGATTTCGTAGCGCTCGTCGGGAATGGTGATCACCTGCAGGACAGCGCGGCCGCCGGGTTTCAAGGCGCGCTCGCAAGCCTGGAAAAATGTTCCGTAGTAGGCATGGCCG
>JBFJXC010000227.1:0-6440 GCA_041623325.1 Lentisphaeria bacterium | reverse complement strand
GCGTCCCAGACCAATGGTGTTGATCTCGATGCCGTTGAGTTTCAAGCCGCTGGCCACCAACTGCACAAAGCCGGATTTTTCCCTGGCACCCGACATGGTGATGCTGTCGCCCATGAAGGCAATGGTATCGCCATGGGTTATCACGGGCTGGGGGCCGGCTTGGAGCAGGCCGCCGCACAACAGAGCGGAGAGGATGACCAGTTTTGGGAATTTACGCATTTCGTAGTCCTTTTGGTTTTTCGGTTTCGGCTCGACGGCATCTCGCCCTTCTGCGCCCTTGGCGGGGACACATCTACGGCAGATGCTTGTCGATCTCCTGAATGAGTAGGTCGGCCATCAGCTTGCTGGCTTCGCCAGTCCAATGCACGCCGTCGCCGCCGACCTTGTCCAGGTTCTTTTCGGCGAAGGCCCAGAGGTCGACCTGGGGGATGCCGTGTTTGGCGACCACGCCCGAGCAGATGGCGTTGTATTTGACGATGAAGTCACTCATGTCCTCGTCGATCTTGCCGACTTCCTTGCCCTTGCGTCCCGGCATGCAGAAGGGCGTGGTGGTCACCCAGATCAGGCGGGTCTTGTCGCTCTTGACCGCCATAATGTGGTCGACCAACGCCTGAATCATCTGGGGCATCTTGTCCGCCGGGCTGCGATGCGGCACATGCTTGGGGTTCCAAACATGCAGGCCCATGGGGTTCCAGGTGATGGCGTCGTACGGCCCCAGCGCCAGCACGCCGGTCCACGCCTTTTTCAGGGCCGGATCCTGGCCCAGAATGGAGTTGGCGCCGTTGAGCCAGGAGCCCCCAACCCAGTAGTCCACGTACGCCTTGCCTTTGTAATGCTCGGTGATGTAGCGGCGATACCCCATGGAGATGGAGTCGCCTACGACCAAGATGCGCGGCAGGGACGGATCCTTGATGGCCACGCGGTCGACCTTAAAGCCCGGACCGCTGTAGCTGCGCATGCGCTCGACCGTGGGGTCGAAGCCCGACGGAGTGATGGCCGTGTTGTAGACGCGGATGTTGCGCAACGTGTAGGTTTCGGGCATGCGTTGAGTATTGTAGGCCCCGCCAAAGGTGAGCGGCTTGGAGCTGGACTTGATGGCGTTGCCGCTGGTGGCCAGCAGCATGCCGTCGCGGAACATCATCAGCTGCTTGTCCTGGACGATCAGACTGATCTTGACGAAGCCGTCTTTCAGGAACCCGCGCTTCTCCTCGGCCCGGTTGGTGTTGACCATCAGCCAGCAGGCGTTGTAGCCGGGCGGATAGTAGTTGAGCTGGATCCCGGCCTTCTGGGTCTCGTCTTGGTTGGAACAGAGAACAATGCCATGGCCAGAGGTCATCTTGGCCGGCCGCTTCACCTCGAACTCGATGGTGTAGTCGGTCTGTTCCCCCAACAAGCTGGCCGGGAGCCGGAGAGTGTTTTCCCCGTCGACTTCGATCAGGCCGTTTTTAAGGGCAACCGTCCCGGTCGTGAGCTCGGGGCCGATGGGATTCTTGCCCAGCTCCCAAACGGGTTGGGGACTGGAGGAGGCCTCGCCTTCGGCCGATCCAGCCTGGCTCAGCCCCCCGCATATGACAGCGGCCCCCATCATCAATCTCGATATTCTGCCCATTTCATCTCTCCTTTTTTCGTTTCCGGCTCGAGGGACTCTCGCCCTCCAACAAAGATGGCGACTGCCACCTTGCCCACCCAATGCACCGGGGCCCGGCGCACCTACTAAGTGGCCGCTCCATGGTGTAGCACTCCAAAGCGCTGCAATACCATTCAATACACATCACCCTCGCCGAAGGCGATGGCCACGTTTTGCGATTCTGAATCGAAACGGCGCTAACCGTTTCGGAACGGAATCGCAAAACTTCGTGAGGGGTCCCGGGGGAATCATTCCCCCAGGCGGGGTCCGGGGCAGAGCCCCGCTTTACTTTTCCAGCAATCGCCCCCTCCAACATCATGAGGCGGCCTAATCCAAGAAACATTCGATGACCGGGAACGGCATGTCTTCGGGTTCCGACATCAACCGCAGGCAGGCCGCCCCCTCGGGGAAACGCGGGTTCAAGTTTTCGTTGGTCACCGCGGGCGGGGTTTCAATGATCTGGACCCAGGCGCCGTCGTGGAGCGTCTGGGCGTATTTGATGCGCCCGGCCAGCCCGTGCAGGGCCAGCTGGGCAATGGAGGGCCAGCGCATGAAATGGATGTAGAGCCGGTTGAGTTCGGGGTTGTAGGTGTAGCGGCAGTCGTTGGGGGGCGGGGGAATGTCCTTCGGGGCGGCGCCGCAGCCATAGATCGAGCGGGAGTTGTACTTCATCCAATGGGCGATCAACTCGAGTTTACCACGCTCTTCGTTGCAGACGTAGCCGCGGCTGGTCGGGCCGATGTTGAGAAGGGTGTTGCCGTTGAGACTGGTTTGGGTGATGAGAATCTCCAGACAGCGCAGCGGCGTTTTCGAATAGGACCGTTCGTCCTTGTTGTAGCACCAGGACGCGCTCAGGGTGTGGCAGCCTTCCCAGGGCCGATGCTGGCCGGCCGCGTCCACGCAGTCGGCGTCGCGCAGGTAGTTTTCGGGGGTGAGGATATCCTCCGAGCCGGGCAGAGCCAGACGGTTGTTGAGGATGATGTTGGGCTGCAGGGAACGGACCAGCTTCAGCATGGCCTCGGACTCGCACAGTTCGGGACAGATCTTGCCACTGACATCGAACCAGAGTTCAATGATCTCGCCAAATTCGGTGAGCAACTCGGTCACCTGGTCGCGCATGTACTGGCAGTAGCGGGCCATGTCCCGGCCTTCGTTCAGCTTTTCGGCCTCCTCCTTTGACTGCAGCTGGTAGGCAACGTGGTTCGAGCCTTCGGTGATCAGAAAGTCGGGGTGGGTCCAGTCGGAGATGGAGTAGTAGAGGCCGATTTTGAGGCCTTCGGCACGGAAGGCATCGACAATCTCCCGCAACACATCGCGCTTGAACGGCGTATTGGTGATCTTGTAGTCGGTGAACTTGCTGTCCCACATGCAGAAGCCGTCGTGGTGCTTGGTGGTGAAGATCACATACTTCATGCCGGCGGCTTTGGCCAGGCGGGCCCATTCGGCCGGATCGAACAGGTCCGGATCGAAATGATCGATCAGGAACTGGTACTGATCCAGCGTCATCTTGTCGCGCTGCATGCACCATTCCTGCTTGGCGATCATGGAGTAGACACCCCAGTGAATGAACATGCCCAAACGGTCCCGCTGCCATTGCCTCACATCGCCATGCGGATAGTCGCTCATGAGGATCTTCCTGTGTCTGGTTGCTATACGATCCAAACGGTCCTAGGAAATAGGGACCAAACCTAATGGTCGCGTGCCTTCAGCACGCTAATCTTTTCCCCGTTTACCTGGGGCTGCGCCCCAGGTCTCTGCATAGCACAAAGCTACGCATGCCGTAGGGATGCGCCCAACCTCTTGCCATTCCGAAGTCGCCAAGGCAGGCCGCGGGCTATCAAAGCGGCTCGACGCAGTCTCGCCCTCCAGTGCACCGGGGCCCGATGCACCTACCAGACGACTTTCACAATGTCGGTCAGGATGGTCTTCAGCCGGCTCGGGAAAACAAGACTCAGGGTGCGGTTTTCATAGGTGTAGTCCAGGGCATCTCCGGTGCGCAGGCAGGTGACGGCCGCCGGTTCGTCCACGTCCGTGAGCTCGACGGTTTCGTCCCACACCCAGTGCACATGCAGATACCAGGCCGAGTCGTTGCGGGTGACGGGCACGTTGCACTGCTCGGGCCAGGGGCCGCCGGTCACGCCTTTGATCGCTTCGCCGCTGTGCTGCATCCACTGGGCCAGCTCCTCCATGCGCTGGTAATAGGCGTGGGGCAGTTCGCCGTGGCCGTCGGGGCCGACGTTGGGCAGGAAGTTGCCATCCCAGGAACGAACTTTGCCGAGTTCCCAGAGCAGCCAGCCGTTGGGCTTGTAGCACTCGTGGTTTAGGTAGCCCCAGGCACCGTCGGAATAGACATAGCACAACTCCCACCAGTCGCGTTGGTCGAAGCGCTGCTGGGGGAAGCGGCACTCGGGCGTCTTGTAGTCGCCGTAGCCGTGACCGCGGGGGTTGACCAGGATCCCGGGCTGCAGAGCGCGGATCTCGTCGATGGAGATGGTGTCGGCCTTTTGGGGCAGGTTGCCGTCGAACCAGATGATGTCGATCTTGCCGTAGCGGGTCAGCAGCTCGGTGACCTGGCCGCGTACGTATGCATTGAACTCGTCGTCGTACTTCTGCTGTTCCTCTTCACTCAGGACCGGCAGCTGGATCGGTTCGTGGTCCATGCCCAGGTCGGGTTTGCGCCCGCCGTAGTTGAAGGACATGTGGTGCCGTTCCCAACGCCAGTCCGGGGGGGAGTAGTAGAAGCCGACCTTGAGGCCGTTGTTGCGGCAGGCCTGGACATATTCGCCCACCAGGTCGCGTCCGCCCATGTAGTTCTTGGTGCTGAAATCCCCGAAGTCGCTGGGCCACATGGCGAAGCCTTCGTGGTGCTTGGTGGTCAGCACGCAGTATTCCATGCCGGCCTTCTTGGCGGCGGCCAGCCACTTGTTCGGATCGTAGCGATCCGGATTGAAATGTCTGGCCTGCTCCCAGTATTCGTTCGGGGTCATGCGGACGCCGACGGCGGGCAGGCCGTGGACCTTCAGGTTGGCCTCCTTTTTCCCGCGCTCGCCGTTGATCATGCCCCACGACAAGTCGCACTTGCCCAGCACGCTGGAAAGACCCCAGTGGATAAAAAGCCCCAATCCCGCCTCGGGGAACCATTGGGCGTCGGGGTGCGTGGTCCGGGTGTAGTCCCGGCTCTCCACTGCCACATTGCCGATCATCTCATGCTGCGCGGCTACTTCTTCGGTTTTGTTTTCTGTGCTCATAGTCCGATTTTCTGTGTTTGGAACGGGCGCCCCCGCCGGGGCGCTCCTGGCTTGTCCGCAACCTGAAAGCTGCCTAGTCGATCCTGACGACGGTCGGGTGGTCCATGGCCACCCCGCAATACTCCTGGCCAACGTTTTCAAAGGTGTTGTTCCGGATCAATACCTGGTCGGGGGACAGGAAGTCGATGGCCTGAATCTTGGCCGGATCGCTGGGATCGAAATCGAACAGCTGCCCCAAGTCCTTGGGCATCTCGAACTGGATCTCAGAGTCAACCCGTATGCCCCGGGCCGAATTGTTGATCCGGCAATTTTCAATCAGGGTCTCGCTGACCCGGCCACGGATCCGGATGGAACTGTTGTTGTGGATCTGGTGCCGGCGAACAACGGTGAACAAGGTGAAGGGGATCGACCGCTTCCGGGGCGAGGCCTCGCCCCGAAAATTTCTGACCACCTCCGCAACCACAAATCCTCCCTGTCCCGAGTTGCTTTCGTCGGTGTAGTAATGCAGCTGCATGCCCCAGAGGTTCAGACAGGTCTCCCCGCCGATCCAGCGGTCGACCTCGGTGCAGCCTCCTCCCCAGCAGTTGCCTTCCACAATCTCGTTGTCCAAAAACTGGTTGTACCAGCTAAGCTCCATCCATTTGGAGCCGGTGACCTTGTCCTTCCGCAACCGGCTCAGGCAGTTGATATTGCTGGCCCGATAGGTCTTGTTCTCGGCCACGATGCACTCGTGGTTGGGCGGATACAGCTGAACGGCCGTGCCGGTGTCGCTCATCGTGTTGCCCACGATCAAATGGCGGCCGTTGAAGGCGCCGATCGAGAGGACCGAGGTCTGGTCCGGCTCCACAAGCCAGGGCGAATCCAGGGTCACCTCGCGCCCGGCGTAATCGGTCAGCCAGCGGTATTGTCCGCGCCCCTTGCCCTCGATGATATAGACGGCCGTGCCATAACTGTCCGGCATGCAGGCGCGGTCCTTGATTTTCGGCAGCCAATCCTGGGCCAGGACCAACTTGTCCCCGGCCACGGACTTGACGCCGCCAAGGTAGACGTTGCCGTGGCCGTCCAGGGTGAAGGCCTCGTGATCTCCCCCGTAGATGTGGGAGATATGGTTGTGGGCCAGGTAGGTGTGCTTGCAGACCCGGGCCCCGAAATGCAGCGCGAAATTGCTGCCGCCGGCGGTCAGCTGGTTGCCGGTGAACCGGTTGTGCTCAAAGATGAACTCGCTGCAGCCGCTGAGGAAGAAGAAATTCTTGGCCATGACCGTGTTGTTGGCGATGAGGCCGCCATGGCAGTGCTTGACGTCGAAGCAGATGTTCGAGGTGTAGATGTCGCAGTTGGTGATTTTCAGGTTGTTGCCCCAGATGACGAAGGCGGCGCCCAGGGAGGTGTCCTTGAAGTTGACGTCCACGGTCCGTTCGTGGTGGCACTGGCCATTGTTGTTGGTCATGTAGTAGCAATTGGCCCGGATTCGGACCCGGTTGACGGTCACGTTGGAGTCACCCGTGATGATCGAGCTGTGCTTGCCCTGGGTATAGATCGTCAGCTCTTCCAGAGTGAAGTGGCTT
>JBFJXC010000226.1:0-6453 GCA_041623325.1 Lentisphaeria bacterium | reverse complement strand
GTGCTTCGCCGGACTGGTGGCCTCCGGGAAGAGCGAACTCGAGTCGCGGCACTATGCCAGCATGGTCGTTGATGGCGACGATCTGTGCATTCTCAGCCGCTCAGGCGACGCCACCTCGGCCTCCCCCCACAACGGCAATCTAGTCACGTTCCACAAAGTGACGAACTTCCGGGAGTTGGTGTACTAGCATGGGTGTTCCAAAGCAAACTCCACAGGCCGGGTGGCAGGTTCCGCTTCGGCTTGCGTGCATACAGCCCCCTTCAAGGGAATCGCACGTTTCTTGATTGCGGCTTCAGGAAAGCTATAGTTTGCTCGAAAAATGAGATCTTAGTTCCCAAAATGAGTGACAATATGAGATTTGTCCCGCGATTTTTCGAGCCGCCATCAAGCAGTTATTTTTTGTTCGGGCCACGTGGCACCGGCAAGTCGACTTGGTGCAAGAAACAATATACTGATGCCGTCTTAGTGGATCTTCTGAACCCCGAAGTCCGTCGTGAATACTTGGCTCGGCCGGAGCGATTGCGGAATCTGGTTCATCAGCAAAATGATGGGCAAACCTTCGTAATCGATGAGGTCCAGAAGTCCCCGGAGTTGCTGACCGTAATCCATGGCCTTATAGAAGAGCATCGTGGCTGGCGCTTTGTTTTGACCGGTTCCAGTGCTCGAAAGCTGCGTCGAGCGGGTGTGGATCTCTTGGCCGGTCGGGCACTATGGCGGGAGATGCACCCCTACATGGCGGTCGAACAGGGAGAAGATTTCGAGCTCGAGAAGGCTTTGGCCATCGGGATGGTGCCGATGATTGTTGAGGCGGAGGATCCAGCCGATGTCTTACGGTCCTATGTGGGATTGTACCTGCAGGGCGAAGTGCAGGCAGAAGGGTTAGTGCGGAACATCGGAAATTTCGCTCGCTTCTTGGAAACGGCCAGTTTCTCGCATGGACAGGTGGTCAACATCAGCAACATTGCCCGGGAATGCCAGGTTGAGCGCAGTACGGTGTCGGGATACATGGACATTCTGGAAGACATGCTGCTTGGATATCGGCTGCCGATTTTCGCAAAACGGGCCCGAAGGGCAACGGTTGTGCATCCCAAGTTTTATTTTTTTGACACGGGGGTATTTCGATCTGTGCGACCAAGTGGCCCCCTTGACCGCAAGGGAGATATCCACGGCGCCGCACTTGAAGGATTGGTGGCCCAACACTTGCGTGCTTGGATTGCCTATGGCAAGGAAGAGGCCGAATTGTTCTACTGGCGGACACGAGCGGGAGCGGAAGTGGATTTCATTGTGTATGGGACAAAGACCTTTGCCGCAATCGAAGTCAAGAATGCGGCCACAGTGCAGCGCCGTGACCTGCGTGGCCTGCGCACCTTCCGCGAGGATTATCCAGAGGTGCAGCCATTGTTGCTCTACCGTGGAACCCAGGCACTACGAATCGATGGCATAGCCTGCCTCCCCTGTGACAGTTTTCTAGCCAACCTGACACCTGACAATGAGCTAATGCCGACACCGGCTTCAAAAAACTAAAACCTGACAAACATGGGTTTGGGCTTTTCTTGAATATTCAAACGAGCCGTTTTCAGCGTGTTTCACGCTGATTTAGCCTTGATTTTGACGGGGGAGTCGCTGAATATGCAAGCTGAGTTTGTTGCTGTCGCCCTCGCCGTTTATGGTGATGCCAGTGGAAAGTGACCCAACCTTTTCGGTTAGTCATACTTGGTCACGTTCCACAAGGTGAAAGACTTCAGAGATCTGGTGTACTGACATGGCTAAATCCAAGCAACAACGTCCCAACATCCTGTTGATCATGACCGATCAGCAGCGCTATGACTCCCTCGGTTGCTACCGCTGCGAAGCGGTCAACACCCCGAACCTCGATCGCCTGGCCGCCGAAGGTGTGCTCTTTGAGAACTGCGTGGTCTCGAACCCGATCTGCACCCCGTCGCGCGCCTCGGTCTGGACCGGCAAGGATCTGCCCGGCCACGGCGTTCTGGGCTGGAAGGGGGGCTATCGGGCCGCGAGGCAACGCTCGATTTCCTTGAGGATTTCGTCGGCGAACAGGCTGGAGACCTCGCGGCTCCAGTGGACGCTGTCCTTGGAGCCTTTTCGGACGGTGTGCAGCTGTTTGGCCGCGATCGAGTAGAGGTCGACGATGGCAACGCCGTTGGCTTTCATCAGCTCGTCCGTTTTGGTGTTGAAGCGGATGATACGCTCATTTTGCTCGGTTTCCAGGGTAGGGCTGCCGGTGTCGGGGGTGGTGCGCCAGGGGGTGGTGCGGATCCAGACAAAGTGTGTTTTGGGGGAGGTGGCTTTCATGTGCTTGACAATGTGGTCCATCCATCCGAAGTGCTTGTCTTCGGGAGAACGGTCCTGCCTTCCCCAGTAGTGGAGACCAAAATTGAAGGTGACCACGTCGTAGGGGCCGTTGGAGAGCACGCCGGTCAGGGCCCGTTCCATGGGCGAATTGCTTCCGCCCATGTACTTGTAGCCGATCATCCAGTAGTCCACGTTGGCTTTGCCTTTCAGAGCCTTGGAGACAAACGGCCGGTACCCGCCCGAGATGGAGTCCCCGATAATCAGCACGCGCGGCAGGGTGGGGTCCTTCAGCTCCACCCTCTGCATGAAGTACTGGTCCCCTCCGTAGCTGCGCATGCGCTCGGCCTTTTCGTCGAAGTTGTCTGGCAGAATGGCGCTCGTGTAAACCTTGATGTTCCGCAGGGTGTAGGGCTGGGTGGGTTTCGCCTCGATGGCTCCGAAGGTGAGGGGCAGAGGACTCGGGGCGACCTCGCCCGTGGAGGCGAGCAGAAGGCCGTTGCGGAACATCATCAGTTGCTTATCCTTGGCCACAATGGTGATGGTCTGAGCCTTTCCACTCAGGAAGCCCCGGTATTCAACGGTCATACTCCCATTGGTGTAGAGCCAACCGCAGTTGTACCCCGGGGGGTGATACAGAAGCTTCAACCCCGCTTTGCCGGTTTCGTCCGTATTGGACACGAGCGTGAGCTTGTGTCCGGAGGTGGTCTTCTCCGGGCGGGTCACGGCGAATTCAATGGTGTAGTCGTTTTGGGCGCCGAGGATGCCGGCGGGAAGCGACAGGGCGTTGGTGCCATCCAATGTGATGGCCCCGTCCGCCAGGTTCACTTCGCCTTGAATCGTCGCCGATGCCAGGCCGTCCTGGTTCAGCTCCCAGACCGGAACCGGCTCGGCTGCCTGAACACTCACCCCCAGCGCCGCCATTAGTAAAATTCCCATCAGCGTCTTCATGTCCAGTCTCCTTCGTGCTACGATTTTGTTTGCCAGGCCGTGGGGTGCCTGCCATCGCGGCCGTCCTGCGGGTTGTCCCGGGTGCCAGGTATCCGCCCGCATTTTTTCCTTGGCCGCGATCCCGATGCTGTATAAAATAAAACTGTAACAGTGTGGGTCAAGTGGAATGCAAAGAGCGTCGGCAAGTCTGGAAGGGGGGTAGGACGAAAAATGGACAGGACGGACTAAACGGACGCAGCCGACGGCGGTCCCGGGTAGGTGCGCCCTCGTCGAGCCGACCTGGATCGATGGGAACCACGACCCAGTGGGAAGCCGGGTATGTTACCTTATAATGAATCAACCGTATTCCATAACGGAGGAACAACGATGAAAAGTAGATCGGAATCCAAGCCGAGATGCCGCCGCCGGTTCACGCTGATCGAATTGCTGGTGGTTATGGCGATCATAGGCATTCTGGCGTCCATGCTGCTGCCGTCGCTGCAGAAAGCCAAGGCCAAGGCGATTGAAATCCAGTGCGCGAGCAACCAGCGCCAGTGCGGGGTGGCCTTGGTCAGCTATGCCGGAGACTTCGACAACTGGGTGATCGGCGGCGGCTGCAGCGGCTACTACGCGGTCTATCCCTCGCTGTCCAAGATGATGATGGGCTTCGGGTTCGCCCCCATGGTCGGCTCATTCAATGGCAAGGCGACCCTTTCGCCCCTGGGCATCCCGTTTGGACAGGTTTTCCAGTGTCCCGCGCTAAAGCCGCCCACGGCTACCTATACGGAGTGGGGCGCCACGTATCCATCCTACGGGAATGACGGCAGCACCATGCAGAGCTTTGGGCTGCGCGGGTTCTGGTACTCGCGCTACTATCCCGGGGAGCTGCAGTCATCCGCCAATACCGATCCTGACGCCAACCGCCGATTCATCAAACTCGACT
This sequence comes from Lentisphaeria bacterium, assembly GCA_041623325.1. GTDB lineage: Bacteria > Verrucomicrobiota > Lentisphaeria > Oligosphaerales > JBFJXC01 > JBFJXC01. The sequence continues at coordinate 2,270 of JBFJXC010000226.1, read as the reverse complement.
CCCTCTACAAACCCGATATCCTTCCCTATATGGTGGACACCTGTTCGACCGTCAAAAACGGCAGCACCGTTGTGGGCCGGGTCCAAACCGCCTACTGGAGCATTAGCTCCGGAAGTTTCGGACCCTACCCCAGCACCACCCCGTCGTTCTCCCTGAATTTCCGCCACAACCGGCGCGCCAATGTCTGGTTCCCGGACGGGCATGTCGGCAGCTGGATCGCCGCCGACACCACCCAGTTCAAGGTGCCCGGCTCGGGCACCCTGGGAACGGTGGCGTTCGGATACACCTACTGACTCAAAGAAAACAACCAATGGGAACAACGGACGCGAACGTCAATAGGAAAACCTCAAACGCCTAACGGCCAACGCCCAATGGGAAAATGATACCACTTATCGATCCTCCTCCGCTATCCAGGCCTCAGTGTCCCTGTTGATTTGAACGCCCTGATTTTGAGTGTTCAGGCACGATACTGAACCACTGAATCCCTGACCGCCGAAGGCAGAGGCCGGAGCTTGCGATCCCGCTAAGCCGGAAAGCGTCAAACCTATGGCGTTTAATTTTACAGAAGCTCCTGTTCAATCCGCTGAGTTATGGTTCCCGACTTCCCGCCTCGTTTAACGTTTGGCGTTTGGCGTTTTCCTCTTGGCGTTTCCGACTTCGCGCCACGAGGCTGTTCCCCCTTCCCCCCTCGCAAAATTTTCCGGGCAGTCTTGCAAACCGCCGGCAGCCGTGTAAACTGAAATTTGTACAGTTTGGCGAGTGAGCGGAAAGGCAACTGGCGTGGCGAACGACGGGCAGCGAGGCGGCAGGGCGTATCTGGAGGCGATCCAGGCCTTGCGCGTATTGATCGAGGAGCGCTACGATGACGGTGGCTGGCTGCCGGGGGGGCGCGCCATGGCCGAGGACATCGGGGTCAGCCATCCGACCTATTGCAAGGCGCTGAAATTTTTGGAAGCCGAAGGGGTGGTCAGGAGCTTTCCGAGCAAGGGCCACTATGTGGTCTCCTCCGACATTCGCTGCGACAAAATCGGGTTGATCATCGAGAATGGCACCGAATCGCCCTTCATCCGCCAGGATGTCGACCTGGGCGGCGCCTTGGCCGTGCTGGCCGCAGGGGGCTACGACACGCAGATCCTTCAGGCCCCCACCCTCGAGCAGCTTTACACCAACGCCCAGATCTACGGCATGAAGGGGATTCTGTGGTTCTATCCACCGGCCAAGGCGGCGGGGGCCATCAACGACTTCAACTCTCAAGGCTCGATCCCGCAAGTGGTGGTGCAGCACCGGGACTACCAAACGGATTTTGGCGCGCACTGCGTGTCCTACGACTCAAGCCAGTGTTGGCAGGTTCGCGCCGGGCAGTTGCTGGAACGGGGACACCGGGAATTCGCTTATGTGGGTAGCTACGAGGACGCCTGCCAAAACGGTTTGGTGGAGACAGTCGAGGCGGTGGGAGGACGGTTGCCGGCGGAGCGCTGCGTGCAACCGACCGAGTCGATGCGGGGGGTTGTGGCGGATTTTGTCCTGAACCAGGAGGTTACCGGCATTCTGTCCGAGGGGAGCAGCTTTACGGTCAAATGCCTTTTCGAGGAGTTGAGCCAGTTGCCGGAGGCGGCGCAGCCGGAGGTGGTGGTCACGCACTTCGACCGGCTGCCCAAACTGGCCGGAAACTACCCCAAGGTCAGGCTGGTGTCCGGTTGCCCAAAGCTAGTCGGTTCTTTGGGGCGGGAGGCGGCCCGCATGCTGATCGGGCATCTGACCAATGGCGAGCCTCTGACCGTCCGGAAGATCGGCTTTGGGCCGAGGCAATAAACTGATCAGTCAACCGAGTATCGAACCAACGGTACCCCCCAATAAGAGGAGAGGTCAAGATGAGAAACAGAGCCAAATTTGTGCCTAGAGGCCGCCCTCGATTCACCCTGATCGAGCTGTTGGTGGTCATTGCGATCATAGGGATCCTGGCGGCCATGCTGCTGCCTGCGTTAAGCAAGGCGAAAGAAAAAGCCAAAGCCATTCAGTGCAAGAACAATCTGCGCCAGTGCGGCTTGGCGCTGACAAGTTATGCTTCTGACTTCGACGATTGGGTCATCAACGCCGGGGCAAACACCTCAAATGTGGTCTATAACGATCTGGGCAAGATGATGATGGCCTTTGGGTATGCGCCAGTGGTCTCGGGGTTCAACCCCGACTCTCCCCCTAGCTACCCGTCTCCAATCGTTTATGGCCAAGTGTTTCAGTGCCCGTCTCTGGCTCTCCCGGCTAGCTACAGC
>JBFJXC010000225.1:0-6465 GCA_041623325.1 Lentisphaeria bacterium | reverse complement strand
GCTGGCCCCGTCGATCTTGGTGTGGGCAATGGCCCCGCGCAGATCGAGGCGGCCCACCGAGTATTCATAATCCGCCGACAGGATGCGAACGTCGCCGTCGACACCCGGGTTTTTCCCTTCGTCGCCGTTGTCCAAACCGCCGAAGAAGGTGGACAGGCCCAGGCGCAGGTTTTGCCCGTACGGTAGCTCACGGGAGGCAAAGGGGCGTACATCCACCCGGCCTGTGAAGGCAGGTTCGTGCAGGCTGGGGCGTTCTTTGATGCGCCCCTTGCGGATGCCGTCCTTGTTGAACTTGGAGCCGTCGAGACCACCGACGACGTAGGCTTGGTAGGAGAGCCAGTCGGTCAGATCTCCGAAGATGCCGGCTCCGTCGACCGACCAGGTGGATGGTATGATGTACTTGGCGAAGTTGGGCCGCTCCACCCCGTTGAAGGTGGTGGGTTCGTGGTACTGGTTGATGATTCCCAAGGGTGCCAGCACCCGGCCGGCCCGGATGTTCAGCCGGTCAGACAGAAAGGCGTCCACATAGGCCTGTTCGATCACCAGCTCGCCGTCTCCGTTGCTGACGAAGCCATGTTCGACCTCCACTTCGCTGTGGAATTTCAGCCAGTCGGCAAAGTCGTAGCCCAGATAGAGCACCAGGCGGTGCAGATCGAACAGGTCCTTGTCGTCTCCGTCGGTGAAATTGGCGTGTATATCGCCATAGCCTCCAAGTCTCACCCGGTGGATCCAGGAATCGGGGTCAAACAACTTGCTGGCTGTTCCGTCTTTGATCTGGGCGGCAACCGTTTTGAGTTCCTCGATCTCGTCTGCGGAAAGGGCGGGTGGGGTCTCGGAAGTTTTTTGCTGTTTGAGGGTCTGCACTTCCGTGACCAGAAATTGAACCAGTTTTTCAAGTTCGGCGATTTTTTGGTCCCGGGCGTCTCCGGCTTGGGCTCCGGCCCCCGGCGCCAGGCCCATGGCTAAGGCCGCAGTGGCAACGGTCAGGCGCTTGAGTGTGTGCTGAATCGAACCAGTCATGGTTTCTCTCCTTGTGTTGCGGGTCGTGGGTCTGACCCGCTTGAACCTTCTACACTGCTGGCTGGCTGGTTCGCACGGAGGGAACTGGCTGGCTGGAAAATGTTGGGGGATGGCTATTTGGTCAAGATAAGCTTGTTGTTTCGGGTGAGTCTCAGGCAGTATTCCTCCTGGCAATGAAGCAAGCGAATCTCCCGGGCCCCACCCAGAAGACTGCGAACATCCAGGCTTCGGGTGGTGCTGGGGCCGGGGGCGCGAGTGGCCCCGCTATCGCCCCTGAAGCGGGGATCGCCAGCACCGTTGTTGACGTTCATGGTTTGTTCTCCTTCCCTTGTTGGTGTGGGTTTGATCCTCCTGACAAAAGTTAGTCAGGGCTAATCCGATGGTGAAAAAAAAGCCGCCCGGCGGCTTGGGCGCTTTGGGTCTGTCATGTTTGGCCTGTTGCACTGCCCTGGAGTTTGTCCAAGCACATGCGGATGCAGCGTTCGCATTGCTCGGTGTTTCGGGTGCCTGGATCGTGCTGGCCGCATCCCCGGATCCACTGCATCCCCGCCCGGGGGCACTGCCCCACGAAGGACATGAACCGGGTCAGGCGGTCGGCAATGTCGCGTCCAATGGCGTGCTCCATCCGGCAGGCCGCTGTGTCGGCTTCATCCGGATCGACTCCCAGTACATGTTGGAAAAATCCGCTTAGTGTCCGGTGGCGGCGTGCCACGCTCTCGGCGATCTTCCGGCCTGCGGGAGTCAGGACCACGGCTTCATAAGGCCGGTAAACCACCAATTCTTTCCCTGCCAAGCTTTGTAGAGCGGAAGTCGCCGACGGCATTTTGACCTGCAGTCGGGCGGCAATGTCCTTGCAGTGGGCTGCCTGCCCATCGGCTTGCAGCTCGAATATGGCCTCCAGGTAGTCCTCCTGGCTGGCACTGAGTGCTTTTTTTACCACTGAACGCTCCGAGTCTATCGCGACCACGATTGTTAGAAGCCTCTAACATAGCGGTCGCCAGGCCTGACGCAAGCACGGGGCACTAAAAATACGTCCGCCGACTAGCGAGTTAGGCGTCGAGGCTCTCCCTCAGGCTCAGCAACTGATCGGCATGGCCGTGTTCTTCGGTGGCGAGGCTGGCGAAGACGTGGCGCAGCGCGGGCAGGTGGGTGACTTTGGCCAGTTCCTCGTAGAAGGCGGCGGTGTCCAGTTCATGTGCGATGGCCTGTTCCAGGATGGGCCTGGACTGCGGGGCGAGATCGCGGGCCAGGTCGGTCAGGGTAGGCAGCTTGCCCAGCTTCTGTTCCGGAATGGTGACTTCCCCGTGCTCGGCGCGGGCGGTCTGCAGGCGTTGCAGGTGCTTGGCCTCATCTTCGGCCAAGGAGAGGAGCAGCTCCTTGAGTTTGGGGCAGTCGCATGACTCGGCAAGGGCGGCATAGTTGGCGGCGGCGGCTTGCTCGAAGGAGGAGGCCGTCTTGAGAACGAAGCGGGAGAAGGCACCCACCTTCTCTTCGGGGATGGGTTCGGCCTCGGGCTTGGGGTGGAAAGCGGTGTAGAGAATCAGGCCGCCGAAGAGCACGAAGAGCAGGCCCGAGGCGATCTTGATATAGAGTTCGGGGATGATTTTGGTCAGGGCCGAGCCGAAGGCCACGGCCACTAGGGTGGAGCAGACCAAGGCCGCCGAGGCCGCGAAGAAGACCGTGGCTTTGCCGCCCGAGGCGCTGCGGGCCATGGCCGCCAGCTGGGTCTTGTCGCCGAGTTCGGCCAGGAAGATCAGAACGAAGGTGCTGAAGAAGAGTTTGAGATCCACGGGAACGCCTTTCGTGTTGGAATGGAGCGAACGGGTAATGTACTGCCGACCTCCCGGTCTTCTAGCGGGTCGTTGTCAGGCAACGCGGACCGGTCGAAGGATCGGCCCAAGCGGTCGGGTCATTCGGGCAGGGTGCGATCCGGAAGCCTTTCAAGGCGGGCGGTGATCAGGTCCAGGATTTTTTTGAGGAATGTAGGGGATTCGTTCAGAAGTTGGTGTCGTGCGCCGGGGATGAGGCTGGTGTGGCTGTTGGGGAACTTGGCCTGGAGGAAGGGAAGGTTGTGTTCCCAGGCCACGATGCGGTCGCGGTCGCCCTGAATAAGGGTAATGGCATGGGGCGAGGGTGGGTAGTCAGCGGCCTGTTTGACCCAGCGGCGATGGGCGCGCAGCCACTGGGTAGGGACGTACCGGGTCTGCAGGGGGTCCCGCCTGAGAAACTCGCAAAAGGCCTTGTCCGAGGAGTTGGCCCGGAAGATTCTGGGAATCGAATCCACAAGGCGGCCGGCGATGGAGTGGCCGATTCCGGAGAGTGTCCAGTGGGCGGAGCGGTAGAGGGGGGCCAGAAAGACGATGCGCTTCAAGGGCGGGTTTTCAGTGGTGAGCAGGTAGTCGGTAACGATGGCGCAGCCCATGCTGTGGGCCACGATGTGGACGGGGCCTTCCAGGTTGCCTCGGCAAACTTTCATAACGTCTCTGAAGGCGGTGGTGTAGTCGGCGAAGTCCCGGATGGAGGCGCGGTCGCCGTCGGAGAGCCCGTGCCCCGGCTGGTCGTAGACCACTACGGTGTAGCGCTCCTGAACAAGGCGGCCGATCAGGTTGGCCACGATCCCAGCATGGTCGTAGTAGCCGTGCATGATTAGGACGGTTGCCTTGCTTTGCTCTGGCCGGTAGACGTGGGTGGCCAAGGTCAGCTTTCCGCTGGTGATACCCCCGAATAAGTGGGGAACACCTTCGATATCAAGGCCGTAATAACGGAAGTAGCGTTGAACGGTGTCGGGGTAGGAGAGGGGGGGAGCCTCGAACAAGAGGGGCTGGATTTTCTGCTGCAGGGTCTCGAACGTTAGTGGCGGGGGAGGTTTGGGCCCCATGGCGGTCGTTGACAGGCATAGCGCGAGCAGGGCGCAGGGTAGGAAAAAAGCGGGGAGTTTGTTGTGGAAACTGGTCATGGGCGTGTCCGGAAATTATCGTTCTCTGCCACCAATTGGAATATACTACTTGTGACTGGCATCCCATGGGATGACGTGAGGCTTTCGGGGGCGCGGCTTCTTAACTGGGGGGGCATTGATAGAGGTCCCATTTCGATTGGTCTTCTGGGTGGCCATGGTTTGGACGCATACCTACGGCATGCGTAAGTACATGCTATTCGACACCTGGGCTTCGCCCCAGGCTATAGTTGGATTTGGGCCAACGGCACGGCACCAACTTGAGTATGCAGGGCGAAGCCTGAGCGACCCTGCGAATGCAGGGAATGCGGAGCGCGAAGCGCCTAGGGCGCAGCCCCCGGCAAGGGTGAAAAATGATTTGCGTGCTGAAGGTACGCTGCCAATGGGGCCCCAAGCCCGCCCGCTTAAGCTTGGACTAGGAGCTAGAGTGCCGAATTGAGAAGGGGGAACGATGATTTATAGAATTCTAGCCGAGGCCGTGGTGCTGGTGCATTTGTCATTTGTGGTGTTCGCGGTGTGCGGGGGGCTGCTGGTCTGCAAATGGCCCCGTTTGGCCTGGGGGCATTTGCCCGTTGCCGTGTGGGCGGCCCTCGTGGAGTTCGGCGGCTGGATCTGCCCGTTGACCCCGCTGGAGAACTGGCTGCGTCTGCAGGGAGGGGATGCAGGCTATGGCGCGGGTTATGTGGAGCGTTATCTTCTGCCTTTCCTCTATCCTGGGCAGATGACGCGGAGTCTGCAGATTGGTCTGGGAATGGGGGTGCTGGCTATCAATGTGGCAGTATACGCGGTGGCCGTACAGGCGGCACGGCGGCGGCATCAAGCCTCGAGCATCGCCAATCACTAATCAGCGCGGAGCTTCAGAACTTAAGACAGGCATCAGCATCCTGCCTCATGAGCGGAAATTAACGAGGATCAGTGGTTGAAACGACTACAACTGGGCCGCGGCTCCCAGCAGGCTGATGTAGGGCACGAAGAAGGCGGAGAAGACGATCGCCACGGCCACCCCCATGCCCAGAATCAGCAGCGGTTCGAGAATGGCCCCGATGCCGGACATGGTAATGTCCAATTCCTCCTCGAAGATGCTGGCGATCTGGGGCAGGACTTCGTCCAGACGGCCCGATTGCTCGCCGATTATTAGCATGTCCACCAGCAACGGGGGAAAAACCGACACCCCCTCAAAGGAGGTTTCCAGGCTATTGCCTTTTTCGATGCCGCTCCGGATGTTCCGTATCATCAAGGCGGCCACTTCGTTGCCGACTGTGTCTTGCAGCACGGTCATGGCCTCGACTATGGGAACTCCGCTGTGGTAGAGAATGGCCATAGTCCGGGCAAACCGTGCGGCCACCACCTTGGTGGTGATGCGGCCGATTATGGGTAGCCGCAGCTTGAGCCGGTCGCTCAACAGGCGGCCAGGCATGGTTTTGGTGAAGAGTTTGTACAACACGAACAAGCCCGCTGGCACCAGGATGAAAAGGTACCAGATGTGGGGCAGGGCGCGCACCGAGGTTATGACGACTCGGGTCAGCAGGGGAAGCTTTATCCCGAATTCGTCAAAAAGCTGTATGAATATGGGCATGATGTAGGTGGTCAGAAGCACCGCGATTAGAACGGCTACCGAAGCAACGACCACAGGATAGATGAGCGCGTTTCTGATCTTGCGGCGCAGCATATAGTCCGCCTCGGTGTAGTCGGCCAGCTTGCGGAGGACTCCGTCCAAATTGCCGCTGACTTCCCCGGCCCGAACTGTGCTGACATACAAGGGGTTGAAGAAATTGGGGAACCGCGCCAGGGATTTCCAGAAGGGGGCGCCGTTTTCGATCATCGTGCCCAACCGGTAGATCATGTCGCGCAGTTTCTCCTTGTGGGCGCGTCGGCCGATGCTCTGCAGGCCCTGCAGGAGCGGGACGCCCGCCGAAAGCAGCAGGGCCAGTTCGCGGGTGAACAGGCTGACTTCCCGCCGGCTGACGGCCCGCAGGCGCCAGAAGATGTCCCGCGTCAGCAGAGGCTTGTGAGCTGTACTGACCTCTTCCATGACCGATTCGCTGGGTAGCCTTTGCCGGTCCTTTATCCCTTGCTGGAGGAGGTCGCGAATGCGGCTGCCCAGTTCGGTACCCTCGCCCGCTGCCGCAAGTGGTTCTCGGTTCAGCTCAGCCATGGCCAAATTCCTTTGTTAAACATGTGAGGAGACGGTACGCATGACTTCCTCCGCCGAGGTGATCTTGTTGCGGAGTTTGAAAAGGGCGTCGTCGTGCAGGGGGGTCATGCCCTCTTCGACGGCCACTTTATGCACGTCTTCCTCGGAAGCCTGGGCCAGAATCAGCTCCTTGAGGCGGTCGGTCATGAGCAGGATCTCAAAAATGCCGATTCGTCCATGGTAGCCGGTGTGGTAACAGGCCGTGCAGCCGGTTGTGCGGGCAAATGTCAGGCTATCCGTGCTCTGTATGCCCAAGTCGCGTAACAGGTCTTGGCTGGGGGTGTATTCTTCCTGGCAG
>JBFJXC010000224.1:0-6481 GCA_041623325.1 Lentisphaeria bacterium | reverse complement strand
GTTCAAGATCGGTCGACTCTATGGGGAAAAGTACGTGCCGACCGGAGAGGTTCTGTACTGTCCGAGCATTATAAGCGTGAGTTATCGTTATTCCAGCGTCTTCAGCGATCCGCCCGCCGCTAACATGAAGGGTGGCTACGTGCCCCGATTTGTGAGTGATTTTAGCTACGCCAGCGGCCAGCCGGCCGGATACAACTACATCCGTCTGGTCAACGGGGTCAGGTAAAACGACGGTCAGCCGATCGTGCTGGCGTACGATTTTACCAAAAACGAAGCCATGGCCAATTCCTCCGGTCTCAATCTGGCCTCGCCGAGAATATCCCTGCACCAGAGCGCCGGGGCGAACGTGGTCTACTCCGATGGTCACGTCAAGTTTGCCAACCGTTTCTATTATGACAAACAAACCCTGCCCTTTAGATCGTATCCCCAAAACTGGGACGATAACCCTTAAGCCAATATTGGGCTGTGTTCCAGAATTATCCCTACCTACCAGAAGCGGACAATACCCAAGAGATTAAGGAACTCCCATGACCGTTTACGACTATGCGATGATCGGTTTTTACTTCGCGTTCATGCTGGCCATTGGCTGGGTGTTCAGCAAGCACACCAAAGACACCAGCGACTACTTCCGGGGCGGCGGCGCCATGACTTGGTGGCTGGTAGGCGCCTCCAGCTTCGTGCAGACGTTTAGCGCCTGGAGTTTTGTCGGCCTGGCCGGCGCCATCTATTCGCGGGGAAGCGTGGTTGCCTGGGTATTTTTCACCAACATTGTCGGGCTGACTGTCTGCGCGCTGTTTACCGCGGCCCGGTTCAGACGCTTGCGGGTGATTACCTGGGTGGAAGCCATCCGCGAGCGCTATGGCCTGCCGACGGAGCAATTCTATGCCTATGTCAACCTTTTCCAGGGGTTCATCTACGGAGGGAGCGGTCTCTACATCTTGTCGGTCTTCATGTCCGCCATGTTCGGAATTGACGTGAGGCTGACCATCATCGTGGTCGGCATCGTGGTCACGCTAATGTCGGTCAGCGGTGGTTCCTGGGCGGCCACGGCCAGCGACTTTGTGCAATCTCTGGTGATCATGGCGGTGATCGCGGTTACGGCGTTCCTGACCCTGCGCCTGCCCGAAGTGGGGGGGCTTTCCGGATTTCTACAGAAGGTCCCCAAGACGCATTTGCAGTGGGGATTCGACGTCAACACCAGCGTCTTTTTTCTCTGGCTTTTCCTGGGGCTGATGAACTCAGTCCTGAACATGAACGGGCTCTCCGGCGGCGCCGCCAGGCTGATCGTGGTCAAAGATGAAAAAAGCGCGGTCAAATCGCTGATCATTCCCATGGTCGGGTATTTGTTCCTGCCTTTTCTGGTATTCATTCCGGGGCTGGCGGCCACCTTTCTGTTCCCGGACATCAATGCTCTCTATCCACAGTTGAACTTCCCGAAAGAGGCCGCCTACGCCGCTGTGGCCATGAAGGTTCTGCCCACCGGAATGGCAGGTTTGCTGGCTTGCGCGATGTTTTCGGCGACCATGTCCACGATGGACAGCGCTCTGAACCGCAATGCGGGCATCTTTGTCAAGAACATCTATCAGGCGGTGATCCGGCCACACTGCGGCGAGAAAGAGGCGATTCGGGTCGCCAAGATCTTCACCCTGATTCTCGGGGGATCGCTGGTTGTGGTAGGACTCAAGTTTTCCGAATTCAAGGGCTTGCCTATCTTCGAGCTGGGCGGACTGATCGGGTCCCTGATCGCCCAGCCCATGCTCATTCCGCTGGTGCTGGCCTTGTTTATCAAGCGTATTCCGTCGTGGACGGCGGCCAGCACGGTTTTTATCGGGTTCGTGGTGGCGGTGCTGACCATGAAGGTGATTCCGGTAACGGAGATTGCCGAACAGGCCATCGGGCCTTTGACCAAGCAAGCTCGCATCGATGTGAGCTGGATGATTCCCAATCTGCTGGTGACGGCGGTCTGCACAGGCTGGTTTTTCCTGAGCATGCTGTTCTACCGGGAGCCCAAGCCAGACGACAAACGCAATGAGCAAATTGAAAACTTTTTCCGGAAGCAGCGCACCCCCATCGATTTGGAGGCCGAAGGAATTGCCGAAAGCGACGGTGAACAGGCCCGGACCCTGGGTTGGCTCAGCCTGGCCTATGGGGCTTTTATCTTTTTGGGGATTTTCATTCCCAATCCGCTGTCCGGTCGCATGGTCTTTCTGTGCATCGGTGCCGGAATTGGCCTGGTGGGAGGGCTGCTTATCTATGCAGCTGGCAAACAAAGGGAAACGGTCGAAAAGTCCGCAAAACGGACCATGCCGGCCTGCGACCTGTCTCTGGCTGAAGCCGAAGCAGATGTCTAGCCCAGGGCTGCATGCCTTCGCCCCATTCGGGGCTTAAACGAAATTTTGAATGTAAGTTTAACCATGTTGATACAAATTTTGTGTCTAATGGCGGCATTGTTGACGGCGACAGCGAACGGTCGGGACATTGCCGCCAATATATCGGATTTCGAGGTGCAGGGGGCGTGGAAAACCGCTCCGACCGATCTGCCGGTCATGATGCGGGACTTTCAGTTGGGCGAAGCGGACTTGTGGTGTTCGCAGTCGCTTCACGATTCGCATTGGGTGGTCAAGCCGGTGACCTTGGCCGAGCTGTCGTCCGGCCTGGCACTTGCGGACCAGCACGTCAGCAGCGGAACCTCGTCCGGACTCTGGAAAGACCTGCCGCGCTATCCGACCCTGGCCAGTGAGGACATTCCCAGTGACTGGAGCCAGGCTACGGCGGTCGAATTCGATGTCTATTCGGAGGCCAATACCGATGATACGATCTATTTCGGGGTCCGCTCCCCCAATCCCCAAACCCCGGAGAGAGACTATTATCTGCATCCGTTCAAAACGGATTTCACCGGCTGGCGGCATGTCACGCTCCCCTTCGCTCAGTTTGTGACCCTCGGCAAGCCCGGCGGCTGGCATACCGTCAGCGCGGTCTATTTTTTCGCCAAGGCGTTTGGTCACCTTCCGAATCCCTACACCGTGCTGCATCTGGACAATATACGACTGAGCCAGGCCAGCTCCGCAGCGCTCCCCAATCCCCCGGCATCAGGGTTCTGCTACAATAACCGGTTCCAAGACCAGCCCCTGCCGCGATTGAACCATGAATTCCCGGAAAAAGCCTCCCCAGAACCCGTCATCTCTCCCGGTCGTTTCATCACCCATCAGCCCTATTTCTTGGCGGAGCGGGCCCTGCATAAGTATTATCCCCGTTTCAATGCCGGATATCCGAGTGTCGCCCCAGACGGCCGGACCTATATTTATTCCGGCGACCGGATCCAATGGCTTTCCCCCCAAGGACAATGGCAGACCTGCGACCTGAAGCCGGTGCTGATTAAATGGGCCGAAAGCCAGGGTTGGAAGGGGTTTCAGAACGAATGGGGCGCCCAGGGCGGCAACCCAACGATCCGCTTCGACAGTGACGGCGATGTCTACGCCCTGGTTCAGGCTGAGCAACTGAACGAGAAAGGGCTCAAGTTCAGCTGGAAGACCCGCTGCACGTTGCTGCTCCATTCTCGCGACAAACTTAAAACCTGGTCGGTGTACAAGCTGCCTGGGCGCCGGGCCTCGTTCGAAAAACTCGACGGGCACAATTGGGACTGCCTGAAGCGACCCCCCGTGCTCCTGCTGGCCGACTACGGCTATTTTCCGGATGCGGACCGGGGCGGCTATCTGCTCCTGCCAGAAAAACGTCCGGACGGCAGCCTCGACCTATCCAACAAGGTGAAATTCAGCGACCGAGGCATGGATGTGAACTTTCACTCCGGCGACGGCAACGTAGCCCTGAGCGTGGCCGGCAAAATCTATATAGTCTACGGCTGGGCCCCTAGCCCGTCCGCGTATCCCGAAACGGTGCGCAAACTCACTGCGGACGGCAGTAAAATATGGGATAAGTGGAAACTGCCCAACCTGCTCGACACCCCCGTGGCGACAACCCTGCCGGCCATGCCCGAGAGCCATCCCGGACTGTTGCTTTCCTCCGGCTATCGCATCCATCTGGAAAAAACCTCAAACTATCCCACGGCCTATTCCAAGGACGGCGTCCCCACCTTCGTGGTTGTCTATGACATCGCCTCAAAAAAACTGGGCGAACCCGTCTACGTCGGTTCCGGCGGCGGCGCGGTCGACAGTCACAACTGGCCCGCCATCACCGTCGACAGCCAGGGCATCCTCCATGTGATCATCAACGGGCATCACAACCCGGTGGTCTATACCCATACTATGCGCCCGCTGGATATCTCCGAATGGTCAACGCCTGAATACGTGGTGCCAAATGGTTCGGAGACCCCGCTGGTCAGCTATGCTTCTCTGAACTGCGACCGGCACGACACCCTCTACACCACCCACCGCAGCACGACGGGAACCTATAACAACCGGATCACGCTTTTCCGCAAAAAATCCGGACAGCCTTGGGAAAAAGAGCGGACCTTGGTGGCGCCCTTCAAGCGTCTTTACTATGTTTGGTACCAGCGCATGTGCTATGACCCCAGCCGCGATCGCCTGTATCTGACCTACTTCAGCAATCCCCGGCAGAGCTTCATGTCACGGGACATGGTCGAGTTTCTGCTGTTTCACCGGCCTGATCAGGAAGCAATGGTCTGGGCAGGCAAAAAACCGGTCACTCCCCGGAAGAATCCCTTCTGGGACTCGTGGACAAATGGCGCCATGCGCAACCCCGCCGCCAGCGGCATTGTCACCCTGGTCTCCAAGGACGGTGCCGAAACTTGGGACCTCGCGGTTACCGATGACTTCAACTAACTTAGTCGACCTGTGCGTTGAATGAGCTAAACCGCATGGTGACACGATCCGTTAAGGCAGGATGGGTGGCTGACGCCACATTTTCGCGTCTTTTCGGGCTTTTCGGGGGCAAGATCACGTTCCGCGGTCGTGTACCGATCTGCCAGGAGGCACGGCACGAGATCGCGGCACGATTCACGATTCCCGGTAATGTTTCAGGAATATCGCTTGGTCGGTCACCTGGATGTAGCGGAAATCATCCTCGGTCCAGGTGCCGGTGTTCAGGTAGCGGGTTCCCTCCACTTCCAGTTCCTCGGGATAATGAACATGCCCGCACGTCACCGCCTGACAGCCCTCCTCCTGCGCGAAGCGCAGGGCGTTGCGCATCACATGCCGACGCAGCACGGTGTACAACCGCGACCAGCTTTTGGCATACTCGGCCACGTGAACGGGCGGCGCTCCCAGCAGAATCCGCAGTTTATGAAACCACCCGAAAATCTTGATGAAGTAGCAGTGGTGCGGCATCAGCGAGTCGAAGTCGTGGCCATGGGCGACGAACAGGCGGTCGCCGATGCGGTAGGTCTGGCACCAGTGGATGTCGCCGTCGGCAGCCTCCGGCCGGTAGCCCCAGTCGTGGTTGCCCTGCACCCAAACCACCGGGCTATCCTCCGAAGACCATGACGCATTGCCCCGGACCTCAGAGGCGCGGCCCAGAATGCGGTCCAGAACCTGGGCATGGTCCGGAGGCAAAGGCCGGGCCGGATTGTCCAGGGTGTCCCCGTTGAGCACCAGGACCGCGTCCTCGGGCAGCTGCTCGAGAAAGGCCTGAAAAGCCTCCCGCCGGAAATGAGGCGATCCCATGTGCAGGTCGCTGACAATGATGTGCGTGGTCCGTGCCATGCGAGTAGTCTAGCGCCTCAAGCACGAAATAACAGATAAGGAGGGCAATGACCAAAGGGATGAAAACTGAGCTTACTGAACCTACTTGACGCTATGCCAATCATTATGGTCAGCCCCGAAGAAACTGACCACTAATCTTCACTAATGGAAGCCTCCCACCGAACCACTCGAAACCACCCAAAAAGCTGAGGGTTTCACCCCGGGCTCTAGTCCTGGTCCCCTTCGGAGGGGCCAGTCCGTCCGTTTTGTCCGTTCTGTCCGTTCCCCTTGCCCCATCTTCGCGGGATTCCCGGCCTTCCTGTGCCCCCCGCTGCGAAAATCCAACCGTTTGGTTGCGCGGCGGCGAGCCGGCGCTACAGTACGATCCAAACGTTTGTATCCAACGTCCAACATAAGGCTTCCCTATGCGACGCGAAAAGACCAAACTCTATGAAACCCGGATCGCCAAATTCCTGGAACGCCTGAACAAAGGCGCGGTGTTCACCGATCGGACTCCCTTGCAGGCAAGCTTCTACAAGACCGCCGAGCCGGTGGCCTGGTCGGAGCGCCTGCAGGGCGACTACCAGCCCGTCCAAAAGGGCGACGGCTGGGGCAGCGAGTGGGATTGCGCCTGGTTCCACATCACCGGGCAGGTTCCGGCCGAGTGGAAGGGCATGGCCGTGGTGGCCCGCCTGGACTTCAACGGGGAGCTGTGCCTCTTCGACCACAACGGCTGTCCGACCTACGGCATGAGTTCGGGCTCGATTTTCCACGCCAACTTCGAAAAGAATGTCGTCAGACTATTCGACCCTTGCGAGGGCGGG
>JBFJXC010000223.1:0-6531 GCA_041623325.1 Lentisphaeria bacterium | reverse complement strand
TTCGCCCAATATCTGGAAGGCAAGGCCGTCCTTTTTCTTGTTCAACTGAAAGGTCCCGTTCGAGCCTTTCACATTCTTCAGGGCCAGAAGGTGGCCCGTGGATTTGGCGTCATGAAATCTCAGCCACATGCCGAAGGTGAATCCGGCACCGAATTCCTTGCCGGATATGCCGCTGCGGTAAAGCCCGCGCAGATTGTTGCCGCCGATAATGGAACTTTTGCCGGGAAAGCGTCCGCGTCCCCAGCGGAACGGAATCAGGGGTTTGTCGTCTTCGGTGGGATTCCAGGCATAGCTGGAATCGTAACGGTACGGATTGTAGTAAGGAACCGTCAGCGAGCCCAGCGAGCCGCCGGTGACCGCAGTGCGCTTGGAGGCGATCAGCACATGATTGTAGACCTCCTCGCCTTGCCCCTTCTTCAAAGGTGTAGAAGCGGATGATCCCGGGCGTCTTCAGGACCTGCCGTTTATAGGCTTGATACTCGGTCGGCAGGGCGGCGGCGAACAGTCCGGTGCAGAATGTCAGTAAAGCAAAAATGGCTTATTTGGCTAAAAAAGTTGGCTTTTTCGACCAAGAAACTGAAAGACGGGGTGCTGACTCCTCGGGGAACCGACTCGCCAGACCTATCGCTCAGCGGATGTGAAATTAAGATTTCGCCGCCGGAATTCCTTGGGGGGCATTCCGATCAGCCCACTGAAGTGTCGGGTAAAGGCGCTGTGATCATAGAAGCCGAGTTTGAAGGCGATGCGGGAGATGCTCTCGTCGCTCTCCGCCAGTTCGCGGCAGGCAGCCATCACTCTCATCTTGATGATGTATTTCAACGGCGTGATGTTGAACAACGACTTGAACCGGCGCTCGAACTGGCTGACCGACAGACAGGCTCGCGAAGCCAGATCCGGGATTAACAACGTTCCCTCCAGATTGTTGCGGATGTAGTCGACCACCGGGGCCATGCGGTTCAGAGGTTGCCAGCTGGTCGAGGAGCGGTCCATATCCCTCGTAATGCCCGCCAGCCCGTGGATGCGGCCCTGCCGGTCATGCAACGGTATCTTGGTGGTAATGAACCAGTTGATCGCCCCCTCCTTGTTGCGCACCAGTTCCACCTTGTTGACGATGGTTAGCCCCTGCTCCAGAACTTTCCGGTCGTCGCTGACATATTCCTGGGCCAGATCCAGCGGGAAGAAGTCGAAGTCGGTCTTGTCCAGCACTTGACGCATGTCGCGAACGCCGCACTGATCCAAAAAGTTGCGGTTGACCAGCATGAACTGGCCCCGCCGGTTTTTTACGAAGTAGTGGACATCGGGCAGGTGCTCGAAAAGCATGCTCAGCTGCCCGGCATCCGAAAGCTCGGCGAAAAAATCGTTTGCAAGTCGAGGTGGGTCAGGCATGTCTTTGTCCACGGCTTAAGATGGGAGGCGTCTGGCGGGCGGCGATCACGATCATGCCGAAAATCTACAAGAGTTTGCGGGTTTCCGCCAATTCCAACCCGCCCGTCTGCAGTAATTTCATTAAACGAATTTTCCAATGAAAGGAGAGTGGCGTGAACCGAAAAATGCGCATGGGTATGGTCGGCGGGGGCATTGGCTCCTTCATCGGCACGGTGCACCGTATGGCCGCGGCCATCGACAACGAGATCGAACTGGTCTGCGGGGCCTTCAGCTCGGACCCGCAACGCAGTCGCGAATCCGGGAGGTCCTGGTATCTGCCCGAGGAACGGGCCTACGGCTCCTATCAGGAGATGTTCGAAAAGGAAGCGCAACTGCCCGAGGGCGAGCGCATGGACTTCGTCAGCATCGTCACCCCAAATTTCATGCACTATCTGGTGGCCAAGGCGGCTTTGGAGGCGGGGTTCCATGTGATGAGCGACAAGCCCATGACCTTGAATCTGGACGAGGCCCGGCGGCTTGAAGCCCAGGTGAAACAAAGCGGTCTGCTCTTCGGCCTGACTCATAACTACACCGGATACCCGATGGTCAAGGAGGCGCGCCAATTGGTGCGCTCCGGCGCCCTCGGGGCGATTCGCAAAGTGGTGGTGGAATATCCCCAGGGCTGGCTGGCCACGCAGTTGGAAGCCTCCGGTCAGAAACAGGCCAACTGGCGAACCGATCCCAAGCGGGCCGGGGCCTCATGTTGCATGGGCGATATCGGCACCCATGCCGAAAATCTCGCCGAATACATCACTGGCCTGCAGATCGAGGAACTCTGCTGCGAGTTCACCACCTTTGTGAACGGCCGCCAGCTGGAGGACGACGGCAACTGTCTGATTCGCTACCGGGGCGGCGCCAAGGGCATCCTCTTTGCCAGTCAGATTTCCGTGGACGAGGAGAACGGTCTGAACATCCGCATCTACGGCGAAAAAGGCGGCCTGCAGTGGCGGCAAGAAGAGCCCAACACCCTGATCCGCATGCATCTGGACCGGCCGCGGGAAATCCTCCGCGCTGGCGGCAACTATGCCGACCGTCTGTCCGAGGCGGCCCTGGCCAACACCCGTTTGCCCGCCGGACACCCCGAGGGCTTTCTGGAAGCCTTCGCCAATCTCTACCGAAACTTCGCCGGAGCCCTGCGCCAGACCTTGGCCGGACAGACGCCGAGCGCTGCCGAGATGGATGTCCCCACCGTCTCCGACGGGGTTCGCGGCATGGCCTTTATCGACGCCTGCGTGCGCTCCGCCAAAGCCGGGGCCGTCTGGGTGAAGATGGAGGTGTGAGCCGTAACCCGGCTCCAGGGGTGTCGGACCGATTCGACCGGTCCGACGGTCGGACGATCACGAGCGGGATGACGAACGCGATCACGATTTTCCGCCCCCCCCGAACCACTGAACCCCTGAAACCTATCCCCGTACCCAAAAGGAGAAAACCCGATGCCACGCCCCGTTACCCTTTTCACCGGCCAGTGGGCCGATCTGGACATTGAAATCCTCTGTAAAAAAGCCAAGTCCTTCGGCTACGATGGCCTGGAACTGGCCTGCTGGGGCAATCATTTCGAGGTGGACAAGGCCGATGCCGCCTACTGCCGAAAACAAAAAGAGCTACTGGCCAAGTACGGCTTGAACGTCTATGCCATCTCCTCCCATCTGGTCGGGCAAGCCGTCTGCGATCGGATCGACGAACGGCACCAAAGCATCCTGCCGCCGGCCATCTGGGGCGACGGCGATCCGGAAGGCGTCCGTCAGCGAGCCGCCGAGGAGATGATCAAAACCGCCCGCGCCGCCGCCCAACTCGGCGTGAAGGTGGTCAACGGCTTCACCGGCAGCAGCATTTGGCACCTTCTCTATTCGTTCCCTCCGGCCTCGCCGGCCATGATCGATGCCGGGTACGCCGACTTCGCGACACGCTGGACCCCGATACTGGACGAATTCCATAAACTCGGCCTCAAGTTCGCCCTCGAAGTCCACCCCACCGAAATCGCTTTCGACATCGCCAGTGCCGAACGCGCCATCGATGCCGTCGACGGCCACCCCGCCTTCGGGTTCAACTACGATCCCAGCCATCTTGGCTACCAAGGCGTGGACACCGTCGAGTTCATCCATCGTTTCGGCGACCGCATCCACCACGTGCACATGAAGGATGTGGACTGGAGCAGCACCCCCACCGAAGCCGGCGTGTTTGGCGGACATCTCGACTTCGGCGACCGGCGACGTTTTTGGGACTTCCGCTCGCTAGGCCGAGGCAAAATCGACTTCGAGGCGATCATTCGCGCCCTCAACCGCATCAGCTATCGTGGCCCGCTCTCGGTCGAGTGGGAGGATGCCGGCATGGACCGCGAGCATGGCGCTGCCGAAGCCTGCCGCTTTGTGCGTGCCATCGACATCCCACCCTCCGCTACCGCCTTCGACGCGGCTTTCAACAAAGACTGACAGACCGGTGCCGCCACCGCGCTTCCCTCGGTGTGGATTTGGGAAATACTTCGCCAGCGCTGAGCTTGCCACTGTGGGGCAAGTGCTCGTGCGTTTCGTGTTGTTCCAGATAATACCTGCCACCCCAGCTTTCTGCCCTTCGGAGGTTGCCTGGTTTTCATGTGCAGATGAGTTCGGAAATCGCCGCATAGTCGGTCAGGATCATCGGATAGTCCTTGAGCGGGGCGGGGCCCAATTCCAGGCGCCGGGCCGAATGAAC
Source organism: Lentisphaeria bacterium (assembly GCA_041623325.1). GTDB lineage: Bacteria > Verrucomicrobiota > Lentisphaeria > Oligosphaerales > JBFJXC01 > JBFJXC01. The sequence continues at coordinate 2,418 of JBFJXC010000223.1, read as the reverse complement.
CGTGACGGTCTCGGGTTCGAATAGTTCGCCCGTGGCCGGGTCGATGACGACCGGTCGTTGGAGCGGCTTCCCGGCCGTCCAGAGCTGGAGCAGCAGCTCCCGCACCTGGTATGGCGGGTTTCCCGCCACCTCGGGGATCAGGTCGGCCGCTTCCCAGTAGGCGATCAAAGGCCAGCCGTGGCGACGGAAGGTGGCGGTGTGCAGACGAATCTTCAGTTCCTGGAAGGTGAAGCGCTCCTCCTCCGGGAACGGATCGAGTTCGATATCGACCTTCAGGTCCTCCGCAAGTTCCGTTTGGTCGTCAAAGAGCGTGCACAGGTTCTGGAAGGCGTAGAAGGCTGGTTTGGCTCGCGGCGGCGCATCGGTGGTCAGCAGGCCGAAATAGGTCGGTTTGGGGATGAGTCCGTTGCGGTAGTAGTACTTGAAATCCGACAGGGTGAAGTAGCAGGTGTAGTCGACTCCGAAGGCCAGGTCGGTGACGATGCTGCGCAGCGCCACCTTCGCCTGGATCGTTTCGGTGACCGGCGTGTTGGCGAGCGCCTCGATGGTGGATGGAACCGATGGGCAGCCGGATTCGCCCTGCCAAAGCTCCACATGCGCGCCGCCATGCTCATCGAATAGCTTGCGCAGGAGCCGGTTGTCCGACGAGCGGTTGAGTTCGGGCATAATGTGGTAGCGATGATAGGTGAAGGCGTCGATGTGCCTGGCAATGCCCTGCTCGAGGTAGTTGAGGATAATGTCGAAGGCGTATTGCAGGGCGATGGAGCGCCCGATGGCGCCGCCGATCACCTTGGCCCTGGCGTCGCTGGCGCGGATGACGGGCGAGGTGAGCTTGACCAACTCCATGTACTCGTCGCAATTCGGTCCCCGCAGCCAAAAGCCGCTGCAGTCGGCTTCGTTCCAAATTTCATAATGGGTGACCTTGCCGGCGAAGTGTCGGACCAGGGCCTTTACATAGTTGCACCAGCCGGTCCGGGCCGCTTCGTCGGCGATCGGCGGATAGCCGGCGCAGTCGTCGCTGCCCGATTCCGTGCAGTAGTGCTTGTTGCCGTAGCCCAGGTTGAACCAGGGTTGAATGCCTTGCTCGCGCAGTTTGTCCACAATCGCCTCGAGCCAGGCGAAATCGTAGGTTCCCTTTTCCCGTTCGCAGCGGAACCAGCCCGTTTGCACACGGGCATGTTTGGTCCCGGACGCACCGGCCAGGCGATAGAGGTCGGGGGTATCCTCCCACATCTCTCGCTCGAGGCATTCAAAGCCGACGCCGATCTTCGACCTCGCGATAGCCTTGGAGTGAACAGGACGTAGCGTTCCGATAGGTTTCATCATGACGATTTCTTGTTTTGCGCCGGACCTGTTTGCTTTTCGCGTCCGAATGGACGCGGCGGGCAAAGGGGCCTTCTGAACGGATCCTTACAGCGGCCCGCAAAACCTGCCTCTCATGGACCGACTCGTCAAACTTGGGTTTTTACAACTATTGAGTACCCGAGAAAACATGTAGAAAAATAGCTTATCCGACCCAAAAACATGTCTTTTTCGACCGCCATCGTCCAACAATGTCGGAATCTAGTGTTGGGGCGTTTCATTATTGAGCCGCGATATCCACGATTGACCGATCGGTAAGCAACATGGGTGAGTTGGAGATGGGCAGATTGGCGAACTTGGTTCCTTCCAGCTCAAGCGCATAGACATCCTGGTGGGTCGGGTCAATCAGCACGGGGTCGGTGAGCCTCAGATTTCCGTGCAGCCAGCAATAATAGGTCAGGCTCTTCCACACACTCTCTTCTTCAACCGACTCGCGCAGCCACCAGGCGTGGACCGGCACGTCGCCGCGAACCAGGTTGACCTGCCATGCGGAGGCGGCCTGTTCGCGGGTAATGGCATTGCCGTCCTCCCCCGATTCGAGCCGAAAGGAGGTGCGTCCGTCCGCCGCTTCGATGGGGTCGTGGAGAAGGGAGGCCAGTGCCTGCAAGGCAAAGTAAGCCGGCTTTCGGCTGCCGTCCTCCAGGCGCAGAAGCCCCTTGTGGGAGCTGAAGCCCAGATCACCGCCCAAGAGGTATTTCCCAAAATCCCCCATGGTAAAGTAGTTGACCATCTTCGCGTCCTGCCCGAGCTCGAGGAGTACGCGTCGCAACAGCCAGCGGCGCTGAATCTCCTCGCTCACCCGCATCTGATTGAGCGCCATGGTCGAGTTGGGCGGATTCTTGGAGGGACACCCGGTCTCCCCCTGCCAGTACTCGAGCGTAGGCTTGTACTCCTTCAGCAGCCTACGGAAAGCGGGAAACTCCTGTTCCGTGTATTGCTCCGGCATGTACTTGTAGCCATGGTAGCTGATGATGTCGCAGTGCTCGGCCATGCCTGCCTCGAGACAGGTCTCCAGGTAGCGAAGTCCGTTGGGATCCATGGCCAGGCCGAAAGCGC
>JBFJXC010000222.1:0-6568 GCA_041623325.1 Lentisphaeria bacterium | reverse complement strand
TGACTAGAATCAGCTCAGTAAAATCGTGCAGGTGAAGCTTGTCAGTCCGATCCGCCGCCGGAGTCGGCCTACCCGGTGCCGGCGACGGCGCCAGGTTGACATGGATGGGCATCTGCCCAGCCGGGACGAAGTCGGACAATGGCACCAGAAAGGGGGCCGGTTCTGTTGGCAGGTCAGCCATCAAACGCTCCGCTGCGGGCACGAAAGGCTTCAATACGGTTGCGGAAAAAGCGTGTTATCATGCTGCTTTTCGGTGTCATTGTCAAGGTTTGCCCGTGGATTTGCCTTAAGGTAAAAGCTGGTTTAGCAGCGCCGCACCCAAGGCAACCGAACAGGAGCATGGCCATGACGATATTCTACAATGCCTTTCACGCCCCGATCGGGGCCCATAGCAGTTTCACGGCCGGATGCCGGGGCCGGAACGGCGGACTCGGACTTGAGCTGGGCGGCCCGGCGGACGAGAATCTCTATATCGGGATGGAGGCCCCCGAAGGCGGGCGTTTCGAGGCCCTGCCGTTCTTCGAAGGGGCGGAGAGCGAGAGCGCCCGCTACGACCACACAAACGAAGGAACCTCGGCCGAAGGCTTGATCAAGCCCTTCCGGCCCGAGGCCATATGCCGGGACTTTCGCCTGGGGGAGGATAAGTGGAAGGCCGGGGATTTAACCTTTTCGATCTACTCTCCCGTGGAAGCGGTCCCCGACCCGGTTGGGTGTTCCGCCGACCAGTTGAAGGCGGTGGTCCGCCCGTCGGTGCTGGCGGAGCTGACTCTGGACAATCGCCAGGGGAAAACGGCTCGCAAGGCGTTTTTCGGGTTCATGCCCACCGGTAACCCGGACGCCCTTCACGTCGTGGACCTGGACCGCGGGGGCGTCGGAATCTGCAAGGGCCAGTCCACCGGCATCTTCTCCGACGATGCCACTGTCCACGCCCGCCAGCATTTCACGGCGGAGGATGCCTTGAGGGAAGAGACAGCGGCCAATTATCGGTTCGGACTGGGAGGCACCGCTCTGCTGGTGGGCACCGTGCCCGCCGGACAGACGCGCACCTTCCGCTTTGCCGTCTGTTTCTTCCGCGGCGGGATCGTGACCACCGGCATGCCGACCTCGTATCTGTACAGCCGTTTTTTCAACAGCCTGGCCGAGGTGGCCGCGTACAGTTTGAAGAATTTCGAGGATATCCGCCGCCGGGCCGAGCAGTCGGACCGGTTGCTGGGCGCCGCCCACTTGAACGACGACCAGCGGTTCCAGATGATCCATGCCATTCGCAGTTACTACGGCTCGACTCAGCTTTTGGAGCATGAGGGCAAGCCGCTCTGGGTGGTCAACGAAGGCGAATACCGCATGCTCAACACCTTCGATCTGACCGTCGACCAGCTCTTCTTCGAGATGCGCATGAACCCCTGGACGGTCAGGAACGAACTGGACCTGTTCACCTCCCGTTATTCCTATCGCGATACGGTCCATTTTCCCGGCGGTGGCAACGACCATCCCGGCGGAATCAGCTTTTGCCACGATATGGGGGTGCGCAACCATTTCACCGCCCCGGGTTTCTCCTCCTACGAACTCTCGGCCCTGACGGGTTGCTTCTCGCACATGACCCATGAGCAGTTGGTCAACTGGGTGCTTTGCGCGGCCGTCTATGCCCGGCAAAGCCGGGACAAGGCCTGGCTCGCCGATAACCTGCCGGTATTTGAAGATTGTTTGCAGTCCATGCTCAACCGCGACAATCCCGTGGCCGCCGAACGCAACGGCATCATGGCCCTGGACAGCTCGCGGACGGCAGACGGGGCCGAGATCACCACCTACGACAGCCTGGACACCTCCCTCGGGCAGGCCCGCCACAATGTCTACATGGCGGTCAAAGGCTGGGCGGCCTACCTGGCCATGGAGCGGATATTCGCCGAAGCCAATCAGTGCGAGCTGGCCCGTGTGGCCGGGGGCCAGGCCGACCGCGCCGCCGCCACGATCGTTTCCTTCATGACGGATGAGGGGTATATCCCGGCCGTGATGGGGGAAGCGTGCGACAGCCGGATCATTCCGGCTATCGAGGGGCTGGTGTTCCCCTACGTTTTGGACCAGAAGGAGGCCCTGGACCCCAACGGCCGCTTCGGACAGTTGATCCAGGCTCTGAGCAGACACCTCACCACCATTCTCGTGCCGGGGGTCTGCCTCTACCCGGATGGCGGCTGGCAGCTATCCAGCACCGCCGACAACTCCTGGCTTTCCAAGATCTATCTCTGCCAGTTTGTGGCTCGCCGGGTTCTGGGGATTCGCACCCCCGCCACCGGCCAAATGGCCGATGCCGCCCATCGGCGGTGGCTGCTGCAGGAGGAAAACCTGCGCTTCGCCTGGAGTGATCAGATGCGCAGCGGCGTGGCCCACGGCAGCAAGTACTATCCCCGCGGTGTCACCAGCATCCTCTGGCTGGAGGAAGAGCCAGACCATACACCGTGAGGTAGAACGGCCAACACGGAGTTTGTTCTATGCCTCCAGCCTGGTTCCACACGTTGCGGAAGGATATTTCAAGCTAGATTAGTCCCACCTGGTCTGCCAAGCCCTAGGGACATCATCTGGCGTTGTCGTGCTCCGCATCAAACGTGGCGACCGCCACTCGTCTGGCTAATCGGGGCATCGGGACACGATCACGGGGCACGACTGCGGGACACGAGCCTCACGGTCGGCCAACAGTCGTCTCGCGCTGTCGTGCACCGTCGTCGTCTGGCGGTTGGGGGCATCGGGACACGATCACGGGGCACGATTGCGGAACACGAGCCTCACGGCCGACCAACAGTCGTCTCGCGTTGTCGTGCGCCGTCGTCGTCTGGCGGTTGGGGGCATCGGGACACGATCACGGGGCACGATTGCGGGACACGAGCCTCACGGTCGACCAACAGTCGTCTCGCGCTGTCGTGCCCCGTTGTCGTCTGGCGGTTGGAGGCATCGGCACACGAGGAGCTTTCTCTGGGACATTCCTGACAGCGCTCATGGGGCGTTGCCCCAGTGACGGCGGCCGCCCCCGGCCGCGACCATCCTTGAAATCCTTGCCTCGGCTCGTAGCTTATAGGTGGTTTCCGCCGGAAGCCCCGCACCCCTCAGCTGTTGCCTTTCAGATCAAGAAGTTCTCGATATGCATCCCTTCTCGCTGCTCGTCAAACCGGCTTCGGCCGACTGCAATCTGCGCTGCAAATACTGCTTCTATCTGGGCAAGTGCGAACTATATCCGGAAAGCAGCAAGCACCGCATGTCCGACGAGGTGCTCGAGCGCCTGATCAGCAGCTTCATGGCCACCGACCAGCCCAACTACAGCATCGGCTGGCAGGGGGGGGAGCCGACTCTGATGGGGGTGGAGTTCTTCAGGAAGGTGACCGCCTTCCAGGAGCAGTATGGGCGCTCCAGGGCCAGCGTCTCCAACGGCCTGCAGACCAACACCACCCTGATCACCGACGACTTCGCCCGCCACCTGGGCCAATATCACTTTCTGGTCGGGGTCAGCATCGACGGCCCCCCGGAGATCCACGACCGCAACCGGCCGACCATCGCCGGCACCGGCTCCCACGCCATGGTCATGCGGGGAGTCGAAATGCTCAAGCGGCACAAGGTGGAATACAACGTGCTGACCCTGGTCAACAGCGCCAATGTGGACTCCCCCCGGGAAATCTATCGCTACCTCCGCGACGAACTGGGCGTGCTCTACCACCAGTACATCGAATGCGTCGAATACGATGCGACCGGCAACCTGATGCCCTTCGCCATCACCGGCCGTCAGTGGGGCGAGTTTCTGTGCGGCATCTACGACGAGTGGATTCGGCAGGACACCCGGCGCGTCTCGGTCCGTCTGTTCGACTCGATCCTAACCATGATGGTCGAGGGCGTGGCCAACTGCTGCAGCATGGGGCGCGACTGCCGTCAGTATCTGGTGGTGGAGCACAACGGCGACATCTATCCCTGCGACTTCTTCGTGACTCCCGAGTGGAAGCTGGGCAACATCATGGAGAACAGCTGGGAGGAACTGCTGAACTCCCCCCTCTACGAAAGCTTCGGACGCCGCAAAACCTGCTGCAATGCCGAGTGCGCCAGCTGCGACTACCTCCGGTTCTGCGCGGGCTGCTGCCCGAAAAACCGCCCCGACCGCGGCCAGGATCCCACTCAGCTCAGCCAGCTCTGCGAAGGCTGGAAGATGTTCTACCGCCACGCCCTGCCCGGCCTACACAAACTGGCCCGGGACATTGTCCAAGAACGCCGCCAGGCCCAGATGGCCGCCGCCGTCCCCTCCTACAGCCCACCCCCCAACACCCGCGCCGGACGCAACGAGCCCTGCCCCTGCGGCAGCGGCAAAAAATTCAAGAAGTGCTGCGGCCGATAAGGGACGGACTGGTGTTCAGATAAGCTGGAAGCTCCGGCCCGAAAAGGGGTGACATACCAGCTGAGGGCTACGCCCTGGGGAACTACCCAACACTAAATTTTAGCCTTGCAAGGGCCCTAGGTAGCCGGCGACCATTTGGATTCCGGCTACTATGGTCGGCTTAGAAAAGCGTCTCTTAAGAAGAGAACGATTATAATTTTGGTTGTTTTAGAACATGGTTTTAGACCAGGCAATTCGGGAAAACATGGGTTAATTGTTGAAATGCCCGTTGTCCGGCGTATAATGTTGGAAAGGCAAGGTTGGGCATATTCTCGGATTTTGTGCTCGGCCGAGAGACTGTTGGCGACGGCTTTGGAACGGGTGAAATGGCTAGGGTAAAGAACCGGAAAAACCAGAAATTCGGCTACTCGATGGCGATTGAGGCCATTCTGAAATACATCGTTGACAATGGATATGTCAACGACGACCTGCTGCCGTCGCTCAAGGACATGGCTGACATGCTGTTTGACGGCAAGCTCAAACAGGTTCGCATGGCCGTTGCGCAACTGGCCTCTGTCGGGGTGCTGGAATCGCATCGCGGCCGTGGGGTATTCGTCAAGAATGCCGCCTTGGCCGCCCAAATGTCCGTCGGTTCCCGGGAAGCGCCGCAAGAACCGTCGATCTCCGATTTCGGGTACGAGATGGAGATGCCCCATATTCTTCAGGAGATGCCGCGCATAACCCTGACCATGGTCGAACATGAGCCCCTGTACAGCCGGGTTTGGGGTGAGATCGTCGACGCATTCAATGCGGTCAATCACGATTTTCAGGTGGACATCAACTATACGGTCAGCCCGAATGTCGGTATGGAAAGCGATCTTTTCCAGATCCAGTCGTTCCGCATCCGCCCCTATATAGAGCAAGGCATGGCTTGTGAACTGTCCGGCCACATTAACGAGATGGACACGTTTCATCCCAATCTATACGGAGAAGTGCGGCGGGGGAACAAGGTTTACGGCATCCCGGTCACCGCCGCCGTTTACGCGATGATTGCCAACGACCAGGCTTGCGAGGCCAACGGGCTTTCTCCCTCTGCAGGCTGGGATTCGTTCGACGATTTCATGGCCTATCTGAAGTCAACCAGGGCGGTCCTGAAGGAAAAACAGGGCAAAACCAGCGTGATCTCCAGTTGCTTCGTGCTCGGTTATTATATGGCCCTGGCCGGCATCCTGAAGAAAGGGGAACGTGTTGAACAACTGGATCTGAACCGCCCGGACGTTCAGGCTTTTCTTGAGAGGTTCGGGGAATTGTTCAACGACTCGGTCTGCTTCAATCAACAACACGATTCGACAGACTACACCGGCAACCTGATCGTCGAGGCCAGCAGCTATTCGCTTCCTCCCGCGAAAGTCGGAACGCCGCCGGTGTCCCGCTATTTGCCGCTTCCGGTCAACCCGGGTGGCTACTGCCCGTTGATCTCGCATTATATCTGTGTCTCCAACCGCTCGGAGCATCAGGATTTCGCTTTGCAATTCCTGGATTTTTTGAGTTCCAAACAGGTTTCCGGACATCTGGTGCAACGCGGTCTGATCTCGGGGCGGACCGACACGGGACTTGATCCGGCGCTGATCACCTATTTCGACAATGGCTGTCCGGAGGGGTGGCGCGACGAACAGGAGGCCCGGATGTCCAAGGTGGCAAACCATGTTTTCAGCCGCTGGCAAAGCGGGCAGATATCGCTGTCGCAGGCGCTGGAGATGATCGAACGGGCCCGCAAAGGCAAATCAGGCAAGGTTCTGCTGCTCGCGACCGACTGAGCAGTCCTCCGGCCTAAGAATGCCGTTACGAACCAGGAACTGGTCAATTTTGCGCAGCGCTCTGGTTACCTGAAAGTCGGTAGCGTGGTAATTGGTCAGGATAAAGGCATGGCCGATGTCGTCCCAGCTTTGATATTCCGACGGCAACCCTTTCCTTAGGCAGGCTTGGTGGAATCTGCGGGTCTCAGAACTCGGCACGATCGGATCGAGATCACCAGCCAAGTTTAAAACCGGACATGACCTCCCCTTCAAGTTGTATAAAGGAGACACTTTTTTGGCTTCGTCCAGCGAATCGGGCAAGTGGGAAAAGTGACGATTCCATTTGTCGTCGGTCAGGTCGGTCACGCCGCAGCAGTTGACTAAGGCGGCAACGCTGCCGACCGTGTCGTCGGCGGCCAGGGCGAGCCAT
>JBFJXC010000221.1:0-6599 GCA_041623325.1 Lentisphaeria bacterium | reverse complement strand
GAAACAGAGGCCGAAGCCGAAACCCTGACCATCGAGCTGACCGATTCCATTCAGAATCTGAGCGTATTCCTGAGCTATACCGTCTTCGACGATTCCAATGCCTTGGCCCGCTCGATCCGTTTCCGGAACAATGGCGACCTGGCTTTGGGCTTGCGGCGCGCCCTGAGTTGCAGCGTCGACCTTCCCCACGCGAATTTCGACCTGGTCCAGCTTTCGGGGGCCTGGGCAAACGAACGCCATGTGGTCAAGCGTGCGTTGGCGCCGGGCCTGCAATCGGTCGAGAGCCGGCGGGGTGCCAGCAGCCATCAGCAGAATCCGTTCCTGGCGTTGCTGGAGACAGGGGCCGGGGAGGACACGGGCCAGGCGTACGGCTTCAGCCTGGTCTACAGCGGCAATTTCCTGGCACAGGCGGAGGTGGATCAGTTCAGCTGCACCCGAGTCTCCATGGGGATCAACCCCTTCGAGTTCGCCTGGCGTTTGGAATCCGGCGAGAGCTTTCAGGCTCCGGAAGCGATCATGGTCTACTCCGGCGAAGGCCTTGGGGGCATGTCCCGGACCTACCACCGCCTGTACCGCACCCGCCTTTGCCGCGGACACTATCGGGACCGGGTCCGGCCTGTTCTCATCAACAATTGGGAAGCCACCTATTTCAATTTCAACCCGGAAAAGCTGACGCGAATTGCCAGTTCGGCAAGGGAGCTGGGAATCGAGCTTTTTGTGCTGGACGACGGCTGGTTCGGCAAGCGCGACAACGACCACTCCGGCCTTGGCGACTGGTTTGTGAACGAGACCAAGCTGCCCGGAGGCTTGAAGAGTCTGGGGGAGAAAATCACGGCCGAGGGCATGCGGTTCGGCCTGTGGTTCGAGCCGGAAATGGTCTCTCCGGACAGCGATCTTTACCGGGCTCATCCGGACTGGTGCCTCCATGTCCCGGACCGGCGGCGCACCATCGCCCGCCATCAGCTGATCCTGGATTTTTCGCGGGACGACGTCTGCGAGGCCGTCATCAAGATGGTGGGCGATGTCCTGCAGAGCGCCCCCATCACCTACGTGAAGTGGGATATGAACCGCCACATGACCGAACCCGGCTCCGCCAACCTACCCCCGGAACGCCAGCTTGAACTGCCCCATCGCTACATGCTGGGCGTCTATCGGGTCATGGAAACCTTGACCAGCCGCTTCCCCCAAATCCTCTTCGAAAGCTGCTCCGGCGGCGGCGGGCGCTTCGATCCGGGGATGCTCTTCTACATGCCCCAGACTTGGACCAGCGACGACACCGATGCGGTCTGCCGGCTCAAGATTCAGTATGGCACCAGCCTGGTCTACCCGGCTTCGACCATGGGCGCCCACGTCTCCGCCGTGCCCAATCATCAGCTCGGCCGAATCACCTCCCTGGAAATGCGCGGACACGTGGCCATGTCCGGCAACTTCGGCTACGAAATGGACCTGTCGACCCTGGACGATTCGGAGAAAGAATTGGTGGCCGAGCAAGTCCGGACCTACCGGGAGATTGCGCCGCTGGTGCAACAAGGCGAGATGTACCGTCTGCTCAATCCGTTTGAAGGCAACGAGTGCGCCTGGATGTTTGTCTCCCAGGACCGTCGGGAAGCGGCCGTTTTCTGGTTCAGGATCCTAGCCCAGCCCAATCCCCCCATGAACCTGCTCAAACTCAAGGGGCTGGATCCGCAACTGGACTACCGCCGACTGGACAACGGAGAGATCCTGGGCGGCGACCAGTTGATGAACCTCGGCCTGATGTGCCCCATGGAGCACGGCGACTTCAAGAGCGCCCTCTGGCGCTTTAAAGCCACAACCCCCTGAGGCATGGTAGAAAGGGTTGCGCTCTGCATGGGCAACACATTGACCTGGAGACGGCGGTTTTCAACGCAAATCGTATTTCTGGGACAGCCCCTTATGTTGTGTAGCGCCCTTGGCGCAACATTTTGACTTATTAGAGTGAGTTCGACCTTGAGCGTTAAAATCCCCAACAGGACCCCAGCATGACTATTTCGGCTTCTCTGGACACCTCCGCCGGTTCGGCCTTCGCCGTGGCCCGCGACGGCCGGATCATCAGCAACGGCGTCCTACCGGTCAGCGGCCGGGAAAGCGACACCGAGCTGCTGCCCTGGCTGGTCAGGACGGTGACAGACCTTGGACTAAACCTGGCGGACATCGGCGAATGGACCGTTGGCACCGGTCCGGGGAGCTTTGCCGGCATGCGCGTGGGGATCGCGCTGATCAAAGGTGTCTGTGCCGGCAGCGGAGCGCGCTACCGGGGCCTTCCCACCAGCCTGGCCCTGGCCATGAGCGTGACCGAGGACCTGCCCTGCGGCTCCCGCATCGGGGTTCTGCACGACGCCCGACGCCAGCAGGTGATCTATACAGAGTATCGGAAGGCCGCCTCAGGCCTGGAGCTGTCTGCCGAGGCCGACGTGCTCAGTCCGGAGGCCGTGGCCCAGGCCGCCCGGCACTGCGCCAGCCTGGTCAGTCTGCATGCCGACCGTCTCCTGCCCCTTCTCGACGAAGCCACCCGGGCCAAGCTCGTCTCCCGTGACCAGGTCGACGCCGGCCACTATCTAGAGCTGACCGCCCTGCCCTGGCCCGAAACAGCCGAAGCCGCCGAAGCCAGCTGCGAGCCGGTCTACGTGCGTCCCCCCGTCTTCGTCCCGCCCCAACCGGTGAGAACGCTTGACAATCATAGCTAAGCTGCGTCGTATGCCCATACCACCGATGCAGCCCCATTCAGAACAATCCGGTTTCGTCGGCAACTGACCTAGACACCTGGCTGGCCCCGTGCGGAAGTGCCGCACCAAGGCGCGAGGCGGCCTGGCAACTAGACGGGATTTCCTCCATCGCCCCACAATAAACCGCCCCCCTAGGCGTTTTCCGGCTATCCTGGGCATCACGGTGATGCTCAGCAAAAAAGCCAAAGCACAAGAAGGCGGCGATCATGAAACCCAAACGGCACAACCTCGTCTACGGCCTGACCACGGCGACCATCGTGGCGCTGGCACTGTACAATCTATTGGCGCTATAACCGCGGAACCCGGGCGCAGCCCTCGCAAAACGCCGAGGGTTTGCCGCCAATACTAAGGAGCCGGGAATGGATATTGCACACCAGTTATATCACCCCGGACGGGTACGTAATAACGCAACGGGCTTTTTGAATACATGCAGGCGTAGTCCGCGGCCCTGACCCACTCGGCGGAGCCGTCGGTGAACACCACGTTGCCGCCGTCCGGAAACGCCGGACTGTCGGGTGCATTGTGACCCAGCCAATAATTGTTGGTTGTCTTGCGGATCATCATGCATCCCCACACCGGGAAACGCCCGCCGGTCCGTCCCAAACGCGTGATATCAAATGGGGTGATCTTCCAGTTTGAGCCGCCACTGACCCCGGCCCCGTCCCACGGGGCGCGATAGTAAATCAGCGTGCAGTCGTTGTGATCATAGCCGGTTGTGCTCGGATTCCTGACTTTGAACAAGCTGCTCTGGCAGAACATGAAGCGGGTCCGAATCGCCTCACCCTCGCCCAGATAAGGCTCGATCAGGGTTTCATTGATATCCGCGCCGCCATCGGTCCACAACTTGTGCGCGAATTGGGTCGTTTTGCGGTCGGGCAGATAGCCGTCGTTGTCGTTGGCATAGGCCGTGGTGGCCACCCCCAGCTGCCGGCGATCGCTCATTTCCGAGATCCGCCGGGCCTTCTCCCTGGCCTGGTTCAACGCCGGCAGCAGCATCGCCGCCAGAATCGCGATGATCGATATGACCACCAGCAACTCGATCAGCGTGAACCGCTGGCCTGCGGGCTTGGTATGGGTACACGCGCGCCACGCCGGACCAAATAAATCGAATCCGTGGCGAATGTTCATCATGATTCCTTTCGTATTGGCATGGCCGCTTGTCTCTTCAAACGGCCACACCATTATTATACTACTACTCTCCAAAATAAGGTTGTTTCAACAGCTCGGCGGCGGCGGCACTGATCTGGGTTTCCATCAGTTCCGGGGAGTAGAGGCTTCGCAGCTCCTGGATTCCGGCCGCTTCCATAGCCTCGGCCATGGCCCGGTTGGCTGCCTGGAGATCATCGATGCTCTCCTGGACATTGAAACGCCCGGGACTGGTCGGGGCCGGCGGCCAGCGAGAGTCGCTAACGTAACCGGCGGTCACCATCTCCAGGGCTTGGCGCAGCGCGCCGTCAGCCTGGGTCACCTCGATTCCCTGGTGGGCGGCGATCGCCTTGATCCCGTCGAAAATCATCCGGCAGACCGGATCCAGGATATGGGCATGGGGGGTGTTGGCCCAGGCCTTGGCGGTTCCACCGTGCCAGGCAATGCCGTTCTCGACCTCCGCAATCTTGGGATTGTCGATCAGGGTCTGACTGGCGGCCAGCACCTCGGAGGGAGTGGCCAGCTGGTACCCTTGGGCCACGGCTTGGTCCAGCATCTCCTCGAAACGGCTCACGCTGTCCGGCTCCGGCTCGAAAAAGCGGGCCTGGCCAAACTGCTTGACATAGAAATAGGCACTGCTGCCAATGTACTCGGCATCCTCGGCGAAGGGCATGATGAAACTTCCGGTGGCGGCAATGCGATCCTTCCACCGAGCCAGAATGTCCTGGATCTCATCGATGGCCACCGGCGTTTCCCGGATGCCCTCGGTGGCCCCCATCAGATACCAGAGCATGGGGTTGGCCATCATGTCGCTGCGGAAAAGCAGCTTCAAGCCGTTGGGGGCCACGGAAGGATTGGTGATGTATTTGAGAAACTCGGGCTTGTCGGCGATGAACTCCTCGATCCGGAACAGCTTGTCCTTGTTGCTGTGGCCGGCCACGTCGAATTTCAGACCGGTGGCCCGGCGGATCTCGGGGAAGGACAGCAGGAAGGAATCCCCGTCCATCACCAGAGACTCGAAACCGGCCTCCTTGAAGATCTCGGGGATGTAGGAGGCCCAGCTGCATTCCGGGTTCCAGCCCAGCGACGGGGCGACTCCCGTGTGCCGTTCCCAAGCCTCGCGCCCCTTCTTGAGGGTTTCCAGGCCGATGACCGGATCAATGTTGCCCAACATTATGTGGATGTAGGGCGAGCCCACCGGCTCGATCTGGCCGTCCTTGACCAGCCCGGCCAGCTTGTCCATCACGCTCGGACACAGTTCGGCAATGGCGTCGACCGTGAAACCGGAAGCCTCGAAGCCGATCTTGTAGCCCTTCCGGGCCACCAAATCGAAAAGCTTCTCATAACAATTTTCGACCACCCAGGCCCGCTTTTCGGGGTGTAGCTGGGAATATTGCAGATTGCCGTGAGGCAGAAAAATCACCTTGGGTGCAGACATCGTTTGTCCTTTTGGCTGGGGTTTTTCGTCCGTTTGGACGGATCAAATAGTTCGGTTCAGTTGTTGTTGGCGGTCCAGTGATAGCCTTTTGCGGGCCCCAGGGGAGTATTGAAGTTGTCTCCTTCGCCGCTCCAATCGCTGGTCGGATTTTTGAATCCGGGATCCACGGCACCGTCGCCCTGGGAGACCACGCAGTCCACGATGGCGACCTCAACCAAGCGATCCTCAGTTTTGGTCTTTTGCTTGCCGATGGAGGCCAGAATGCTGTTCTTGATGGTCAGCGTGGCATTCTGATCGGCATCGATCTGAATGTCATTGCCGACAAACGTGCAGTTTTCGGCCACGACTTTTGCCTTTCCGCACACATGCAGGCCCACCTCCGTACCGGTTCCGCCCTGCATTTTAGCGTAGCCGCCAATGCAGTTGATAAACTTGGCGCCCCCGGCGGACCAGCAGCGGAAATTGCGCTTGTTCCGGAAGGCAACGCAGTTGATCAGCTCGGCCCCGGCCGTTTTGATATCCCAGCCGCCGTCCGTGCAGTCAAACGCCTTGCAATTCTTCCAGACAATGCGGCGGGTATTGCTCTCGGCGCAGAATCCATCCGCGTTCCAATACTTGGGTCCGGCATCGTCGTAGGCGTTCATGGCCACACAGTTCTCGAACAGGATATCCTCGTCGACTCCATTGACACCCTTGTTGCCGGCCCCGAAGCAAATCTGGAACTTCTCGGTGGCGTAGGCCTTGCCGCCGGCATCGGCCACGCAGTTGACCACCTTGGCGTGGCGGACCCCATCCTGGAAGCGGACGCCCCGCTTCGAGAAGTAGGTGAACGTACAGTCGGTGATCAGGATGTTGTTGGACCCCTTGCGGCTGCCATTGAGATAGATGCCGTTGCGGGCCTCGTTGACCTGCAGGTTCGCAAAGGTCAGATTGCTGTTGTCGCCCTTGGAGTAAAAGGCATTTTTGTAGGTCTTGACCACCAGGTTGCGGAACTCGAGGTTGGAGGCCCCCCAATCGAGGGTGACGAAGGAGCGGCCCTGATCAGGCTTGTTCTTGTCCCAGTCAGCCACAAAGACCGGCCCGCCGTCGGGCCCTTTGACCCCGACCAATTTTTTTATCTGCCCGGCGGCTCCGGCGTTGCTCTCCTTGACCGAGAGCGACTGATCCTTGTAAAGACCGGGGGCAACCAACACCGTTCCTCCCGGAGCGGTCGCGTCCCAGGCTCTTTGGATGCCCCTTTCCGCATTGCCGCTCATGGCGTTGGCGGCACT
>JBFJXC010000220.1:0-6627 GCA_041623325.1 Lentisphaeria bacterium | reverse complement strand
CGTCGACGGAGATGGGGCGGCCACCGACGGTCAGGTTGTCGATGTCCTTGGGCACGATGCAGCCGTAGGGGATTTCGTAGAATTCGCTCCTGGGCATATGGACCAGTTCGGTGGCGCCGCCGGTTGGGCTGTGGATGTCGATGGGGTAGTTGCAGCGGGCGATGGCGTCCTCGAACTTGGAGCGCTGCACGAAGTCCTCGCGTGTCAGATAGGCCAAGCCCTTGACCCGGCGGGTTTCGCGCACCCCGATGTGGGTGGCCATGGAGTGGAGGCGGGCATTCTCGAAGCCCGGCACCTTGCTGCGCAGCCAGCTGATGTATTCGCGGATCTGCTTGCGGCCTTCGATTTCAGCTTCGGACAAGGCGGGGCCGTCGGTGCCGTTCTTGCCGCAGACGCGGGTGGTGTTGAAGTGGACGATGTCCTGGTCGTAGTAGTCGAACATGAGGATGGTGTCCCGCGGGCAGCTCAGCTCGCCCGAAGCCTTGGCCTCCTCATACAGTTTTTGGACCGTCTTGCGCCAGGGGCCATGCCAGTCCTCCATTCCTTTGGTTGTGACGTGGGAAAGCTTAAAGCAGGTGGTCATGGGCTGGCAGTTGCCCTGCTCGTCGCCCAGTTCGAAGTCGCAGCCGGCCCGGGCGGCCAGATCGGCATCGCCGCTGCAATCCACGAAGATATTGGCCTTGACGGCCACGAAGCCGGACTTGGAGTGCAGGACCAGGTACTGGATTAGACGGTTCTCGACGATGACATCGACTAGGGTGTGGTGGTAGAGCAGATCCACCCCGGCCTCCAGACAGAGATCCTCCGCGCCCAGAGCGATGCCCTCCCGATTGATGCTGCGGGCCTTGTTGCTGAAGGCCTCGTCGGATTCGGGGATTTCCGCCTTGATGTCGTCGGGCAGGTAGCGCTGGGCAGCGCGGGTCCACTCCAGGTAGACCGGTTTGTCTAGACAGGTTTTGTCGTGGTGGTTGGGCATGAAGGGGTGGACTTCGCCGACGGAGGCCATGCCGCCTAGCAGCCCGAAGCGCTCGATCAGCAGGGTTTTCACACCGGCCCGCGCGGCCATTACCGCCGCCCCGATGCCGCCGGGGCCGCCGCCGCAAACCGCCACGTCCACATCCCTGATCACCGGAATCTCGCCCGAACGCTCGTACGCCACCGTCGCCATGGTCCTGTCTCCTTGCTGTTGTATGACCGACGCCCATTACTATGCCGGAATCAGGCCCGCCTGTCTCGCACGCACTGGTCAAAAATCTGGACTTTTCCGCTGACTCGGGTAGTTTATGTCCAGACATGGCGTCGGCAATCTTTCGCCGCAGAGAATCGGACGAATCAGACTAAACGGGCAATGCAGTGGCGCCGGAACTCCACCCCTCGTCCCGAAGGAGTTGCACCCCATGGCCCCTGAAACGTTGGCAAATCGCCCACCAGGTGTCGCCCAGCTTCTGGGCCGCGCTTCCCGCGCCTTGGGCCTTAAGCTGTGCCTGCACGACCGGCTTGGCCTTTTCGGACTGCCTAAGGAGTGGACCACCCATATCCACCCGGCCTGTCTCAAGCAGAAGGCCCGGCACCAGGACCGCTGCATCGGCTTCGACAACGAGCAGGTCCACCGGGATGTGAGGGGCAATCCGCAAGGGGAGATCCATGTTTGCCCCTTCGGCTACACCGAGATCGCGGTTCCCGTCCAGCGCGATGGCCTTCTGGTTGGCGTACTCTTCGCCGGCCCCTGCCGTACCGGCGACCGCTTGACCGAGCAGCTCGACCTGCCGCAAGCGCCGGACCGTCAATGGCTGGAGGACCGCCGGGCCATGGTCGCACTGGTCGCCCGGCAACTGGAGGCGCTATGGCGGGATCGGCGCCAGCCCCTGCAGCCCGGACGCCGGCAGGCCGTGCTCGAATATATCAACCGAAATCTGGCGCGGACGATCACCCTCGACGATCTGGCCAGATTGCTGAGCCTGTCACCTTCCCGGACCGGGCATGTGATCCGCGATCTGTTCGGCGCGACCACACCGGAGCTGGTCAACCGCATCCGGTTGCAGGAGGCCGTCTACCTGCTGACCTGCACCGACATGCCCATCGGCCTGATCGCCGCCCGACTCGGCTACCGCGACCAGAACTATTTCTCCCGCCTCTTCAGCAAAACCTACTCCCAGTCACCCCGCCAGTTCCGACGGCAGCACACCCCCCAGGCCTGAGGGACCCCCTGGGGCAGCCCACGGCCGATTTTGGGCCGGGCGAGTTGACCGGCCTTAATTAACACCTATGTTAATAAAGCCCGAGCCACCCGACCGGCGGCGACCGGGGTTAAGACCCAACACCCTCTGGATTTGGCGATACGAGGCGAACAGATGAAAGCAGGCGACTGGAGATTCTCCGTGTTGGAACGCAGCATGAAATTGGCGGCTTTGACGACGGCCCTGGTGGCCCTGTGCCTTCCCTCGTTGCGGGCTGGCTGGGTTGAGGACAAGGACGGCAGGACCATCATCCACGTCAAGCTGTACGAACTTCCCGACCCGAACAACACGGATACGCCCACCCAGGCCAATGTGGCGGTGGTGTCCGCCTTCAAAAAGCGCTTCCCCGAAATCTTCGCGGAACGTTGGCGGGAACACTACAAAGCCCATCCGGAGATCTACGGCGAGCACAACTGGGAACATGTCGAGGTGCAATTGGAGAAGTTCAGCGGGATCCAGGTGGAGGGAGTCGAGACCGACCTGCTGGCGATTGCCGGAGGGATGGCGCCCGATGTGCTGTATGTGAACTTCCGCAAATCCGACACCTACATCCGCAACGGGTTCCTTCACCCGATGGACGAGTATGTGTCGCAGATTCCCGAAGCCGAGCTGAAGGCGCGGGTACATGACAAGTTGTGGCCCGTGATCCGGCGCAAAGGGCCCGAGGGCCAAGAGCGCGTCTGGGCCATGCCCTTTGGCGGGGCGCTGGGCAAGGTGCTGCTCTACCGCAAAGATTTGTTCGATGCCCACAATCTGGCCTATCCGGACGCCGGCTATACGTGGGCTCAAATGCTGGAGGACTGCCGCACTCTGACCGATCCGCAAAGAGGCACCTACGGGCTGCGGCTGGGCCGCGGCAAGCATGAGTCCTGGTACTGGGTGACCTTTCTGTGGTCGGCTGGGGGCGAGGCCATGAGCTACGATGCCGAGACCGACCAATGGCGCTGCACCTTCGACAGCCGGGAAGCGGCTCTGGCGCTGGACTTCTACACCCGGCTGAGTGCCGAGAAGTGGACCGACCAAACAGGAGCCATTCGGCGAGGCTACTCCTCCAAGGACACGGCGGAGGTCAGCGCCAAATGGAAACGCGGCGAAATCGGCATGCAGTTGGCCTACATCGAGGAAAAGCTCATGAGCCAGGTCAACCCCGAAGTCACGGGCATGGCCCCCGTGCCGCTGGGGCCCAGTGGCATGCGCGGAGGCGAGCTGAACAGCCGCATGATGGGCATTTTCTCGGAGATCAAAGAGAAGGCGGTGAGGGACGCCGCCTGGGAGTACATCCGGTTTGTCGAGAGCGACGAGGCCAACGCCATCAAGACCAGGATCATGGTCGAGGGCGGTTTCGGCCCCTTTCTCAACCCCGAACATCTGCGCCGCTACGGCTATGCCGAGCTGGAGAGGCTCAGTCCCAAAGGCTGGGCCGAGACCTTTAAAGTGGCCATCGACACCGGCAAGCCCGAGCCTTACGGCAAGAACAGCAACGTCGCCTATGACATGATGACCTTCCCCATCCAGGAGGCCGAACAACTGGCCCGGCAAGACGCCCTCCCCGAAGACCCCCAGCAGCGGCTCGAGGTGTTGCAGCAGCTGCTGCGCCGCGCCAACGCCCGCGCCAACGAAATCATGATCGGGATCATCACGCCAGCCGAACGCCTCAAACGCCGCATTGCCGCCTGGCTGACCCTGGGGGGCATCGCCATCGCCTTCACCTTGGTCTTCCGCAAAATCATCCGTATCTTCACCCCCCCGGCCACCCTTTCCGACCAGCCCCGCAAAAGCTGGGACTTCCGCCGCTACGGCTGGGCCTACGCCTTGCTGCTGCCCGCCCTGGTCTCCATTGTGACCTGGCAGTACATCCCCCTGCTGCGCGGCTCCATGATGGCCTTCTACGACTACCGCCTGCTGGGAAAATCCACCCTGGTCGGCGTGGACAACTTCGGCAATCTGCTGTTCGACAGCTTCTGGTGGCAGGCCATCTGGAACGCCCTGCGCTACAGCTTTCTGGTGCTGATGCTGACTTTTCTGCCGCCGATCATTCTGGCCATCGCCCTGCAGGAGGTGCCGCGGGGCAAACTGCTGTTCCGGCTGATCTTCTATCTGCCGGCGGTCATTTCCGGCCTGGTGACGGTCCTGCTGTGGAAACAGTTCTACGACCCGAGCGAGCGGGGCGCGCTCAACGCCCTGGTTCTACAGATCCCGGCCGCCGGCTTTGTGGCCGCGGGATTGGCCATGTTTGTGCTGTGCTTTGCCTTCAGCCGCCGCCTGTGGCTGCACGAAATGCGCTGGCAGGGCTGGTGCTTCGTGCTGGCAGGGCTGATGCTGCTGGTCACCTGCTCCGGCCTGGCAGGCCCCATTCTCTTCCCGGCCGCCGAGAGTCTGGCCGACAGCCTGGGCCGCCTCCCCGGGAGGCTGTTCCAGACCACGCCGGAAGCCTACAACTGGCTCAGCGACCCCCGGACCTCGATGCTCTGCTGCGTGGTGCCCATGGTCTGGGCTGGCATGGGCCCGGGCTGCCTGATCTACCTGGCCGCTCTCAAGGGGATCCCAGACGACTACTACGAGGCCGCCGACATCGACGGCGCCACCTTCATCGACAAACTCCTGTTCGTGGTCTTTCCCACCCTCAAAGCGTTGGTCATCATCAATTTCGTAGGCGCTTTCATCGGCTCGTGGTACTCGGCCACCGGCAACATCCTGGTCATGACCGGCGGCGGCGCCAACACCGAGACCGCCGGGCTGCACATCTGGTACAAGGCCTTCACCTTCCTCAAGTTCGGTCCGGCCACGGCCATGGCCTGGATGCTGGGCTTCATGCTCATCGGCTTTACCGTCCACCAGTTGCGCATTCTCTCCCGGGTTGAGTTCAAAGCCCAGGGAACAGCCAAGTAACCACCCCTGGGTCGAGTTTCACAAAACGACACTGGATACGCAGGAACATCACCATGGCGATCATTTCGACAATTGGGCGCAAGTCCTTCAAGGTCAGACTGCTGATCGGGACCATCTACACAGGCCTCTGCCTGGGGGCGCTGACCATGCTGTACCCGTTCATCCTGATGCTGGCCGGCAGCACCAAGAGTCAGGTGGACTCCCCCGACGCCTGCGCCATCCCCCCCTACCTGCGCAGCGACCGGGCCCTCTACCAGAAGTACATGGAAGCCCTGTTCAACGAAAACGTCGCCACCATGAAGGCGGCCTACGGGAACGAGGCGCCCTCCTTCCGCCAGGTTCAGCCCCCCTCCTCGGTCAACCCCGCTCTGGCTGGCATTTGGGAAACCTTCTGCCTGGAAGCCAAGCTGCCCTTCTACGCCTTTGACATCGGCGAAATGAGCGTCGTCAGCTCCAAAAGCGTCCTACCCCGTCGGCTGCGTGCATTCAAGAGCCTGATGGTCAAACGGTTCGGCAACGACATCGACGCCCTGAACCGGGAGATGGGGGTGGATTTCATCGGCTGGAACGATTTCATCGTGCGAAGCCAGCCACTGGAATTGCGCTTCCACAGGGCCCAGCTCACCGCGTTCGCCGCCGCCCAGCGCGACTTTGCCGCCGCCCAGCCGGTTGCCGCCCGCTACTACACCAGTTTGGAGGGCATTTTCCGGCACAGCTTCCTCATGGCCCGCTATGGCAAAGCCATTGCGGACTACAATGCCAGCCACGGGACCCAGTACGAGAACTGGAGCCAGATCCACCTCGACCGCCAGCTGCCCAGCGGAACCGCCCGCACTCAGGCCGAGCGGGACGATTGGGAAAGCTTTGTGCGCGGCATCGTCAACCTAGTCTGGATTCGCTGCAACCAGGCGGCGGCCCCGGCCTATCGCCAGTTTCTTCAGGCCAAATACGGCACCCTGGCCGCGCTCAACAAGAACTACCAAAGCGGCTATCGCCGCTTTAGCGAGATTCCCCTGGTCGGCGAGCCGCCTCTGGATGGCCTGATTCAGTCGGACTGGGCCAGTTTCATCGAGGGCTGGAAAGATCCCCAGACCGGGACGTTGCACCAGGCACCGCTGCAGAGCCTGCGCATCCACAGCGTCGACTTTATGTTCCGCGACTGGCTTCAGGCCCGCTATGGCAGCATCGCCGCCTTCAACGCCCAGGCCGGAACCCGCTTCCCCGACTGGATGGCGGTCCTCCCCCCCCAGCAGGATCTCCACTATCTGGATTTCCAGCAGAACACTGGACTGCTGCGACGCGAGTTCACCCTGCGCAACTTCATCTCGGTGTTCGACTACATCGTCATGCATGGCCGCGGCATTTTCAACACGGTCATCTACTGCACCCTGGCCATCCTGGCCGCCCTGACGGTCAACCCCCTTGCCGCCTACGCCCTCAGCCGCTACAAACCGCCTTCCAGCTACAAGATCCTGTTGCTGCTGATGATGACCATGGCCTT
>JBFJXC010000219.1:0-6679 GCA_041623325.1 Lentisphaeria bacterium | reverse complement strand
GTTCAGAAGCACGCCGTCGGCGTTGGAGCTGAAGAAGATCAAAGCGGCGGTGCCGGCCACGACCGCCAGAATGCCCCAGCCCGTCCCGGCCCGGAACAGGAGTCTAAATACGGTTCTGGCGATGGCCCATGTCTTACGCATTGTCGGCATTTTCGTTGTGGCTAGGGATCGGCGGTTCGAACACCGTTCAGGGTTTCGGCTTGGTCAGCGAGTCCAGGAAGTCCGTGTCGATTTTCTTTCCTGCCGGCGCCTCGGGCTCGGCCGGGGGCGGTTCCTCCGGCTTGGCGCTGAGGGAGTCGATCACCTGGCGGTCCACGGCCGGTCCGGCGGCCTCGGGCGTGGGCGCGTCGGCGGCCCTGGGTTTGGCCAGCTGTTCCAGCAGGGCCCCCTCGTTCTGGGCCCGCAGGTAGTCGGCCACGCCGCGGCCGACCTTGGCCCCGGCGGTTTCCTGGTTGCTGGCATCGGCCTGGCGGACCACCTGCAGGAAATAATCCTCCAGGGTCCGGGTGGGATAGGTGACCTGGATCGACTCGGGGGCGACCGATTCGGTCAGGGCGGCTTTGGCTTTTTCAAGGGCCTCGGGAGGGAGGGCGGGCATGCGCAGCTGCACCTCGGTCGTGGAGGCCAGCAGCTGCTCGACCGAGCCGACTTGCTGAACCCGGCCCCCGTAGATAATCATGATCTGGGTGCAGACGTCCTGGACGTCGGCCAGCAGGTGGCTGCTCATCAGCACCGTCTTGCCGCGCTCGCCCAGGGTCTGGATCAGGTTTTTCACCTCGTAGCAGCCAATGGGATCGAGTCCGGCGGTGGGTTCGTCCAGCAGCAGCAGGTCGGGGTCGTTCAACAGGGCCTGAGCCAGGCCCAGGCGCCGGCCCATGCCGTGGGAGAACTCCCCGACCATGCGGTGGCGGGCGTTCTGCAGGCCCACCATCTCCAGCAGCTGGTCCACGCGCTCCCGGATGACCCGGCGGGGCAGGTTGAGAATATCCCCGAACAGGTAGAGCGTCTCCTCCGCGGTCAGGTTCTTGTAGAAGGCGGCGCGTTCGGGCAGGTAGCCGAGCTGTTTCTTGGCTTCCACATCCTTGGGGCTGCGCCCCAGCACGCTCAGCTGGCCGCCGCTGGGATACAGATGGCCCAGGATCAGTTTCATCAGGGTCGATTTGCCGGCCCCGTTGGGTCCGAGCAGCCCGAAAATCGAGCCGCGCGGCACGGCCAGGTCCACCCCCCGGACGGCCGTGACCTTGGGCCGGCCCCAGAAGTCCTTGAAGACCTTGGTCACCTTCCGCGCGTCAATCAACAGCGGTTCATTCATGGGACGTTTCCTGTTGCAGCTCCTCGCCCTGGCGGATCAGTCGGGCGCTGTTCATGACCACGACCAGCGATCCGGCCACCTGCAGCACAGCCGCGACCACCGGCGCCAGAACCCCCGCCAGACTCAGTCCGGCACCGCCCACTATAACCACCCCTCCGAAGGCGAAATTCTGCACAATGGCATTCCGGGTGGATTTGGACAGCTTGAAGAGAAAGGGGATGCGGTTGAGTTCGTTGTTCATCAGGGCGATGGTGGCGCTCTCGATGGCCACGTCGCTGCCGGCCGCGCCCATGGCGATGCCAATATGACTGGCCGCCAGGGCGGGCCCGTCGTTGACCCCGTCGCCCACCAGGGCTACCCGGTAGCCCTCCTGCTTGACCGACTCCACAAAGTCGACCTTGTCCGACGGGACGCAGTCGCCCCGCCAGTCGCTGATTTTCAGCTCGGCGGCCACCTTGCGGGCCACTCCGGCCCGGTCCCCGGTCACCAGCGAGACCCGCTTAACATGCTCGGCGTTCAGCTCGCGGATGCAGGCGGCCGCCCCCTCACGAGGTTCGTCCTCCAGCCCCAACCAGCCCAGCGCCCGTTTATCCTGCATCACAAACAGCAAACTCATGCCGGCGTGCTCCTGGTCGTCCAGCTCCGGGAAATCCTCCGGGCGCATGCCGTTTTCCTGCATCCAGGCCCAGTTTCCCGCAAAGGTCTGTTTGCCGCCGACAACCGCCTGCACCCCGCGGCCGGGCACTTCGCGGACTTCGCCGATGGCCTGGAGCCGGACACCGGCCCGGTCGGCCAGGCGGCGCACGGCCACCGCCACCGGATGGTTGCTCTGCTGCTCGGTACTGGCGGCGGCCGAGAGCAGTTCGGCCGAATCCACGGCCTCGGCCGGAGCCAGTCTGGACACGGAAAGGGTTCCGGTGGTGAGGGTTCCGGTTTTGTCGAAGACGAAGGCGCTGATGCGGGCCATGGCCTCGATGTCGTTGACGTTTTTGATGAGCACTCCCAGTCGGGCGGCGGCGGCCAGGGCGGCCACGACGGCCGATGGGGTGGCCAGCACGATGGCCACGGGGCAGGTCACCACCAGAAAGGCGACCACGCGCTCCAAATCCCGGGTGAAGATCCAGGCGATCAGGGCCAGCATCAGAACCGCCGGGGTGTAGTAGACCACGTACTGGTCGACCATGCGCACAAAGGGCAGCTTGGTCTTTTCCGCGGCCAGGATCAGATCCCGAACCTTGCCCAGGGTGGTGTCGCGCCCGGCCCGGGTCACCTCCACCTCGATGCTGCCGCTGAGGTTGACGGTGCCGGCGAAGACCGTCTCTCCGGGCCCCTTGTCCACCGGCAGCGACTCGCCGGTGATGTTGGCCTCCTGCAGCGAGGTGTTGCCCTTCAGGATCTTGCCGTCGGCCAGCACGTTCTCGCCGGGCCAGACACGCAGCAGGTCGCCCGTTTTCAGCTGGGCCGGATCGACTTGCTCTTCGCGCCCGTCCGGTAGAACCCGTCGGGCCCGGCCCGGGGAGATCTGGGCCAGCGCTTCCAGGGAGGCCCGGGCGCCGCTGGCGGTGCGGGACTCGATGATCAGGCTGATCAGCATGAAAAAGGCGATCACCCCGGCCGTGCGGAAATCCCCCTGGCTGGCGGCGGCCAGCACGGCCAGGACCACCAGCTCATTCATGCGAAGCTGGCATTTCCACAGGTCCGCCAGCACCACTTTCAGCATGGGAACGAGCAGAACCAGCAGCCCGATCAGGGCGCAGACCACCGCGCTCATGCCGTCGTCGCGGAACAGGTGGTCGACTACAAAGGAGTTGAGCACGAACAGTCCGCCCACCAGAGCCCACACCAGCTTGGTGGTGGCTGCCGCCGGCATCGGCTCCTCGGCGGGAGCCGCCGATACGGATTGCTGCAAGGTTGCTTGGCCGTTCATTCTTCGCTCGCTGCCTTTGGTTCCGCCGTGGCCGCCTGCCGACCCAGCAGCAGCCGGATCTGGCGCTGCTTCTGCCCGTCGATCAGGAATTTCTCTTCGGCCGCCTCCAGGACCCGGCGCAGGGTCTCGGTGTAGACCTCGCGCTTGAGCACCTGGGGATTGCGCTGGTAGTCGGCCATCAGCTTCTCGTAGGTCTGGGCCCGGGCCGCCGAACTTTGAACCCGGCTGGACTTGTCGGCTCTGGCCATGGCCAGCACCCGGCTGGCCTGGCTTTCGGCCGCGTTCTCGGTCGTGCTCTTGTAGGCCTTGGCCTCCTTGATCAGCTGGTCCACCTCCTGGGCCACGGCAAAGTGGGCGTCGAAGGCCTCCTTCACCTGGCGCGGGGGCTGCGGCTTCAGCACCAGCCGCTTGATCTCCACCCCGAGGGCCAGCTCCTGGCAGCGTTTCCGCAGCAGCGCCGTGACCGCTTCGGTATAGACCTTCACATCCAGCAGGACGTCCTCCAACGGCAGGCCGGCGGTAATCGCCACCAGGCAGTCGTTCAGGGCCGCTTCCAGCAATTTCTTTTCGGCGGCGAGCATTTCGTAGTAGCGCAGAGCGTCGGTCACCTCGTAGTAGACCGTGGCCTGGCAGTGGGCGATGTTGCCGTCGCCGGTCAGCAGGTAGCCGTCCTTGCCGGCGGCCAGCAGCTCGGGCAGGACGCCAACCCGGCCGGTCCGCTTCTCGGCCTCGGTCAGGGCGAACATGAAGGCCGTGCTCTCCAGGCTCTGCTCGCGCTTGACCGTATAGGACCGGTACTCGTTCAGCGGCGGCGGCAGCACAAAGCCGGATTCTTTGGGTTTCAGAACCCTGACCACTTTGCCGAAACGGTAGACGATGCCGGTTTCGTGGGGTTTGGTGACCACCAGGCAGCGCGCCAGACCGCCCAGAATCAGCACGCCCAGGGCCACGATCAGCAGGCGGAAGCTCAGGCGCAAAGCCCCGCCCAGGGCTCTGATGCCGGCATCCGCGCTTTCGGCGGAGGAGATCGGTCTTGGCTGTTCAGAATGCATAGTCGTCCAGGTTTTGGCCAGGCGGCGGTTGCCGCCGCGTCACTTGCCGGTCGAGTCCAGGCCCGGGTCTTTCAGAAGGTCGTAGGGGGGCATGTCCCGGTCGAGAATCAGGGTGGTCTTGGTTTTCAGGGTCTGTTCCAGGGCCTCCAGTTTGCGCAGGAATATGGCAAACTCCGGATCGCTTTTGAAGGCCTCGAAGTTCTTGTAGGCTTCGGAGTCGGCTTCGCCGCGGATGCGGGTGGCCTCGGCGCTGGCCGCGCTCAAGCTTTCGGCCCGGGCCTGGTCCGCCTCGATGCGGATGGCCTTGGCTTCCCGCTCGCCTTCGGAGCGGATTTTTTGGGTGAGTCGGGTGCGGTCGGCGACCATGCGGTCCAGGACGGCGCGGGTAATGGTGTCGGGCAGGCCCAAGTGTTCGAATCCGACCATCCGGATGGCCATGCCGTAGGCGCCGGCCTCGGCCAGGACGCGGGCTTGAATTTCCGCTTCGGTCTCCTGGATGCCGTTGCCGGCGGACGGGGCCACGGCGACGAAACTGGAGAGGGGGTGCTTGCCGATCACGTCGCTGGAGTGCTTGTCCAGCAGGCTGGCCAGCACCTGCTCGCCGTCGGCGCTGCGGTAGCCGACCCGTTCGTAGAACACCTTGGGATTGTCGATGGACCAGGCGGCAAAAAGGCGCACAATAACGTTGGAGCCGTTGCGGGTGAGCATTTCGCGGAAACCCGACTCGAACAGCTGCAGCCGCCGGTCGAAACTGTAGACCCGCTGGAAGGGCCAGGGGGCCTTGAAGTAGAGGCCCGGGGTCACGATGGGCTCCCCGGGCTTGCCCAGGGTCGAGACCAGGGCCGCTTCCGTCACCCGCACCTGAAAGGCGCAGGTCAGCAGCACGAAGACGCCGCCAATGAGCACAAAGGCAATCAGCATGGCCATGCTGGGGTTGCGTTTAGCAGCCGGATCCATGATCATTCTCCCGGTTTGGGGCTTGAAAAGTCCAGCAACTCCGGCTGCAGACTTTCCTTGAAGTCAATACTGAAAACCTGGTCCTCCAGGTCGGTCGCCACCGCGATCTTGCGAACCCCCTTCAGGGCGCGTTCCAGGCGATCCAGGTAGGCAAAGACGGTAAACAACTGGCGATGGTCCCGGAAGAGCTGCCCTTGCAAGGCGAACACCTCGGCAAAGGCGCGGGAGGAATCGACCCGCTGGGCCCGGTAGGCGGCGGCCAGGCTGCGGAGCTGGCGGGCTTCGGCCTCGGCGGCCGGCACGCTCTGGTGGCGGTACTGTTCGGCCTGTAGGCGAACGGTCTCCCGCTGCTGGCGCTGGGCCAGGACCTCGTGGAAGGCCGTGACCACTCCGGCCGGCGGCTGCAGGCGTCCGACCCCCACCGAGGCGATTGCCAGGCCCAGCCCAAGGTCGTCGGCCTGGCTCTGCAGGCTCTGGCTGAGCCCGGTGGCCAGGCGTTGGCGATCCTCCTCCAGCAGGGCGAAGCCGTCGTGGCTGGCGAAGGTGCGCAGGGCTTCGCGCCGGGCCAGGGCCTTGAGCATGTCCACCGCATGGACATGCTCGTACTCGAAGCGCCGAATGTCCTTCAGGTAGTACAGCACCTTGATTTCCGCGGCCAGCAAGGTGGCCGACGGGGCCGCCAGGGTGCCAGGCCCGGAGCGGCCCGCCCCCGGAACAACATTCTCCACCGTGCTGGCCGCCACGAAAACAGGCACGTCCGGCGACAGGTCGCTCCAGAATTGCGTGGGTGTCTGGACGCCGGACGGGTCGCTCCCGATGCCGATGGTAAACTGGCGCAGGCGGTCGGATTTGAAGCGGTACACCCGTTCGACCGGCCAGGGCCATTTGGTGTGGTAGCCGGGTGGCAGGGTTTCCGGGATCGGTCGTCCCCAGTGCTCCTTCAGAACCCGCTCGCCTGGATTGACGAACACCTGGCAGGAGAGCAGCAGCAGAATCAGAGCCTGTAGGATGCACAGCGGCAGCACGGCGCGCGTGACCAGCCTCACAAACCAGGTTTCGGAGATCTGGAAGCCGAACTGGTAGTCCAGCATTTCGGAGATGTTCTGGATGAACCCGCCCGGGCGCACCAGCAGACCGGTCAGGCGGCTTTCATAGGCCGGCACCCGGCGCTCGCCCGGGCGCTGCGGCCGGTAGATGGACAGCACGATGCCGATCAGCCGCTCCAGAACCAATGCCGCGACAACGCCGATGAGCGCCCAAGCCAGATAGGCGTCCACCTGGCCCAGCCAAACGCTTTCCACGTCCCGGAAGGCGTAGACCAGCAAGTGGGCCAGCCCGCTGGCCAGCAGGAGGCCGGCCGCCAGCAGACTGATGCCGGCCGGGGCGGTCAGAGTGCCCTGGCGGTCCTCCCCACCGCCGGCGAGGGCGGCG
>JBFJXC010000218.1:0-6688 GCA_041623325.1 Lentisphaeria bacterium | reverse complement strand
GCCAGCTCCTTGCCGATCAGGGCTTCGCCCTTGGCCTTGGTTTCAGCCGTGGCGTAGTCCACCAGATATTCCTTGAGGGTCAGCAGCGCGTTGGGGGTGCAGAGCTTTTTGATGAAGCCGGGGATGGCGAACTCCATGAAGTGTTCGCCGGTGCGCCCCTTGCGGTAGCAGGCGGTGCAGTAGGAGGGGATCTCGCCGAAGTCCAGCAGCTCCGAGACCACCTCGTCCAGTGGGCGGCTGTCGGCAATGGCGAACTGCTCGCGCTTCAGGTTCTGGTCCTTCAGCTCGGCCTCGCTGTAGCCGCCCAGTTCGATGCGGGTGCCCGCGTCGATCTGCGAAACCCCGAACTCCATCAGCTCCCGGCGCAGAGCCGCCGGCTCCCGCGCGGTCAGAATCATGCCGGTGTAGGGAACGGACAGGCGCAGGATGGCCACCAGTTTCTTGAAGTCGGCATCGGACACCTCGTACTGCTTGTCGAGGTTGACGTTGCTGGCCACCTTCAGGCGCGGGAAGGACAAGGTGTGCGGTCCGACCCCGCAGGTTTCTTCCAGATGGATGGTGTGGGCCAGCATGGCCAGGGTTTCGTAGCGCCAGTCGTAGAGTCCGTAGAGCACGCCGATGCCCATGTCGTCGATCCCGGCCTTGAAGGCGCGATCAAACGCGGTCAGGCGCCATAGGTAGTCGGACTTGGGGCCGCGGGGGTGGACCGCCTGGTAGGTGGGCCGATGATAGGTTTCCTGAAAGACCTGGTAGGTGCCGATGCCCGCCTCCTTCACGGTGCGGAACCCTTCCACGTCCAGCGGGGCCGCATTGATGTTCACCCGCCGGATCTCACCGAACTTCTCCTTGGTCTCGTAGCAGACCTTCACCGCGTCGGCAATGAACTCGGGATCGTAGTCGGGGTGTTCGCCGAAGACTAGGATCAGGCGTTTGTGCCCCTTGTTCTCCAGGGCGACCAGCTCGCTGCGCAGCTCGTCGTGGTTGAGGGTCTTGCGGACGGTGCCGTCGGCGTTTTCGCAGCGGAAGCCGCAGTAGCGGCAGCTGTTGACGCAGCGGTTGCCAACGTACAGCGGCGCGAACAGCACGATGCGGTTGCCGTAGACGTTGCGCTTCAGCGTCCTGGCCGCCTGGTAGATCTGCTCCAGCACCGCGGGATCCTGAACCGACAGCAGCGCGGCCATCTCCTCGAGTTCCAGGCGCTGTTTGTTCAGGGACTTGGCCAGGATCTCCAGAACTTCCTGGCGGTCGGCCTCGGGCCGGGTCAGCAGTTCCTCGATGCGGGCGTGGGGGATGAAGTCTTTCAGACCGTCATTTGGATGAGACGCCATGGCTGCCACCTCCGGCTGTCAGGTTCTTTGTCATTAACGACCGAACTTGAACTCCGGGGAGTTTGCCCAGCTTGCCCGTGAGGGCGCTGACATCCTCGACCGCCGCGTCCACCACCAGGGTGATGATGCTGATGCCGCGGTCGGGATAGGGCAGCCCCAGCCGGCCGAGGATCAGGTCGCCGAACTGCATGAGCAGATCATTGACGTGCGCTACCTCCGCCTCCTGGCGATGCACGATGATGTTGATGCATCCGATTCTCTTTTCCACCGGTCCAGTCCCGTGAATCAGAGTTCAAGTTAATCCGGAAAAATTGCTCGATTCATAATCTAGCCCGTCAACGGGCTTGCGCCAAGGCAAAAAAGCGCTGGGGACAATCTTTTGGACAAACTGATTCGTGACCGGCCGCTTCTGAGGCGGGAGCGGCGGCGGGTATTTTCAATCGCGCGTTTGAATTGTGCGTTTCAACTGGCTATTTTGTTGCGGGTTTGGTTGAATGGGCCGGCGGATATTTTGGCCCGAGGCTAAGGAGCAAAGCATGGGCAGCAAGGGCGACGAGACACGGCAGCGGATCCTGGCGGCGGCCAGCCAGTTGTTTGCGGAGAAGGGGTATCACGACACCACCAATCAGGATATCTGCGGCCTGGCGGAGGCGAACATCGCGGCGGTGAATTACCACTTCGGCAGCAAGGAGAAGCTTTATCTGGCTGTTTGGGAGGAAATGTTCCGGGTGAAGGGGGAGTTGTGGGACCGCCGTGTGGAGGCCGCCGGCAGTGCCGAGGAGGCGTTGCGGATGTTCATTCGCATGCGCCTGGCGGCGGCTCTGGACGAAGGGCCGGGAGGCTGGCTGCCGCGGATCATCCATTGGGAGATGGGGCATCCGACCGAGCTGCATGATCAGTTGATCCGGCGCTTTCTGGAGCCCCGGCGCAAGTGGCTCGATCAGAAGCTTCGTGAATTGCTGGGGCCGGATGTGAACGAGACGCGGCTACGGCTAGCCGGCTTTTGCCTGCATTCGCCATTGATTCATGTATTGGAGCTTCGCAAGCATGGGGACCGCTGCCCGAGCGCGATGCTGCGCGAGTCGAGGGAGGAGCTGATCGAGACCATGCAGGCGTATGCCCTGGCGGGTTTGCGGGCGGTGGCCGAGTCGCAAGGAGTGACGGCATGAGCAGGAAAAATCAGCGAATTGGGATTGCTTCGGCGCTGCTGTTGCTGGCGGGCTGCACGGGTCTGCGGCCGGAGACCGCGGGGCGGGATTTGGCCCGGCAAGCGGTGCCCGAAGCCTACGCCGGAAAGATTGCCGAGGCGACCATTGGGCTGCCATCGCGCTGGTGGGAGCAGTTCGGATCGGCTGAATTGAACGGTTTGATCCAAACGGCGTTCGGGGGGAATCTGGACATGGCTCAGGCATGGGCGCGGCTTCGGCAGGTCCGGGCCCAGGCCGTGATCGCCGGTGCCAGCCGCCGGGTCAGCGCGAATGCGGAGGCCGGGGCGCAAACATCCAGAGCCAGGCAGGACAGGCAAATGGACTCTTCCAACGATTTCTCGCTGGGGGTGAGCATCTCCTACGAATTGGATGTCTGGGGGCGGTTGCGGGCCGGGACGACCGCGGCGCTGCTGGAGAGCCAGGCCAGCCGCCAGGATGCGGAAGCGACCGCCCTGGTGCTGTCGGGGCTCGTGGCCGAAACGTGGATTGGCATTCTGGCCCAGCAGGAGCAGGTGGCCCTGCTAAAGGATCAAATCCAGACCACCCGCAGCGTGCTGGACTTGTTGCTGGAGCGTCAACGCAAGGGCCTGTCCGCCGCGGTCGACGTCTACCAGCAGAAACAGATCGTGGCCGAGAGCGAATCCCTGCTTCCCCTGGCCGAGCAAAACCTGCAGCTGCTCAGGCAGGCCTTGGCCGTGCTGCTGGGGCAAATACCGGAGCAGCCGCCTGAACTGATAACTGGGGGCATGCCCATGATCGGTGCCCTGCCCGATGCCGGGATTCCCGGCGCCCTATTGGAACAGCGGCCCGACATCCGGGCGGCCTGGAGCCGGTTGCAGGCCAGCGAATGGGACGTGGTGGCGGCCAAGGCTGACCGGCTGCCCACGTTGCGGCTGACCGGGTCGGCGGCCACCGACGCCGGCAAGCTGGAGGATATTTTCGACGACTGGGCCGCCAACCTGCTGGCCGGCCTGGCCGCCCCATTGGTGGACGGTGGCCGTCGCCGGGCCGAAGTGGAGAGCCGCCGCGCCGTTGTCGAACAACAGGCCCTGGCCTACCGGCAGACCGTGCTGACAGCCTTGCAGGAAGTGGAAAACGCCCTGACCCGCGAAAATCATCAGCAGCGTTATCTGGCCAAGGTGCGTGAACAGCTGGACTATGCGGCCACCACCTTGGAAGAGGCCCAGCGCCGCTATCAGAAAGGGGTGACCGACTATCTGCCGGTGCTGAGCGCCCTGAATGCCAAGCTGAGGCTTGAGCGAAGTCTGGTTGAGATCCGCCAGGATCTGCTGACCAATCGTGTGGCTCTCTGCCGGGCTTTGGGCGGGGGATGGACGAAGGAATTGAAAGAATAAAGAAAGGCAGGTTTAAGGAGTTCAGTGGTGCAGGTTTCAGACCGGAAGCTACTCGCGATCACGATTTCCATACTCTTGAACAACACTGGATACTGAAACATAAAACGGGTCGATGACGAGCGCGATGACGAGCGCGATCACGATTTTCATACTCCTCAACACTGGACACGGAAACCTGATATAGGAAACCGCATCATGTCAGAACAATCGAAAAACAAACCATCCGCCGGACGTTTTCCGCGCCTGCTGGTCTGGGGCATCCGACTCGGCCTGCCGCTGCTTATCGTGGCTGGCGGCCTCGTCGGGGCCAGGAAGCTGATCGCCACCGGGCCCAAGCATGAGCGCCGGCCCCCCGGCGAACGCACGGCTGTGGTGGAGACGGTCCGGTTGCAACGAACCGACAGGCCCATCACGATCTCCACGACCGGCACCGTGGTGCCGACCCTTCAGCTGCAGTTGCAACCGCGCGTGTCCGGTCAGATCGTCCAACTGAATCCCAAGCTGGTGCCGGGGGGGCGCTTGCAAAAAGGCGAGATGGCCCTGGCCCTGGATCCCACCGACTATCAGCTGGCCCTGCGCAACGCCCAGGCTCAGCTGGCCCAAGCCCAGTTCAGCCTGAAGACCGAACTCGGGCAGCAGGATATCGCCCGGCATGAGTGGACGCTGTTGGACAACAAGGACAAGGCCACGGCTCTGGACGAGGAGCTGGCCCTGCGCAAACCGCATCTGGAACAGGCCCAAGCCAATCTGGACGCGGCCAAGGCGGGGGTCGAGCGGGCGAAACTGGACCTGGAGCGCTGCACGGTGAGGGCTCCTTTCGATGCCATGGTGGTAGAGCGCAATGTGGCGACCGGGGCGATGGTGTCCAGCCAGACCACGCTGGCCACGCTGGTGGCCACGTCCGAGTATTGGGTCACGGCCACCGTTCCCGCAGCCCGCTTGCCGTGGATCGCTCTGCCGACGGCCGGGCAGGAGGGCGCAAGCGCCACGGTATACACGACGGGGGCCAACGGGGGGCAGGGCCGCTGGACGGGCCGGATCATCCAGCTGCTGCCCGGCCTGGAAACCAACGGCCGTCTGGCCCGGGTGCTTGTCTCCGTCGCAAATCCGTTGGCCAGAGATACGCCGCTGCTGCTGAATTCGTTTGTGAGTGTGGAAATCCAGGGCCGCACCCTGGAGAAGGTTTTTGTGCTGCCGCGAAGCGCGGTTCACGAGGGCAATGTGGTCAGATTGCTGGGCCCCGACAGCCGGCTGGTTTTCCAGGAGGTATCCCCTATTTGGTCGGAAGCCGAAAGCGTGGTCGTGGCCAAGGGGCTGGAGGAGGGCAGCGAGTTGGTTCTGACCGATATGGCCTCGGCCGTGCCGGGCCTCAAGGTTGTCCTGGCTGGAGACGAACCGGCCACAGGCCCGGAAACCCCGGCCGCTTCCTTGCGGGGGGCGGCGGTTGTCAAGACCTCGGATACAAAGTCGGAGCAGTAGGCCATGAGCAAACAAAGCAGAACCGCTGGTGCCATCGCCTGGATGGCCCATAATCCGGTCGCCGCCAATTTGATCATGATCGTGCTGATGGCAGGCGGTCTGATCACGGCCCGCACCATCAAGCAGGAGGTCTTTCCCGACTTCGATCTGGACATGGTGACCGTAACCGTCCCCTATCCCGGGGCCAGTCCGGCCGAGGTTGAGCAGGGCATTATCCTGGCCATCGAGGAGAACGTCCGGGGCCTGGAAGGGGTCGACGAGGTCACCTCCCGGGCCGGCGAGGGCAGCGGCACGGTCACCGTCGAGCTGCTGGACGGGGCCGATCCCCAGAAACTCTACCAGGATGTCCAGCAGGCGGTCGAGCGCATCACCACCTTTCCGGACGACGCGGAGGAGCCCCAGATTGCCCTGGCCGCCCGCAAGCGCGAGGTGCTGGATGTGGCCCTGTACGGCGACGTGCCCGAAACCGTTCTGCGCGACCTGGCCGACGTGGTTCGCGAACAGCTGCTGCAGAGCCCGGACATCACCCAGGTGGATCTGTCGGGCGTGCGCGACTACGAGATCACCATCAGCGTCTCGCGACATGCCCTGCGCAAGTACAACCTGACCATCGCCGATGTGGCCGGGCGCATCGGCGCCCTGGCCACGGAGCTGCCGGGAGGCGGCATCAAGACCAGCCGCGGCGAAATCCTGGTGCGTATGAAGGAGCGGCGCGACACCGGCTCGCAGTTCGCGGAACTGCCCATTGTCACCACCAACGACGGCACGGTGGTGCGTCTGGGCGAGATCGCCGAGATTGTGGACGGCTTCGAGGAGTCCGACCGCTTTGCCGAGTTCGACGGCAAGCGCGCGGTGCTGTTCGACGTCTACCGGGTGGGCAAGCAGACGCCGATTTCCGTCTCCAATGCGGCCACCAAGATCATCGCCGAAATCAACGCCAGTCTGCCGCCGACCGTGCGCTTGGCCGTGCGGCGCGACAGCTCGGACAATTTCCGGCAGCGTGCCGATTTGCTGCTGCGCAACGGTGCTCTCGGTTTGTGCCTGGTCATGCTCACCCTCGGCCTGTTTCTGGAAATACGCCTGGCCTTCTGGGTGATGATGGGCATTCCCATCTCGTTTCTCGGCGGCATGGCCCTGATGCCGTATTTCGGGTTGTCCATCAATATGATCTCCATGTTCGGGTTTCTGATCGCCCTGGGCATTGTGGTGGACGACGCCATCGTGGTCGGCGAGAACGTCTACGACCACCACCAGCGCGGCGAGGGCTTTCTGAGGGCGGCCACCATCGGCACCCGCGAGGTGGTCGTGCCGGTCACCT
>JBFJXC010000217.1:0-6688 GCA_041623325.1 Lentisphaeria bacterium | reverse complement strand
CCCCCCCAAAAAGGATCCCGACAAACACGGGCGGCCCCTGCTTGGCCGGCACCAATCCGACCGATAAGGCCATTACAAACAGTCCGGCGGCCAGGAACGGCAGCCCGAACAGCATCACCGCACCTCCGCCGGAGCGCTGTTTCATCAGGTCCGGATGCAACGTGTCGATCTTCAACATGGAGAAACCTGTTGTTGTAGTTTGGCTGATGGTGGCCTGTCCTTGAAAAAGGGTACCCAGCCAATCATCTTTTGCAAACTTAAGTGCAGTGCCTTTGGGTAAGGCCAAGACAGGTAAGAGTCAACTCTTCTTCAAGGAACACTAATGCGCACCCTGCTGTTGATGAGACACGCCAAGGCCACCCACTGCCCCGGCTATTCCGACCGGCAACGCCCCCTGAAAAAATCCGGTCGGGCCGCCGCCGCCAGCATCGCCGAGACACTTAGGAAAGATGGCCTGCGCCCCGATCTGATCCTGTGCTCCCCGTCCAGACGCACCCGGGAAACCGCCGAACTGGTCGCGGAAGCCTTCCCCACCCTGCCGGACCAAATCTTGATCGACGACCTCTATCTGGCCTCGGCCTCCGAGATTCTCTCCTGCATCCGGACCGTCCCCAAAGAGATCGGCACCCTGATGCTCGTCGGCCACAACATAGGGTTGGAGCACCTGACCCAAATCCTGGCCGGGCCCGTTGGCAAAGCCTGGCACCTGTCCCCGGGAACCCTGGCCATCTTCACCCTCGATGCCGGCGACTGGGCCCAAACCGATGCATCTTGCATGTCGGACCCACGCCTGGTCAGGCCGGACTAGTGTCGGCGGGCGCGACTAGGGGCCCAAATAGATCTCTGGGTGGGCTATGCCCGGAGACGGTCTCAGAACCAATTCTTGTGCTCCTACTCCTGCTCATTCTCGTGATTCCCACTCTCGAAGCCGCCGTGGTAGGGAGCAAGATAAGGAGTAGGAGCAAGAGTAAGATCACGAACCTTCTGAAAAGAAGCGCCTCGAGGGTTTTGGAGGCAGCCCCACCCCCCAAGGTCGCTCAAGGACTCGCTCGGCCTGGTCGCGGGACCTACTTCGGTGTCGCCTTATTTTTTCGCCTCGAGCGACAAGGGCACAAAGAAGCGCGACCCGCGGCGTTCCACATAGAGGACGGCCATTTCATCTTGGCTGCCGGCCAGGGCTTTCTCGACCTCCTCCACGCTTTTGACTTCCTTGCGGTTCACTTCCAGAATCAGGTCCCCCCGCATTATCCTGGCCGCCTCCGCCGGGCTGCCCGGGGCCACCTGCACGACCACCACGCCCTTGTCCGTGGCTTCCAGTGCCAACCCCAGGTTCGCGGTCATGTCGCCGGATGCCT
Organism: Lentisphaeria bacterium; assembly: GCA_041623325.1. GTDB lineage: Bacteria > Verrucomicrobiota > Lentisphaeria > Oligosphaerales > JBFJXC01 > JBFJXC01. The sequence continues at coordinate 5,333 of JBFJXC010000217.1, read as the reverse complement.
CCTGGCGGGCGGCTGTGTCCTTGCCGCTCCGTCGCCGGGCCACAACAGTCAGGGATTTGCGCTGTCCGCCGCGGTCGATCAGGAAGCGGACCTTGTCGCCGGGGCGGTAGGTCAGCACGGCAAACTGCACATCGTGGGGCGTGCGCACTTCCTTCTCGCCTATCTTGAGAATGACGTCTCCGGGTTTCAGGCCGCCGTCGTCGGCCGGGTCGCCTTTCATGACCTCGCTGATCAGCACTCCCTGTTCAACCTTGAACTGCTTCTTGAGGTCTGCCGTAAGAGGCTGCATGGCAATCCCCAGCCATGGGCGTATGACTTCCTTGTTTTCAATCAGCTGTCCGGCCACCTCTTCGGCCAGGTTGCTGGCAATGGCGAAACCGATGCCGACGCTGCCACGGGACATGCCACCACCGGTCACAATGAAGTCGTTGATGCCGATCACCTCGCCCTTCAAATTAAGCAACGGGCCGCCGCTGTTGCCCGGGTTGATGCTGGCATCGGTCTGGATGTAGTTCTCATAGGTGTTCATGTTCACATCGTAGCGGCCCTTCTGGCTGACCACTCCGACCGTCAGGGAGTAGTCGAGATTGAAGGGGGCCCCCACGGCGATGGCCCATTCGCCGATCTTGACTTTGTCCGAGTCGGCAAAGGTCAGAACCGGCAGATCCTCCACCTTGCCGTTTCCGATCTTCAGAACCGCCAGGTCCGTCTCCTCGTCGGTACCCACCACCACGACTTCCTCCGGATTCCGGGCGCTATCGAACACCCGGCCGTCGTGCAGGCGCACTTCGAGGGCGTCGCTTTCCTTGATGACGTGGTAGTTGGTCAGGATATAGCCATTGCGGCGCAGGATCACCCCCGAGCCCTTCCCCGCCGGCTGGGGCACTTGCTCGGCCTTGGAGTCCTGCTGGGGCGGGCGTTGTGGAATGCCGAAGAAGAACTGCAGCTCCGGCGGCAACTGAGGGTACATAGCCCGGCGCTCCACCCGTTTGTTGGTGATCACCACCACCGCCGGCACCGCCCGGTCGGCCACCTCCGTAAAGGCCGTCTGAAGCTGCAACGCCGCCGACACCCCCTCTTCAGCCGCCCCGGTGCTCAACGGAACCACCGCCAACCATGCACACGCACCCAACACCGCCACCAATCCGCGCTTCATTTTTCACACTCCTTTATGCTTAATGCTTCAGACTCCTGGCCAAAGGTAAAGCGGTCTCGGGAGTCACTTCCGGAAAAACCACTCGCTTAGAGTGCCGGTCCGTTTGGAAAGTTCCCCCCTGCATCCCGGTCGTTTTGGCGAACAAGGGGAGTTTGTTCAGGAAGAAGGCGTGGAAGGGTTGTTTAGGGTTGGTCCCGCCCAAAAAAACGGCCCTCTCCGAGTGATGGTTTGACTCGGAGAGGGCCGAAATGTTGATGATCCAGGTCAGACGTTACTTTTTAACGCGAACCAACACCTGCAGGATCTTGCGGCTATAGGTGTTGGCGCTTTTGCTGAAGGTCCAGTCCGGGTGATTCTTGGGGCAGTTGCCGATGCCCAAGTCGGCGTTGGCGCCGACGACCCAGTGATTGAAGGCGAAAACGGTTTGCTTGGCGGCGGTGTTGTGCACTTGCATGCTGCCATAGTTGCCGCCTTCGGCACGAACGTCCCCGAAGTCGAACTTGCCATTGTCGGCACCTTCGACCTCGGCCTTGTTCTGCGGACCGTAGTTGTGGCCCCAGAATTCGATGTTGCCGCTTAGACCGGTTCCGGTGGTGACGCCCTCCACATTGGAGACCACGCTCATGTTGGCGACCGCTTGCTGGAAGACCGCTTGACTGGCCAGCGTCGGCACGCCGATTTTGGCGACGTCGTCGGTGAAGGCGTCCATGGAGACGTAGACGAACTGGGGTTCCTGGCCGTCTTTTTGCAGTTCGAGGAAATAGGCCACCCGGTCGAAGGCACCGCTGATCTCGGCAGTCTTGTCGACATCGTACTTGATGCCGGCGCCGGCCTTGGCCAGATCCAGGGAGTAAACCAACTGATACTCCTTGGCCTCGGATACCTTCTGACTCAACAGATCATCCGCCGGGGCGGACAGGCTCAATGCCAGGGCGGCCGCCAATACCGTACCGCCGACGACGCTGGAATACGTTGCTCTCATGGTGTTCCCTTTCCTCTTCTACAGGGTGTTGTAATGTTGCCAGGCTGGCTGTCCGGTGCCTGGAAGCGACACAATGACTTTATACAAGTGAATTCGCCGATGTCAATGTTGATATCCAGATTCTGAACGATTCATCGCCGCTATCCCACAACCCGCCGGCAGCTCTGTTTCCGGCCGGCGAACATCCAGGCAAACTCCGTCTGCTCGGCCGCCCGACCGTCGACGGTCACCTTGCCGAACTGGTCATAGAGCACGAAGGTCACCTCGCCGTCGCCATAGCCATCCTCCAGCAACTCGGTGGTGATGGCCAACGTGTCCGTCTCCACCTCGGCGGCGATCGCCAGGCGCGAGCGCTTGCCCTGCTTGTAGTCGTGGGTCTGGCCGTCGTCGAACACGTAGACGGTCTCGAACCTGCCCTTGCTCTGCCGGTCCGCGAAGATATGGCATTCGACCCGGTTGGAGACGAAGGCGTGGTCCCCGCCGACGTTGATCGCCATGGGCAGGATCGCCCCCTCGCGAACATAGAGCGGCGTGGTCCGGTCCTCCTTGTCGACCGCTACGGTCTGCCCGCCAGCGATCCATCCAGTATCCATCACCGAGTACCAGCGCGCCTCGGGCAGCAACACCTCGCGGCTGGTCTGCCCCTCCTCCACAAACGGGGCCTGCATGATCGACGGCCCGACCATGAACTGATCATCGATGCGATCCAGCGGCAACTCGGTGCTTCCGTGGAAGTCGTAGAACAACGGTCGCAGAATGGCCTCGCCGCTCTCCTCCTGGGCCACGAACAGGTTGACCAGATAGGGGCGCAGCTTGTAGCGCAACCGCACATAGTCGCGAAGCGTTTCGCGCGTCTTGTTGTCGAACGCCCACGGCTCTTGGTTTTCGCTGCCTTTGATCGAGTGATTCCGGAAGAAAGGGAAGAGGAAACCGGCCTTGTACCAGTCCACGGCCAATTGGGGGGTGGTGTCGCCGCCGAAACCGGCCGCGTCCGGACCGTTGAAGGGGATCCCGGAGAGCGCCAGGTTGAGCGTGCAGGGAATGCTGGCCTTCAAGTAGTGGTAGTTCGAGACATTGTCGCCGGTCCAGATGGCCGTGTACTTGCTGCTGCCGGTGAACCCGCTGCGGGATAGCAGGAAGGGGCGGTCGTTCGGATAGGCGGCCTGGAAGCCGTCGCGGCTGGCCCTGGCCATGCCCATGGCATACTGGTTGTGGAAGGTGTAGTGGCTGTCCTTGCCGTCGTTAAAAAGCATGTCCAGGCATTGGGCAACACCGGTGGAGGGGTCGTTCATATCCAGCCAGGCCCCGGTGATGCCCGTTTCGGCAAACGTCTGGATCCAGCCGGCCCACCAAGCGCGCGCCTTGTCCGTGGAGAAGTCCGGGAACACCGTCTCCCCCGGCCAGACCAGCCCGACAAAGTCGCCGCCCTGAGGGTTCTTGCAGAACACGTCCGCGTCCTTGCCCGAGTCGTACACCTCGTAACCCGCCTCCGCCTTGACCCCCGGATCGATGATCGGGATGATCCGGCGACCGCTCTTCTGCACCGCGGCCAGATCCTTTTTTAGGGAGGGGAAGTTCGTCTCCTCCTCGAAGGTGAACACCCGGTAGCCGCGCATGTACTCGATGTCCAGCCAAAGACCGTCGCACGGAATCCCGAAGCGGTCCATGCCGGCATTCAGATAGTCCAGATCCTTGGCCGACTCGTAGCCCCAGCGGCACTGATGGTAGCCCAGCGCCCAGGCCGGCGGCAGCGGTGTAACCCCCACCAGCTTCTGCAGTTTGCGGGTCAGCTCCGGCAGACTCGGTCCGACCAGAATCGCCAAATTCGGCTGGCCGTGCTCCGCCCCCAGAGCCAGCGTCTCGGCCGGCTGCTCCTGAGCCTCCATCTGCCCGGCGATGCTGACCTTGCCGTCCGTGTGGATAAAGGTGGCATAGGGATTGTCAAGCAGCAGGCCGATATATGTCCTGCCACGCTTGAGAATCAGGTATGGAATGGAGACATAAAGAGGGTCCGGGGTCCCATCCCAGGAGACTTTGTGGTCGAAATCCGCCCATACATCCGTGTTCCAGAATTTGGTTTTCCGGCCCGACAGCTCCATGCCGAACATCTTCTCGCCCATGCCGTAGAACCGATCGGAATCCTCCCGGCTGAACTGGTAGATCGAGGCCTTGCCGCCGACTCCAAACGCCTGCCCCGGCAACCCGGACAGCAAAGTCCGCCCGGCACGGTCCTTCAAGGTGATGCCTAGATCCTCGCCAACCGTCAACGTTGTTGTTCCATGGTCGGTCCCCACCTGCTCCGGGAACTGCAGCTCGGACTGAGCGTAGTTTTTGGGCCACTTGCGGCTGCTGAACGAAAGGTAGTACACATCCCCGTCATGCTTGCGGCAGGTGAAGGCCACTTCCATCTCCTGGCGAGGGCTGTCCTCCTGGGGCCGGAAGTCCGTCACCCGGAACGTGCCGGACTGAACCCCGTCGGCCGCCTGGCTGAGATCCGCGCCCGTCACGAATTCGAAGTTGGAACGGTAGGGATACTTGTTGAAATACATGGGGCGGCTCCTGGCTTTATGACGGTAGGATGTAAGTTATCTTGCTTGGCATGGCATAAACTAGCGTTCATCCAAGCATGAAACAACGGCGCAAGGCTATCGAAGGACTTACATCTTCATAAGATATCTTAGACAAGGCTCGCCCATGGAAACCGACGCTCAAAACCAATCCCGGATTCTTTGCACCTTGCTGACCGCCGCCGAGAGCATCCGGACCGGCATCGCCGCTGTGTGGGTCCCCCCGGACCGCCGCTACCGAATGCGCCTGCCCGAGACTACCTTCCACCCCTACCACGAACTCTTTATCCAGATCAGCGGCCAAAATCGCTTCTGCTTCCCCGACTCGCAGCTCGACATGCTCCCCGGCGACATCATGCTCCTGCCCGCCGAACTCTCCCACGGGGAGAAAAACGTCGATCCCCACGAGTCCTGTTCCCATCTGGTCGTCATGTTTCAATCCGGTGAACTGACCGTCCATTTGGGGGAGGCGCAGCCCGGGCAGGTCCCCGTCCCCGGCTTTACCCTCGCCTATGGACACCTCCGCCACCCCGCTCTCCTGCAGATCCCCGGCGACCTGATCGCCTGCCTGCGATCCGAATTCGGCGCCCCCGACGCCCTAACCACCGGCCTGCAACTGGCCCTGCTG
>JBFJXC010000216.1:0-6707 GCA_041623325.1 Lentisphaeria bacterium | reverse complement strand
GCGGGCCGCGGGCGATCCCTGGACCAAGGTCGAGGAAAACTACTATGCCGGGGGCCGTTACACCGGAACGGTGACGCGCCTGATGCCGTTCGGTGCCTTCGTGGAGCTGGAACCCGGGCTGGAAGGCCTGGTGCATATCTCCAAACTCGGGGCGGGGCGGCGGATCAACCACCCCTCGGAGGTGCTCAGCCAGGGCGATGTGGTCGAAGTGGCCCTCGAGAGGATCGATCTGGAGCAGCGCCGTCTGAGCCTGACCATGGAAAGCACCGCGGGGCGCGGCGCCGGCGAGGAGTTCGCAGGCCAGCTGGCCGGCGCCGGCAGCGCAGTGACCGGCACGGTGGAGAACGTGCAGGACTTCGGGGTTTTCGTGACCCTGCCCGACGGGCGCACCGGTCTGCTGCATGTCAGTCAGATTGAACTGACCGGGTCGACCAATCAGCGCCGGGCCATGTTCGACCGCTTCAAGCCGGGCAGCGAGGTGACCGTGGTGGTCAAGGATGTCCAGGGCGACCGGATTTCCCTGACTCTGCCCGAAAGCCTCGAACGCGAGTCCGAGCAGGTCGACTTGGAAAGTTTTCGGAAGGGCCGGGGGTCCGCTGATCTGGGCAGCCTGGGCGATCTCTTCGGCGGCCTGGACGGCCTGGACCTGAAGTAGGGTAGTTGGCGGGCCGCCTAGGCTTGAATTGCCGGGTGGAGATCGCCGCAAGCGGCCGCGGGCAGGCTGATGATGAAAGTCGCCCCCCGGCCCGCTTCGGATTCCACCCGGATATCCCCCCCATGGTCCCGTACCGTTTTCTTGACGATCGCCAGCCCAAGCCCTGTTCCTTTGGCCTTGCCATAGGTGGCGAAGGGCTGGAACAGGCGGCTGCTGATTTCTTCGGGAATGCCGGCACCGGTGTCCGAAACCGCCAGCTCCACCCCCGTCCTTCCCGGCCGGCAGCTCACCGCGACCCGCCCCTTGGCCTCCATGGCTTCGGCCGCGTTTCGGGCCAGGTTGAGCAGGGCGCGCAGCATTTTCTCCCGGTCCACTTCCAGGGGCTGGTGGCAGCTGATTTCACAGGAGAACTCAAGCGTTTCCTGCTGCCGGAACTCGGTCTGCAACTGCCGCATGAGGTCTCCGAGCAGGACATCCGTGGATACCAGGGCTAGGTTCAGCCTGCCGTTGCCCCGGGAAAAGTCCAGAATCTGCTGCGCCATCTGATTGATCCGGTTGACCTGGTCGGCAATGGTGGCGGTGAATTCCTGAAGTTCGGCTTTGGACAGGTCCATTTCCCCAATCATGCCGGCATAGCCCAGAACGGCGGTCAGCGGGCTTCTCATATCGTGGATTATCATCGAGGCCATCTCGCCGATTGCGGACAGCTTCTCCTTTTGGATCAGCTCGTTTTGGGTGGCTTGGAGAGTGTCCATCGTAGCCTGCAGCTGCTGGTTCTGGCCTTTCAAGCGGTCGATGAGACGGGTGTTGTCCAGAAGCAGGGCGGTTTGCTGGGCCAGCACGGCCACCAGTTTGGCATCCCGCTTCTGAAATCCCGCCGGCGGGGTGAGGCAGGGACGCTTGCCGTTGTAGCAGTTGAGCCGTCCAATGGTCTGGTCCCGCACGATCAGGGGCACGCTCAGAAAAGTGCCCGCCGGTCCAGAGAACCTGCCGAAGACCGGGTCCCGGGCGAGGTCGTTGGAGAGAAAGGAGGAGGTGCTTTGATTGAGCACGGCGACGGCCTCCTGCTCGAAGGCCTTGGCCGCGTCGGGGGTTAGCGAAGCGGCGCGGGGCATGTCGGCGTTTTCGGTGCAGAACCACTGGTCGGGTCGATCGAAGAGGGTCAGGGTGGTCAGATTGGCTTTGACGGTTCTGCTGATGAGTTTCAAAAAGGTTTTCGGAGCATTGTCCAGGCTGAGCTCCCGAGCGGAGAAGCGGCTGGATCGATGCAGCGTTTGGAATTCCAGTTCGTTTTGGCGAATGGCGGCCTGGGAGAGCCTCAGGCTGGCGATGAGGGCGATGGTGAAGTTGGCGGCCAGCACGGTTAGGGCCGGGGTGGTTTCAAGCAGGTAGCCCCCCATGGTGAAAAACAGAAACGAGCACCCGATCAGCACGAGGCTGGCCGCCAGCCAGGCCAAGAGGCTCCTGAGCGGGGAAAGCCGGCCGAAGGCCAGGCCGCTGCCCAGGGACAGAATTAAAATCGTGGCCAGGACTCCTCCCAAACTCTGGCCTTGCAGGAAATGGCCCGTCAGAACATTGTCCATGAGAACCCCCTGAACCAGGACGCCGTACATGACCCCCAGTGGGGTGCTGACCAGGTCGGCGTTGACTTGGCCCAGGGAGGTTTGCCCGAGCAGGACCAGTTTGTCTTTCAGCTGGTTTTGGGGAAAATCGCCGGTGAGGATCTTGTGAAACGGCAGAAAATCGAAGGTGGTGTGCTGGCCGCCGTAGTTGATCAGCAGGTCGCCTTCGGGAGTCAAGGGCGGTTGGGCTGGAATGGCCCGCCCCTGGCGATCCAGAAAGCGCTGGGCCGCCTCGATGCCCAGGTTGTAGTAGACCTTGCCCTCATGGCTGATGGCCAGCGGAATGGATCGGCACTTGCCGTCCGCGCTGGGAGGGATGTTGATGTGGGCCAGGCCGGCGGCGGCCTGGCTCAAGGCGGGAAAGTTGCCGCGCAGCGATTTGATCTGGCGGGTGGGTTCCTTGGCATAGTGGCGGAGGGCCACCGGGCTGAAGACCGGCAGGATCACGTTCCCCGCCTTCTGGACGGCCTCGGCCAGCCGGGCGTCTTCCTCTGGGTCGGAGGGGTGGGGAAAGATGATGTCCAGGCAAATCAGCCCGGCCCCGGCCGCGTTCAGTTGTTCGATCGCTTTGGCGTAGAGGGACCGTCTCCAGGGCGGCGCGCCGATGTCGTCGATGCATTGCTGTGTGATGCCGACCACCACCACCTCGGAGGTGGCCGTGGTGAGGCCGCGCAGTAGAAACCGGGCGTCTTGGCTAATCAGTTCCAGGCGTTCAAATCCATGGCCGATGTAGATGGCGGCAACCACTAGGGCGACCACCAGCGGCCACCTCAGGCGCAGCCAGGGAAAACGGTGTTTTCGCATACTATTAACGATGCCTTGCGGTCTCGAACGGGAGCCAGTGGGTTGCTTCCGCCCCGTTGCTTAGTCGTCTTCCTTCTTGTCCTTCTTCTCTTTCTTGTCCTTGTGGACCTTGGCTGAGGAAGACTTTTTTCGTTGGCTCTCGCCGGCCTTGACCAGGACCGGCTCCCACTGGGGGGTGCCTTTGCGACCGGTTAGTTTGACCGCTCCCTTGCTGACCGACAAGTCGGTCTCGTAGGTGTCGTCCGTGGGATTCCAGCGGCTGTGCACCTCGAACTCGGTGCCCACTACTCCGGCAATGGCCGCCGGAGTGACGACCTCCAGGTCGGCGTTCGCCCCCTCGGTCACCTTCACATCCAGGCTGGTTTCGCTTCCACTGCCATCCTCCAAGATCCGCAGGATGGTGTATAGGCCGCCACTGGCCTTCCAGAAGCAGGCCAGGATTTTGGCCTCGCCGGCGTTGACGGTGACGGTGGAGCCGTCCGCCAGTTGCAGGGTGTCGCCAGCACTCAAGTTCTGTCCGGCCTCGCCTGGAGCTCCGTTCTTGAGAACGGCGCCGAGCGTGGCCGTGGCGGTGCCTTTCCCCGGGGCGTAGTTGATGATCTTGTGGCGCGGACAGCCCAGAAAGTAGCGATCCTGCTCGTTATGTTCACGGGCCACGTAGTAGTCGTCGTACGGTTCTCCGCTGGATGGGCAGGTGAAAATTTCGTCCCCCCCGGAGAGGAGGTCCTGCAACTCCGCTTTGAGGCGGCCGTGCGGGAAGGTGCCGCTCTGGTTGTAAAACATCTGGATGCCCAGCGAGAGATTGCGCACGTTGTTCATGCAGGTGATCTGGCTGGACTTGGCCTTGGCCTTTATCACCACCGGCAGCAGGATGGCCGCGCCCACGGCGATGATGCCAAGCACGGTCAACAACTCAAGCAAGGTGAAGGTTCTCGGGAGTCGTCTCATGGTCCGCTACTCCTTGGTCTAGGCTTGGTATCGCTTTCCGGCTGCCGTTGGTCCCGTGGCAGAAGACCCCTCAGTATAGCGCCTCCGGCCGGAAATCAAAACAATTCGACTTTGGCCGAGGTGTTTAGGCGCGGAAATCGAACTCCAGATCGCGGAGCATTTGCAGATCTTGGGCGCTGTCGCGGCCGGCAACCGTCAGCAGGTCGCCGACCATCATGCCGTTGGCTCCGGCGGTGAAGATCATGCTCTGCAGATCGCGCAGATTGATGCGCCCCGCGCAGACTTTGATGCCGGCGGCCGGATTGACCAGGCGGAACATGGCCACGGCCCGGAGGATGTCCAGCGGTTTCATGAGGGGACGGCTTTCCAGCCGGGTTCCCGGAACCGGAATGAGGAAGTTCAGGGGGATGGAGGTGATCGCCTCACGGGCGAGGGTGAAGGCGAATTCCACGCGCTGTTCGAGGGATTCTCCCAGGCCGAGGATCCCGCCGCAGCAGACTTCAAGGCCGACGGCGATGGCGTCGCGCACCGTGTCCAGGCGCTCCTGGTAGCGGTGGGTCGTGCAGACCTCGGGAAAGAAGCTCTCCGCCGTTTCCAGATTGTGGTGGAAGCGCTTGAGGCCGGCCTCCTTGAGTCTGGCCAGCTCGTCCTTCTTCAGGCAGCCGAGGGAGGCGCACCATCCGACCGTGGGGATGGTTTTTTCGCGAATGCCCTCGATGATGCGGTCGATGCCGCGGGAGGTCAGGGCGCAGCCGCTGGTGACGACCCCGAAATGGTTGATGGGCAGTTCCGCCGCGGCCTCGTAGGCTTGGGTGATCTCGGCTTTCGAGGCCAGGGGGATCGTTTCCACGTGGGTGCTGTGGCAGGAGGCCTGGGCGCAGAACGAGCAGTCTTCCGGGCAGGCGCCGCTGCGGGCGTTCAGAATCGAGCACAGGTCCAATTGGTTGCCAAAGTGGCGTTCGCGCACCGAATTGGCCGCCGCCAAGATCCAGGCAAAATCCTCCTTGCCAGCCTTCAGCACGGCCAGCGCCTGCTCTGGCGAAATCGCCTGGTCCTTCTCGGCCGAACTCACTATCGCCTTCAGTTCGCTCGCTTCCAAAATCGTCTCTCCTGGCTGCCTAACCGCTTGCGTCCGCTCCATGGAAAAGCCAAAAAGATAATGCCCGAGACTGGAGTGTCAACCGGGTCGGCGGCCGGGGTTGACAATTGCCGTCTGTCGGTCCGGCCGCCGGTGAGAGCGGGGGACCTTCTTCTTGGCGGGGGCTGCCGCCGCCCTTGACAATGCGCGTTGGAAGAGGACCTTACCGCATGCGCGATGGCAATCCCTATAGACCTGTCAAGAAATACCAGCTGGTCGTCTTTCTAAGCCTGATCCTGGGGACGGGCTTTTTGGTGACCAGCTTGGTCAGCTACTTTGTCTCTCGCTCCTCCTTGCGAGCCCAGATCGACGCCACGGCTCTGCCCCTGACTAGCGACAACATCTATTCGGAAATCCAGCGCGACCTGCTCCGCCCCGTCTTCATCTCCTCCCTGATGGCCAACGACACGTTTTTGCGGGACTGGGTGCTGGCCGGGGAGCAGGATGCCGACAAGATGACCCGTTACCTCAGGGAGATTCAAAGCAAGTACGGGACCTTTACCAGTTTCTTCGTTTCCGAGGCCACCCGCATCTACTACCATTCCGACGGCATTCTCAAGAAGGTCAAACCCGAGGAGGAGCGCGACCGCTGGTATTTCCGGGTTCGGCAGATGGATCTAGATTACGAGATCAATGTGGATCCGGACCTGGCCAACCGCGACGAGCTGACCATCTTCATCAACCACAAGGTGCAGGACTACCAAGGCCGCTACATCGGGGCTACGGGGGTGGGACTGACCATCAAGGCGGTTGTGGCCCTGATGCAGGAGTACAACCGCAAGTATGGCGTGAACGTCTACTTTGTGAATTCTGCCGGGCGCATCGTCTTGCAAAGTGGCCAGTCCGATGGTGGTGCCCGAAACATCCGTGACTTGCCTGGGATTTCGGTGGTGGCGGATGCGGTGCTGGCTGGCAAGACCCATGTCTTCAAATACCGGAGAGAGGGGCAACTGGCCCACTTGCACAGCCGCCATGTTCCGGAATTGGGCTGGTTGCTGCTGGTGGAACAGGCCGAAGGTCCCGCATTGGGCGGCATAACGCGTGCCCTGGTAGTCAATCTGCTATTCTGCGCCATCATCACGTCCCTCGTCGTGACCCTGACCGGACTGGCCATCGGCACCTACCAGCGAGTGACCCGGCAGCAGCAGGATGAGCTTCTGCAGAAACACGCCAAGCTGGAAGCGGCCTTAGCCGAAGTGCGCAAGCTGAGCGGTCTTCTGCCGGTCTGTTCGGCCTGCAAGAAGGTCCGGGACGACAAAGGCTACTGGCAGCAGTTCGAGGTCTATCTGAGGGAGCATTCCGACGCGGAAATCAGCCACGGCATCTGCCCGGAGTGCGCTCGCCGCCACTATCCCGACTATTTCGAGGAGGCGGACGCCAAAGAGGGCGGCTGACCCCAGGCGGCGTTCTCCGGGGGGGGCGGATTGCCCGGCGCTGCCTCGAATCGGCGTTGTGCGGTTTCAAAAACTGAATCCCACGATGCACCCTTGTGAGCAATTCGGAGGACTGACCCCGACTTGGGGGTCAGTCCTCCGAATTG
>JBFJXC010000215.1:0-6709 GCA_041623325.1 Lentisphaeria bacterium | reverse complement strand
CTGAATCAAGGTTTGGCGCTTTGGGAAAAGCGCATTTCCACGACTCCGGTTGCACCCTAGTCCCTGGAGATGCGGCAATCCCTTGCCGCCGCGCCCGCCGGGCGCGCTGTTCGATGCATCTGAATCAAGGTTTGGCGCTTTGGGAAAAGCGCATCTCCACGATTCCGGTTGCACCCTAGTCCCTGGAGATGCGGCAATCCCTTGCCGCCGCGCCCGTCTGGGCGCTTTGGGATTACTGCTCAGCGGCGTATTTTCCCGATTCCTTTGGGACTCAGGGCGATTCGAAAGCCGATGTAGATGTAGCCGGGGTAACCGTCGTTGTTGAACTCGCGATCCTTGCCGCGCTGGGACTTGTTGTAATAGCCCCAGGATCCGCCGCGGATGGCGCGGTGGTGGGATTTGCGCTGGTCGCAGGGATCGGTGGCGTCGCCGGGTTCAACCATGTTGTAGTAGTCGGTGCACCACTCGGCGACATTGCCGGCCAGGTCCATGACGCCGTCGCGACTGGCGCCGGCCGGGAAGCTGCCGACCGCGGCGACGCCGTCACGAACGCTGCTGGTGGCGACGGTGTCGATGGCGAGGGCTTGGTCCAGCAAGAAGTTGCCGCGTTCGGGGGTCGGCGTCTCGTCGCCCCAGGGATAGGTGCGGTTCTGGCCGCGCCCGGTGGCCACGTACTCCCATTCGGCCTCGGTGGGCAGGCGGAAGCCGTCGGCGTTCAGGTTGGCGGACCAGGTTTTCTCGTCGTAGACCGGGGTGAGGCCGTGCTGCGCCGAGAGCCAGTTGCAGTAGGCGGCCGCGTCCTTCCAAGAGACGTAGATGACCGGTTCGCGGTCGCGCCAGGAATAGCCGTCTCGGTGTTGCTTGTGCTCGGGGCGGAAGCGCTCGAACTCCTGGTTGGTGACCGGATACTTGCCGATTGCGAAGGGGGAGATGCGGACCTTGCGGGCGGGGGCCTCGTCGGGCTCGGTGTCGTTTGCCCCCATCACGAAGCGTCCGCCTGGAATCTCGACCAGCTCTGGAGTCAGCTGGGCTTTGGCGGTGGATTTGAAGGGTTGGACTTTGATGAGGTCTAGGCGGCGGATGGTCGCCGAGCCGATGTCGCGGTAGCCTTCGGCGATCAGCTTTTCGTCGTCGGTGTGGTCGTGCTTGATGGTGAGCGTGGTGGTTTCGGGCCACTGGGTCCAGAGGAAGGAGACGGTGCGGAACTGCCTGCCGGTGGCGGGCAGGAAGAGGGGGAAGTAGAAGGGCTGGTCGTCGTTAGCTCCGGGGGCGCCGTCGGAATAGAGCGTCAGGCGCGCTTCCTGGTCGGAGTCGTTGCGGTAGGTCACCCGGACGTTGTAGGTGGCCATCTCCAGTGTGGGCACTTTCAGCTCGAGCTGCTGGCCTTTTTCGATCCTGGTGTCGTTGGCGTTCAGGCTGACGGCCGGTTCGCCGGCGACCGCGCCCGATGTCCAGTTGCGGTTGGCCAGGCGATAGCCCTTGACGGAGTTCTCCGTGGTGATCTCGTCGATGATGGTCTTGCGGCCAAAGACGTTGATCAGCTCTTCACCCCCTCTTTTAAGCACGAACTGCGGTACGCCGGGTTTGAAGGGCAGTTCGCAGCTGGAGATGCCCTTTTTCAGTTCGAACTTCCGGGTCTTGCGGCCGGTTTTGACCCTGAGTTCGGCGTCGTCGGTGAGAAAGGCGGTCACGTAGATGTGGTCCTGCACGTCGTCGTGCATCTGCTCGTAGGGCCAGGAGTCGAAGCGGATATCGACCCACTCGTTTTTCTGGTCGTTCCAAACTTTGGTCTGGTGCTTGGAGCGGGAGCGGTAGGTGAAGAAGATCCGGTCCTGGGTGATGTCCGGCCGGACCCCGGTCTTGTAATAGTCGAGGTAGTAGGAGGTGACATCCAGATACGACTCGTCGCGGTTGAAGTAGGGCTTTTGGAGCGCCTTGCCGCCCCAGCCGGATTTCCAGCGGTAGGGCATGAGGTTTGAATCCTCGTTATAGTCGTTCCAGGTGACGATTTCGACCAGGTCGGCGCCGTCGTTGATGAGGTTTTCCCACATGGCATTGTAGCCGGCCATGCCGCGGAAATCTCGCAGGTTGGGGCTGTTGTAGGTTGGGCAGACACCGGCCATGAAGATCTTGTCCGCGAAGAGAGCGGCCCGTTTGCCGTAGGCGTTTTTGGAGATGAGGTTCCGGACGGTTCCGTCGCAGGAGAAATGGAACATGCCGTCCAGGGGACTGTCGTTCCGGAACTGGTTCAGCATGGTTTCCAGGCTCCAGGCCATCTTCCAGTTGGGCGTGCTGGCCTGGGGGACCAGCCAGAAGTCATGGCCGTCTTGGCGCAGTTGGTTGATGGGGGGGGCGTATTGCTCGGGATAACCTGCATACCCGGAATAGAAGGGTTTTCCGCGATAGTGGAACAGGTTCGGGTGGTCGGCGTAGCGCGTGAACATGTCGGTCACGTTCAGCATGCTCCAGTTTTTGATGGATTGGCAGGCGAAATCCGGCGACATAAAGAGCCGAAAGCCGCTGTCCAGTTGCTTGGCCTGTTCGAAGATATTGTCGGCATTGGTGACGTAGCGGGTCGGCTGAGGATCGCCGCCTTCCACCGGTTTGAGCCATTCGCCGCAGTTCAGGGCGAAACCGTCGATGCCGTAGTGCTGGGCCAGCATGATTTCCCGTTTGTAGAAGGAGGGTTTGGCCGAGAAGCAGGTCATGTAGTGGGCGAAGACCTTGCGGTCCCCGCGTTGCTCGGTTTCGTCCGCGGAGGCGGCCAGGCCGAGGCAGGCAGTCGCGGTCAGCAGCATGTTGGTGGAAAATCCCATGGGTTAAGACTCAATCTATTTGGGTTAGGGTTATGCTCAGAGAATCGAGCACGAGTTTGGAGGTGTCGAATCCCGGCAGGCAATCCGAGATGAAATACAGGAAATCGCCTTTGTTCACCGCGATATCCTCCAGGGCGAAGCTTCCCCCCTGCCCTACGGCATAGGCTTTGGTGAAAAGCGCCTCGGTTCCCCGGTGGATTTCCAGGGTGATGCCGTCCTGACCTTCCACCGGCACGACCTGGCCCTGGACGGCCACGGTGCCGTTGACCGGACTCTTCCAACCCAGAATCAGCATCGCCTGAACTCTCGGGCGCAGAACCAGTTGCCAGTGCCCGCCCGGGGTCTGTTGCCGGCAGATCCAGCCGTGGATGTATTGGTATGTTTCGTCCTTGTAGGGTGACAGATGGGCCATGGGCCCGGTGTAGGGCGTTTTCGCCGCACTGTGCGGGCACAGGTCGTACTTGCCGTCCCGCGGCGTTTTGCCGCGGTCGCCATGCTTGTACAGATAGTACCAGACCGGGGTCTCGTTGAAGTCCGTGTCCGGGTTGAAGCTGCCGTTGCGCTTGGTGACGCTGGTCATGTCCCAGACATCGCCGGCCTTGTAGATCGCCTCCGGCTTGGTCGGGTCCGACTGGGCCAGGTATTCCTGAAGGTTGGTCAGACCGTCGTGGTCCGGATCGCCGTCGGGGTTGGCGGCGGTGGCGGTACTGAAATCCAGAAACTTGCCGAACCAGTACATTTCGAACCAATCGGGCAACCCGTCGCCGTCCCGGTCCGAGTACTCGCTGTAGTGGAAGGGGGCGGCATCGCCGAAGTCGAGGGTCCAGTTGGCCTGGAACTCCGAAGAAAAGCAGACCATGGAGTTGTCCTGGCGGAAGGGCTTGTCGGTCACCTCCTCGGGTGCCGTAAGGGACATAACAATTTGGCCGTTGCGGGCCAGCTCGGCGCGGACCGGGCCGGTTTGCAACGGGAATTGGCTGAAGTGCATGCCGGCGGGGGCGTCGTAGGCGATGTCGCGACCGGGCAGGCTGACCCGGGCGGGTTTCGTCAGCAGGGTGACCACCTCCAGGACCCCGGGCTCGTGGCGCCGGGTCTTGAAAGGGAAGACCTTGCAGTCGTCGGGGTAGCGCCGGAAGACGAGGAACATTTTGTCCTTGGCGACGGCGGGTGCCGTGCCGGTTTTCCACCAGTCGACGAAATACTTGTTCAGTTCCAGGACGGTATAGCCGGTGTTGTAGCCCGGGGCCAAAACCGTATCCTCGCCGTAGTCGTTCCAGGTGACAAACTGGATCAGGGTCGAGTCGAAGTCGCGGGCCATTTGCCATTGCCGCCGGAGAATATCGAAGCCGTTGCCGACCTGCAGGGAGCCGCTGCGGTTGTTGTACTGATACCAGAGTGGCTGGCCCCATTCGGCGCCGCCGGCCTTGACCGCCTCGGCCATTTTCGCCTCGGCCTGGGCAAACTCCGTGTCCAGAAACGAGCCGACGGCCTGAAAGTGTTTGCCTGCCCATTCGGCGGCCGCCAGATAGTCCCGCTGCTGCCGGGCCACCTGGTGGTAGAACGCCCCGATTCCGAAATAGAAATACAGGGGCTGGCCAACCCGTTTTTGCATCTCCTGATAGGCCGCCGCTATCTCGTCCCATTTTTCGGGGCCTTCCGGCAGATTGGCCTTTTTCGGTGTCCGCAGAATGCCCCGGGAGTGATAGCCGAAGATCAGCGGCTTGCCGTTTCGGCGGGCCAGGTTGGGGCTGTCCTGGTGGCGGAGCAGGTAGCGGATGGCTTCGGCGAAGGGCTCGGCCATGTTGCCGGGGTTGTTGGGATCTTTGGGCAGGCAGCTGGGATCCAGGCAGATGGTGATCTTGAAGGGCAACTTGTGCTTTTCCGCAACTTGGAAAAGCATGTCCATCGTGCGCTTGGCGCCATCGCCTCCGGCCCAGGCGTCCACCGCAAACCCGTCGATGCCGCCGCGGATGGCCCGGCGGATGTCCAGCTCCGCGCTCTGCTCGGCGCTCAGTCGGGTAGCCGGCGGGACCAGATCCCAGTTCAGGATCCGGCCGCCCATGGCTTCCTCGTACGAGGAACGGTCGTGCCGGGTTTTTTGGTGAACCTGGCTGCGGTGGTGCTGGGTCGGGCCGCTGCCCACCGGATAGCAGCCCATGTAGTGGGCGAAGATCTCCTTTTTGGGCTGCTCGGCCGTGCTGCTTGGCATCCAGATCAGGCCGCAGAAAAGGAGGCAAATGGCAGCGGCCTGTTTCACTTCGAAACCTCATTCACCGATGGCTTGATGGCGGACGCCATGGTCGCGATGGCGTCGGCGGTGACCAGTTCGTCGTAGAGGCGCAGGTCATGCAGCTGGCCGTTCAGAGGCAGGAAGAATTTGGGCGTCTGCACGCCGATTCGGATGGCGTGTTCAGCGGCGGGCACGGGCGTGGTGCCGACGTAGCTCAGGCTGATGCCGGCGTCCTGGCCGTCGATGTAGAATTTGAGGCCGTTGGCGTTGCCTACATTCCACGAAAAGGCCACGTGTGTCCACTGGTTCTTTTTGACGGCCAATTTCGAACTGCGTTGTCCGAAGCCGCCCATGGCGTAGAATTTGAGGGTGCCGTCGGGCATGATCACGAATGCCCAGCCGGATTTCTGGTCATCCGGACAGGTGGCCGCCACTCCCGAGGGCCGTTCGAAGCCGCGCCACTTGACCCAGGTGGCCACGGTGATCTGATCGCCAACCTGGCTGCAGCGCAGCAGGTTTTCGCTGCCCGGAAGCTCCATCTTCGCGGCCTGCTGCCGGGATTGCTGCAGTACGAAATCGCAGGCGTTCTTTCCAGGTGCCGGGGCATCCTTGATGAATTCGACGCCCTTGCCGGCGAACTCGACGATTGCCGCCTTGCCGCCAGCGGTGCCGGTGTTGTCCAGAACCGGTTCGCCCGCCTGGCCGGTAAAGGTGAGGTGGTACAGCAAGTCGGCCTGAGCCGAAAGGGCCAGGGCTCCGGCCAGAGGCAGCGCCTTGAAGAGATTCGTGGTTTTCATCCGTATGTTTCTCCTATTGTTGGGCTGAGATCAAAGGGACCAAGGGTACCAAAACCGGCTGGGGGCATTTTGAATGTCTTTGTATCCCATGCTTTCGGCGTGGCCGTCCAGAAAGCCGATTACGTTGTTGCGACCGTTGTTGTGCCAGCATTTGGTCTCGACAAAACTGGCGAAGGCAAAGCAGCCATCTGACCCGCCCCAAGTTGCGGTGCCCCGGGTGTCCATCCAGTAAGCCCGTTCGGTCAGATGCTCGAGGCGGTTGAGTTTGTAGCTCACGTTGGTGCCGTATTTTTTGTAAAAGTTGTAGCAGGCCCCGATGGTCACGTTGCTGTCGTTCCCCGTCCATTTGGTGGCTGTCAGCAGGGAACCCGGGCAGTCGGCACCGAACAATTTGGTTTTGGGGGAGGAGACATAGCCTTCGTCCGCCAGCACATGGGCGACCGGCAGGTTGGCCACGATCGCCCCCGGAATCGTCCCGTCAATATCCGAGATGTACATCTGCAAGGCCACGCCAAGCTGTTTTTTCAGATTGACGCACTCGATCTCCCGTGCCTTGGCACGGGCATTGTTCAGCGCCGGCAAGAGCATCGAGGCCAGAATGGCTATGATCGCGATGACGACCAGCAGCTCGATCAGCGTGAAGGGTGCTTTCCTGGGTGATGGCTTCATCATCGTCCTCCTTTTGGGGTTAAACCAGAGTTTCCACTGCCATGTTGTGCGTGCTTATGGTGCCGTTTTCGACTTTCAGAACCAGTCCGTTTTCGAACTCGGTTTCGGAGCGCTCATCGGAGATTTGCCTGTAGGACTTAATGAGCAAGTCTTCGGTTCCGAGGCAGTAGCCCTCGGGGCCGTAGCTTTGTCCATAG
>JBFJXC010000214.1:0-6716 GCA_041623325.1 Lentisphaeria bacterium | reverse complement strand
CCCTGGGGCTGCGCTTTCCCAAAGCGCCCCAGTGCGATGCCGGATGTACAGCTGCCCCCGCGCTTTTCCCAACGCGCTCCGGCCCCCGACACCACGAATCGGCACTAATCCGCGAAAATGGAACGAACGGCAACTGCTTGCCATTGAAATCCGCTATTCGATCACGAGCGCGGCTAGCTCTGCTAGTCCCGCTAAGCGGGAAGCGCGAGTACGAGTGTCTGAAACCGGGACCTACTATCGCCGCAGAGGGGGGCCATTTGATGTCACGGTATTTGAGATGGCACGGCATTTGCGATGGCGCGGCAAGGCGTCAGGCTTGGGAGAGGTTCAATATTTTGGGCGCCGGTCGATGTTTCGGGGTCAAGGTTGGGCGCTTTGGAAAAGCGCATCTCCACGACCCTGGTTGCACCCTAGTCCCTGGAGATGCGGCAATCCCTTGCCGCCGCGCCCTCCGGTTGCATGATTTCAATCGCTTGCCGATGAATCCTCGGTGACGGGTCCGTCGGTTCGCGAGGTGCAACTCGCTCCTCCTGAAATCGGCGAATTGGGGTACTATGTTGTGGTGTAGACAAAACAAGAGCTGTGGTGAATGACGCTTGCACATAGCATAGTTGAGCATATCAAAAAGATGCCCGAGTCCGAGCAGGAAGAGGTACTGGATTTCATCGAGTATCTGGAGACCAAGGCCAGAGAACGCCGGGCCCGGGATGAGGCGGACGAGTGGTCCGTCTTTTCTCTGTCTGCGGCTATGAGCGGAATCGAGGATGAAGTCAGCGATTATCACGTTGACGATCTGAAGGAAACTTTTTGATGCTTCAAGAAGGTCAGATCGTTCTGTTTCGCTTTCCCCAGACCAATCAGCAAACCGGCAAACTCCGGCCTGCTCTTGTGTTGCGCCGTCTCCCCGGGCGCTACAATGATTGGCTCATCTGCATGATATCCTCGCAGTTTCACCAGCCAATTGCGGGTTTGGATGAAATTGTGGAGCAGACCGATCCGCTATTTAGAAAAACTGGCCTCAAGCGTTCCAGCGTGATCGCGCTCGTGATCGCGCTCGTGATCGGCCAGGTAGGTCGCCTAATCCCAATTGACTGCCGGTGGATCCGTAGTTGGCTGCGCGATTAACCAGACAAAACGGACTGCACGGATCGTGCGCGAGAGCTCAACAAATCTGTATGGTGGAACGCCCTGCTGTTAAGTGTTGGCTGTCAGAGTCTGTATCGTCATCGCGCTCGTCATCGCCATCGTGATCCAGCCCTCAGTGAAACGGTAAAATGGGACGCCCGCATGTTCCCGGCCGAGGACGACCGGGATTACTTCAGTACCCACGGGCGTCGCATTGTACAGAGCTGCAAACTCGCGGCACTGAGGTCTGGTCCTCTTTCATGGTAGTGCCACTTGCATGTAGATAACGTCGTGGCGGCTGTAATCGAAGGCGAAGCGCAGGATGGGCCCCGTGTCCCCCTCTTCGATTTCACCATCGGGATAGGAGAGTGCTCCGGGGAAGGTGCAGAGGTCTTGCTTGTAAGACCACGTCTGCATATCGTCGTCGGAGATCCACACGGACAGCGGATTTCGCCCGGTCGGGCAGCGGTGTTTGGTATTGGGGTGGTGAACTTGGTCGCTGGGATTGTGCAGCAGCACGATGCGGCCGTCGCCGAGTTTGAAGAGCCGGAATTTGCTGGCCGGGTTGGGGATGTCGGTCTTGACGTAGTCGGACCAGCGCCGGCCCCGGTCGGTGGACTCGCTGCGGAAAAGGAAGCCCTCCTCACTGCGGCAGAGCATGACCAGGGTTTGGTCGCTAAGCTCCACCACGTTGGGCTCGGCCCAGCCCCGGGGGCCTTGAACCTGTCCGCCCTGGCTCCAGGGACCGTCCTTTTCCTGGCCGATCAGGACCCCGTTGATCTGGCCCAGCCTGTTGGGGTCGTCCATGAAGCTTTCCTCGGAGTCGCCGTTGGTTGGCTGAAACTGGTAGGGCAGGAGATAGTCGCCCCACGAGGTCTGGTAGAGGTTGCGGATCATGGAGCGCTTCGCCATGGGTTCGAACAGCTCCGGTTCGCTCCAGGTGCCGCCGTTGTCCGTGCTGCGGGTGACAGCGCTGCGCCAGTGCCCGAAGTGCCCGTCGTGCATCTGCAGGTAGACGCAAATGACGTCGCCGTCGACGATGACCTCCGACATGGTCGTGGCGATGCCCGGAACGCAGCGGTCATGCCAGTTCGGATCCATGTTGTGCGGGACCTTTTCCAGATCCGCTTTGCCGGCCTCGGATTGATGCACGATCTCCTGCGGCCCCCAGGTTTGTCCTTCGTCCCGACTGCGGCACATGACCACAAAGTTGGACGATTCCGGCTCAAAGTTGCCGCCGGTCATGAAGAAGACAGCTTGCTCCCCATTGGGAAGGCGTCTCCAGGTGGCGTCGCAGCAGCAGTGCAGCGGAGTGTAGCCATGAAACACGAGGGATTGGATTTCTACGCACATATCAACGCCCTTTGAGCGACTGAAGCCATCGTTTTCCCCTAAATTGGGTGGTTTGGTCTCTTAGTTCGGATCGTCAATCAAAAGCATGATAGAATAAAACGGAACTAGAACCAGCGATACAGCGGCATCGGCCGCGTACGCCGGAACAAGAAGAACTTGACCTGGATACCCCCACCATTTGCGTGCGTACCGAGGTCTGTAGCCATTGGTCACGATATGTAGGTGGTTCGTGATGGCCTGATGGGACCATGGAACATCCGACACGTCTGATGTGAATGTCACGATCAGTTCAGCTTGGTCAAGCACGGCTTCGACGGGAGTTGTGGACGCCAGCGCGAACTCAGATGGGGCTATCGTGACGGGGCCGTCCATATAGACATAGAAACTAGACTTATCCCCGTTCTGTCGTCTGTGCCGCAAT
The DNA here is from genome assembly GCA_041623325.1 of Lentisphaeria bacterium. Taxonomy (GTDB): domain Bacteria; phylum Verrucomicrobiota; class Lentisphaeria; order Oligosphaerales; family JBFJXC01; genus JBFJXC01. The sequence continues at coordinate 3,817 of JBFJXC010000214.1, read as the reverse complement.
ATCTCGTCGGGCGAGATGATGACATACTTGGTCACGTAGTCTGCCCTGTGGTGAGAGTCCTCGGACTTCCAGAACTTCTCATACTTGAACCTAGTCGAGAGGATCACTCTGCCTGTATCCGTCACCGCCGCTGATTCGTGGCGATCCATCGTCTCCTCAACACGGCCGAGATCCCTGACATAGGAACAGCACCCCTGTCCCAGTAACAGCGCCACAGTGATCGTGTAGAGTCTGATCATCTTGTTGGACCAACGATCACCAGGCGTCTGGAGCGCAGCGGAATCCGTCTGGTGCATCTGGCTTGTTCTCCTCAAATCGTCCTCTTGACGATGTTGCATCCAGGATCCTGGAGGGCGAGACTCCGTCGAGCCGTGCATTGGCCCTGTGTTCCTCTGCGTTTAGGGGCTTGAGGGACTTTGGGCCAAGATGTTCAGATAGACCATGAAGCGGCTCGACGCAGTCTCGCCTTGAAAGGTCACCACATCCCGAAGATGGACTACTTCACCATGAAAGATGTAGGCATCATCATCAAACTCCACGCGGCCAATATATCCTTTGTATTCTATCATGATATCACCTCGGCTTCCTTCAAAAACCGACGCACCGAATTCACGGCACCCTTATCTGTCACCCGTTTGGGATGGGGCCTGTGAAACACCGCCCGGACATCGTTGAGATGGATCCGCCCTCGGGATCCTCAGCTGGACACGAAACCCTAATCCCGCTTGATTTCCAGCTCCGTGAATAGCGTGACGGCCTTACGGACGCCGAAACCAATGTAGTTGATACCGGTCACGCTTTCAGTAAAGTCGTGTTTCTGCGAGACTCCGTTAATGGTTAGCTTGATAGTCCGGGCATCCATATCCAATTCAATCTTGCAGACCATCTCCTCGCCAGGTTCGATCCCTTTCTGGGTGTCTTCCCTTTGCCGGGAGATCCCCTCGAACATGGACAGCTTCTTCGCGCCAGTCCATGCCCCTGCAAAAATGGATGTCAGCGCCTCTTCATCACTGCTGATCACAACAAACCCGTTGCGCGTCCTCCTCTCGGGATCGAGATCCTTCATCTTCCAGGCGACGGTTGCTTTACCGCTCAGGATCGGTTCGGGCAGCTTCCTCAGTGCGATGGCCGGCTTGCTGCTCTGCCCTCCTGCCGCCTGCACCTTGTGACCATAGGGGTGAGGGGCGACATGCGCCGTACCCAGAAAGTCCCCGCTCTCGACGATAACAGGCTTTGGTTCGTTCGGAGTCTCAACTACGGGCGTGAACTCATCACCTGCAACAGGGAGAGCCTGTCCGGCCAGACGCAATACCATGCCCGGGACGGAGATGTCACCTTCATCTCCTGCCGAGGTCCCGACGCGGTCTATTAACGCGCCAGGAATGGTCAGGCGCTTGCCGTCGATCTTGATCTTGCCGAGAATATCCTCCGCTTCCTCGGCAAGCAGGTCCTGGGCCCAAACGTGATCCACGCTTTCAATTGGGCCTGCAAGTTCCAGTATCAGCTCTGTGTAGCGCCCCACAATGCCGATGGGCTGTGAGGCATCCTTGATCTTGACGGTGACGCGCGCGCGTGGCTCGAACCAACGGTTTTCGGGAGACACACGGCCTTCGGACGCAATTCCGGTCGGCCCGTTGGGGTAGGTTGTGGCGCACACAAACGGCGCGGGTCCCTCGCTTTCAACAATCGGCAGCGGCATGTTTCTTGCCATAACAGCAGGAGCGCTCTGGCTTACCATCTTGCCATATGTCGCGCTTGCCCATGTATCCCATTCGGTGAAGACGCAACGGTCGATCAGCTCCTCTTCGGAAGCCAGGTATACGCCACCACCGGCAGAAAAAGCAGGAGCGATACGCGCCCACCGCCCGAAGCGTTCGACTTCGTTAATGCGTTTCTGCATCATGCGCGGACCGGAAAGCTGGTGATGCAGGTCTTTTCCCAGATAGGTCCGCTCGTTGATGTTCGGGTGGCGCTTACTGGCGACCAACACACCGAGACCAACTGCTACGTTGCAGTCATCCTGAACGTTCAGCACCGCCCGGTATTTTGGCTGCTGCTGCACCTGCTTGAGGATGTCGTGGGTTCTGCGAAGTGTCGTGGAGGACATCAGCAGAGGTGAGGCGTCGTAGGTGCGGAATGCGTCGGTGTGTTGCAACATGTTGAGCATGTCGCCTCTCAGCCCACCGCCGAAGTCATAGACCGACGGATACGAGACCAGATCCTGATCCCATTTTGGGTTGATATTGCCGCCCGCACCGGTGACATATTCGAGCACCAGCTCTGGATACAGTTCCTCCTTAACTTTGGTGGAGAAGTAGTTGCCGCCATCGTTGCCGCCATCGATTTTCCAATAGATGATGCCTGCGTACTTGGACCATTCCACGAACGTTCGTGCCTGCTGTTCGGTAATGTTGCCGCGCACCCAGAGCCCGAGCGAGTTCCAGCCGAGGGCCTTGATATCTTCGTTAAAACGCTTCAGCCGGTCTTTGGGATGCAGATCGGCATACGGTGGAAAGTCACGGGGATCCGCAACCATGTTGAAGAACTCAGGTCCACCGGCTATTCGTTCTTCCGGTTCCTTGGTCTGCCAGCCGTGATCGATCAGAAAGATATAGTCGGCGCGGCCACGCAGCAGATATTTCGCTGCCCAGCCCTCTTTCTCATCAAAAACCGTACCGTAGGTCAACTCGTCCCGCGCTGCCGGATTCGTCACTCCTCGGAGTGTCTTCAAGTCCGTCCCGCGTCCAATCCAGTAGTTCTGAGCGTACCAGGTACACCAGTAGTTCGGGGCAGTCGCTGGCTCCGGTGGCACGAGATTCGGTCTGTCTTCGGCGCTGGCAGAAATCGCTACTCCGATGGTTGCAGTTGTGTATGGCAGGAGTTTTTTGATCATGCGAGTAGTTTCTTTCTGATGCACAACGTGAGAGTGTGGGGCCGAGGTACGAGGTCCCGACCACTCTCACGTTAGGCGGATTTGCGCTTTTGCCCGGGCGGGGGACTCGGACGGATCTCTTCGCGGTGTGCGGCCGAACGGAGCCAGCTCAGCCCTCAATGCTTCATCCCGTTAAACGCCATACTGTTGCATGGCGGATCGGCGCTTGCCAGCCGTCCCGGGGGGTTTTTCGCGGTTTCCGCATTTGGCCCCCGGCGGCGAGAATAGACGGAAATCCACCCTATCCGGAATCCACTTTGGAAGCATTTGGTCGCGGTGAAAGCCACGCACGAGCGGGATCTGGCCGAGGGGCTTGGCCAGGTGTATCTGCCCCATGCCCTCTAGCGGAAGTATCCCAATGCCGGAAAAGAATGGGGCTGGCAGTCCGTGTTTCCCGCCGCCAAGCTGGCGTGTGACCCGCGGGATTGACCAGACAATCCGCTGGGGATCGGCTGGCAGCATGCCGCCGACAGGAAACCGTTCGGATCGGCACGCGCGCCGGGCCGGACCGGCCGGCAAGAATGAAACCGGAGCCAACACGCGAGACGATCGGCCAAGCGCCAGGCTCGTGTCCCGGATGCTGTGCCCCAGAGCTCAGTGCTGCAAGCTTGCGTCGCTGTAAAATTGAACGCCATCGATTTCGGGTTTCGGAACCTTCGTAATCGCGCTTCCCGCTTAGCGGGACTAGCAGAGCTAGCCGCGCGCGTGATCGAATAGTGGAGTCCTGTGGTTCAGGGTTCTGATGTCGGTTTTCTCTGCACCACAGAGAGTTGACCGGCCTCCACAGGCCCATCGACCTCGATCACGATTGCGATGACGAGCGCGATTACGATACAGACTCTGACAGCCAACACTTAACAGCAGGGCGTTCCACCATACAGATTT
>JBFJXC010000213.1:0-6730 GCA_041623325.1 Lentisphaeria bacterium | reverse complement strand
GGGGAGGGGCGGCGTTGGGGCTTTGGGCCGCGACCGCATCGCTGGCCTTTTCAGAGTCGGCCGCGAAGCGGAAGAGGGTTTGGCCCAGGCGGATCAGGTCGCCGATTTCCAAGGCGGCGGCACCGCTGATGCCCGCCCCGTTCAGGAAGACGTCTGCGCCTGAGCCGTAGTCCAGCAATTGCCAACCGGAACTGGCCAGTTCGATTTTGGCGTGGTAGCCGGCCACATCGGGGTCGTCGCTTGGGACAATGTCGTTGTCCTCTTCCCGGCCAAGGCTGATGCCCGGCGGAAAAATGTAAAACTCTTTGCCTCGAAGAGCGCCGTTTAAGCCGATTAGCTTCATGAATGATCCGTGTTTCACTTCCAACATTCGGGACCCGCCTAGCTTACTGCGAAGCCAGAGTGATTTCCAGTCCGCTGGGAGGGAACTGTGGGCGGCGGGGGGAGATGGCCCCGGGGATCAGTTGCGGAAGTCGAGCTGGTCTCCCGGGCGGGTTCCGGAGCGTCCGATGGCTCCGCTGGGCAGCTCGATGACCCGGACGGCCTTGAGAGATGCCGCCATCCGCCACGGCGGCAGCGATTCGCGCAAGGCGCAGACCCGGTTTTTCCTGTCCAGGAAGAGCACATCCAGCGGCATGGTCATGAAGAACATGTGGATGCTGTTGCACCTCGGGAAGACGAGGGCGTCGAAGCGGTCGAACTGCCTGCCGATCATGCCGCGCAGGCGCCAGGAGAGGTTATTGGCGACTCTGGCATGGCCGGCCACGGGCCGGTTGCGGGTGGCGTTGACGATGCTCAAGGTTTGGGCCGTGTCAGCCATGGCGCCTCATTTCATCAAAAAATGCAGGGAGCGCATGAGGATGGGCCCCATCATGACAATGATGACCGCCGGGAAGATGAAGACAAAGAGGGGAAGCAGCAGCTTGACCGGCGATTCGTTGGCCAGTTTCTCGGCTTGCTGGAAGCGCTTCTGGCGCATCTGGTCGCCCAGGATTCGGAGGATGTTGCCGATGCTCACCCCCAATTCGTCGGCTTGGGCGAGGGTTTCCACAACCATGGTCAAGTCCGCCTGCTGGACGCGGGCGGCCATGTTGCGCAAGGCGTGGCGACGCTGCTTGCCCAGCTGAACCTCGCGGAAAACCCGCTCCAGTTCTTCGGTCAAGGCGTCCTTTTCCCGGTGCTGCAGAATTTCGCGCAGAGCGGTCAGGAAGTCGCGTCCGGCCTCGACCGAGAGGGTCATCAGGTCGAGTACGCTGGGCAGGGCCCGCTGTATGGACAGGTGCCGCATGCGAATCTGGCCGTTGAGCCAGAGGGTTGGATAGGTCAGGCCGAAAGCCGCCAGGAACAGGCCGAACATGACCAGGAAGCGCAGGCCGGAGAGGGCGAAGGTCAGCCCCAGAGCCATGAAGACCACAACGTAGACCAGGCGCAGGCCGATGAACTCCTCGGGAGAGAGTTGCTGGTCGCGTCCGGCTTGCACCAACCGGGAGTCGGTCCTGGCCCGCAGGGGTTCGATGTCGGGGCGGCGCAAGGCCGGTGCCAAGCGGCGGGCCATGGGCATGAACGCCTTGAAAAGAATCGGGAAGCGTCCGGTCTTCTTGCGGACGACCTTCTCTTCGGTCGCCAGGCGCATATCCGCCAGTTGCTGCAGCAGTAGCCAAGTCAGCAGACTCACGCAAAGGGCGGTTAGAGTCGAGCAGCTGTAGGTGATGATGGTGGGGGTTGCAGTCATAGGTGCCTTGCCTGAAACGGTCAGCTGTCAAATGTCGATGCTGACAATTTTGCGGATCACCAGAAAGCCGCAGCCTTCCAGTATCAGAACCAGGATGAACAGGGCAATGCCCAGCGGCTGGGTGAAAAAGTTTTTGACCATCTGGGGGTCCAGGAAAAACAGAACCAGCAACAGGAACATGGGCAGGCAGCCCAGGACCATGCCCTGGAGGCGCCCTTGGGCCGTGAGGGTGCGAACCCGCCGCTGAATGCGCCGTCGCTCCCGGATCATCACGGCCAAGCGGTCGAAAACCCCGGTCAGATCGCCGCCGGTGGTGCGGGCGGTGCGGATGGCGCTGGAGACCAGGCTGAAGTCCTCGCTCTTAACTCGCTGCTCCATGGTTTGAAGAGCCTCGTCGAAACTCATGCCCAGGCGGGTCTGCTGGAGCATGAGCTTGAACTCCACCGAGATGGGCTGCTTGTTCTGTTTGACGACCATCTCGATGGTCTGGACAATGCTGAAGCCGGCCTTCAGGGAGTTGCTCATGCCCATGAGAGATTCTTCGAGCTGGTCGTTGAATTTCTCCAGACGGTGCTTCTTCAGTAGCCGCAGGAAGAAGCGCGAAAAGAGAATGACCGCCGCAAAGGCGAGCATGGCGAAGAGCAGGCCGATCTGCAGGTTTCCGGAGCGCCCGGCCCCGCCAACGAGCAGAAAGGCCAAGGCCGCGGCGGCGCCGGCGGCGCTCAGGCTGTAGTTGATGAACTTGTCCGCGGGCATCTGGTAGAACATTTCCTCGAGCTCCAGCTCGGCCTCCGCTTGGAAGCGGGCCCGCCATTGCTCCATAAGCCGGGCCAGAATGTCGCCCAGAAACCAGGTGCCGGCCGCGGCGGCGGCCGCGGCCATTAGCGCAATCAGATAGATGCCCAATTCTGTGCCCATGGTGATGATCCTTTCGGGGAGGGGGGCGCCTTTCTATAGCTGGTCGTTGAACATGCCCAGGTTGAAGGGGATGCCCGCTTCGCGAACTTCCTCGATGAAATTCGGCACAATGCCGCAGTTGGTGTGGTGCCCGCGGACGGTGCCGTCCTCATGGCGGCCCTCGGGGACAAACTTGAAGATCTCCTGGGTGGTGATCACATCCCCTTCCATGCCTGTGACTTCGGAAATTTCCTCGACCTTGCGGGTGCCGTCCCGGAAGCGGTTGATCTGCACGATAATGGCAATGGCCGAGGAGACTTGTTCACGGATGGCGCGCAGGGGCAGGTCGAATCCGGCCATCAGAACCAGGGTTTCCAGGCGGGCCAGGGCATCGCGGCTGGTGTTGGCGTGGATGGTCGTCAGGGAGCCGTCGTGGCCGGTGTTCATGGCCTGGAGCATGTCCAGTGTTTCGCCTCCACGGCATTCCCCCACCACGATGCGGTCCGGGCGCATGCGCAAGGCGTTGCGCATCAGGTCCCGAATTGTGATTTCGCCGCGGCCTTCGATGTTGGGGGGGCGGGATTCCAGCCGGACCACGTGCTCCTTGTTCAGGCGCAGTTCCGCGGCGTCTTCGATGGTGACGATGCGTTCATCGTTGGGCAGGAAATTGCTGAGGGCGTTGAGCAGAGTGGTCTTTCCCGAGCCGGTGCCGCCGGAGATGATGATGTTCTTGCGGATGAGAACGGCCAGGCGCAGAAACTCGGCCATCTCCGCGGTCAGGCTGCCAAACTCGACTAGCCGGTCGACCGTGATCATTTCCTTGCCGAATTTACGGATGGTCAGGGACGGCCCGTCGATGGCCAGAGGCGGGATGATGGCGTTCACCCGGGAGCCGTCGGGCAGGCGGGCGTCCACCAGGGGTTGGCTTTCGTCGATGCGGCGGCCCAGAGGCGCGACAATGCGTTCGATGGCGGTCAGCAACTGCGAGTTGTCCGCGAACATCAGGTCGGTACGGAAAAGTTTGCCTTTCTTCTCCACATAGATGTGGCTGGCCCCGTTGACCATCACCTCGCTGATCTCGTCGTTGTTGAGCAAGGTTTCCAGCGGCCCCAGAGCAACGGCCTCGTTGACCAGCTCGTCTTGCAGAACCGAGATGTTCACGGCCGGCGGCAGGCGCTCCTGATACTCCTTGAGGATGTTCCGGATGGTTTGGGAGGCCTGTTTGATGACTTCGTCGGCATTGGCGCCGGATAGGGTCAGGTTGCGCAGGTTGACGCGCTTGAGCAACTCGGCGTGGATCTGCTGCTTGAACTGTTGGACCACCTCGCGCAGTTCCGTGGGAATTCCGGAGATTTTCAGGAGGGGGGGCGGCTCGTCGGCTTCGGTGGCAACGGCCTGGACGCGAGCGTCTGCTTCGGCTTTTTGCGGGGGGGCGGCCTGGCCAATCCGGCGCACCTCCAGGATGGTCTGCCCGATGCGGATGAGGTTGCCGTGGGAGAGAACCACTTGGGAGCGGCCGACCGGGGTGTCGTCCACGAAGGTGCCGGTTGCGCTGCCGGCGTCCTCCACGACGATCTGGTCGTCGCTGACGGTTAGAACGGCATGTCGGGAGGAGACGTCGGGCAGGCCGATTTGAATGTGGGAGGCCGGACTGCTGCCGATGCGGTAGGCGCCAGGCACGAGCCGGCCGACCGTTTCCGGACTGTTTGGAGGGCGTATAATCAGTTCATACATGGAAAAGCGTCCCGGCTGTGAGTCCGACCGGCTTGGCTGGTTTAGTGCCGCCCCTGAGGAAGTTGCTCCAGTCTGCGCCCGCGCTCCCGGGTGTAGAGGCCAGAATTCTTTTTGAGGAAATTGAAGTCGACGTTTTGGATGTCGCTTTCCATGTAGGGATCGGTGGGATGGCGCAGGGTGAAGGTCAGAGTGCCTTTCTGCTGGGCAAAGACCAGCATTTCGGCTTCTTTCGGGGTTACCGCCAGGGTCAGGGTGGAGTAGGAGCGGGCCCGATCGCCCTCCTGGCCGCCCAGGCTCGACGACAGTTGCTGGCCCACCGCCAGGACGGTCACATTCTGCAGGATGGTCAGGGCGACTGTGTCCAGCGCCGAACCTGGCTGCTCGGCCGGAAAGCGGAAGCTGCCGACAATGTCGACATGGTCGTTGGGCCGGATCATGCTGGAAACCGAACTGGGGGCGTCCACCGAAAGCGACAGGGCGCGCTCCCGTTTCTGAATGGTCTTGGCCAGGACGCTGCCGCCAAAGCCGACGGTCGGCATTTCGAAGTCACGCCATTGGAAAAACGTGTCCCGCTTCTTGTCGACCACCAGCTTCTGGCCAATGACCTGGGCCACGTCGCTGAGCAGGATCTCCTCGCCACTGGCGCTGGCGGCGAAGATGGCGCGAATGGATAGGTCGCTGTGCTGGATGACGTCCCCTTTGACCAGGTTGGTCTTGGGGACGACCACTTTGACCTTCTTGGCCAGCAGATTCAGACGGCGGTACTCCTTTTGAATCTGGATCTTGGTTATGACAAAGGCCAAAATGCCGGCGGTCAACGCCACGGCTAGCAATACGTAACGACGCATGGCAGGCTCCTCGGATCACCGTTAATAGTCGATCGAAACCATTGAAAATCGCTGAACTTTGCATTCCCGGCTCCTCTTGAGGAACAACTGGGGACTTGGCAGCTGCAGCCGGGAGGTATCCCGGCTCTGCTCCATGCGCCCCTTTTCGGGATGGCGGGTGGTTTGGCCCGCGAAACTGGCCGTTTCCAGGTGCCAGCCCATACCATTGCCGCATATTGTGATTTTTCCACAAACTTGGAATCCGCCAGCCATGGTTTATTCTAATCAGTGGTGTATTACGCAAGTCAGTGGACGCCGGATGTCGACCCCTATGGCCAAAAGAACTCCCATGCGATTGCGAGGACAGGCCACCATCGAGATGGTGATCGGACTGGTTGGTTTGGCTGCCCTGTTTTTTGGGATCGAGCTGGTTTGTCGGCTGGGAGATGCTGGAATCGCCAATCTCATGGAGGCGCGGGAGAAGGCCGACGAAGACATGGACCGGGGCAGCGCGACCTACGGGGTCTATGTTCGCACCTGGAGGGACGGGGTGGATGCCTTGAGCTACACCGCCGATGATCAGGCCGTGACCAGTGGCGGAGGTCTGGAAACCTTTCGGAGCCAGCTGGAGGCTCCCATGGATATGCAGTGGCTGGTGGACAACCCGGATTTTCATTTGCGCGGCCATGATGTCATGCCTCTCCTCGGCGGCAGTTCCATCGCATACGCGGCGGACATGCGCAAGGGGGTGGCCAGATCCGTGCTGGGATTGGAAGAAGGAGCACAGGATTTGCTGTTCGGCGGTCTGGCCAAGGTGACGCTGGAGGATCGGGTGGTCATGCCCGGCTTTTTCTTGACCGGGGAAACCGGTGCCGAGCCATGATGGGACAGGCATGAAACGTTCGATTTTGCATGGTAAAAGAGATTGTTCGGGGCAGGCTCTGCTGGAATTTGCCGTCATGCTGGTTATGATGATGTCCATCGTGCTGATGATGGTGGTCGTCTTGGGCGCCTATGGCAACTACGGCTGGCGGATCCTGAAGCTGATTGGGCTCAAGTACCCTTGAACCCGCCTTGTTTCTGTCGCTTCGCCAGCCGCAGGCGCTGGTTCATCCGACCTAGGGTCACAAGAAAAATCGACTAGGCCAGGACAATAAATCGTTGGCGCACGCGTTCTGCTGGTAAGGCAGGGCGAGTTGGTAAAAGCAAAACACACTGGAAAAGGACAAGGAGATCGGGACATGAGAGTCAAAGCAACACGTCGCTATCAGACCATCGTGGAGTACATCCTGATCATCGCCGTTGTGGTGGTGGCCGCCGTGGGTGTCCTGAGTATCTTCAGCGACACGGTTCGCCACAAGATCTCGGGCATCGTTCACGTGCTGGATTCAGGGGCCGACGCCGATGCCGCCTCAGGTGCGGTGGACACGTCTTCGGAAGAGATTCTCAAGCAGCTGGACAAGGACGGAGTCGGATCCGGTTCCTAGGCGGACGCATGTCTGAATTGTCGAGAAAGCAACGTCGCCGGCAGGGCGGACAG
>JBFJXC010000212.1:0-6733 GCA_041623325.1 Lentisphaeria bacterium | reverse complement strand
CCTCGACCGGGGGGCAACAGACGCGGACCTTTAGGCGGCCATCCTGTACACCACTGATCTCGGATTTGCTGGCCCGCGGCTGCACCAACAATTGCAGCCGACTCCCGGCCGGATGCACGGAAAGAAAAGGACACATCTCATCCATCTAAAGCCCCTGGACTGTCCCATTCGCCGGTTTCACAGCCGCCGACAGCCAATACGGCCCCGGCTTCCAAAACACTGGCGTCAGGCACCGGCTTCGGGTGCGGCATTCTCGGGGCCGGAGGCGTTCCGGTCCGTGTCGGACACGTCACCGTCAGGACCAGAAGAGCGCAGACCGGACGCGTCCCGGGATTCGGACACCGCCAGTTCGGCCTCGATCGGAAACTCTTCCTGGCTTTTTTCAGCTGCAGGCATCCCCAGCAATTCCCGAATCTCGGCCGCGGACATGGTTTCGCGCTCCAACAGCGTTTCCCCCAATAGCTTGAGCTGATCGATATTTTCCCGCAGCATGGTGCGCGCCCTGGTTTCGGCCCCGTCCACAATAGCCCGAATCTCCTCGTCGATCCCCTGGGCAGTCTGTTCGCTGTGATCCTCGCTGCGCGTGATATCACGCCCCAGATAGATATGTTCCTGATTGCTGGTATAACTCAAGGGCCCCATGCGCTTGCTCATGCCCCATTCACAGACCATTTTCTTGGCAATTGTGGTAGCCTGACGGATATCCATGGCCGCGCCGCTGGTGATGTCGTCGCACAACAACTCTTCAGCCTGGCGCCCCCCCATCAGCACGGCCAATTCGTCCTGCAGCTCGCAAAGGCTCTGCGTATACCGATCGCGATCGGGCAAATGCATGGTGGCGCCCAGATAGGCGTTGCCACGCGGAATGATGGTCACCTTGTGAAGCGGGGTGGCATGCTCGCACAACAGGCCGACCAATGTGTGTCCGGCCTCATGGAAAGCGGTTATGCGCCGGTCTTGGATGTTGATCTTGCGGCTGCGCCGCTCCTTGCCCCACCGGACCTTGTCGCGCGCTTCTTCAAGATCGGCCATGTCGATGGCCTCCTTGTTCTGGCGTGCGGCCAACAGAGCCGCTTCGTTGATCAGGTTGGCCAGATCGGCCCCGCTGTAGCCAGGAGTGCCTTTGGCCAGGACCTCCAAATCGGCATCGGTGCCCAGGTTCACTTTTTTGGCATGAACCGTTAAGATTCCCAGGCGACCGCGCACATCGGGAAGGTCGATGGAAATCTGGCGGTCGAAGCGGCCGGGCCGGAGCAAGGCCGGGTCCAGCACGTCGGGACGATTGGTGGCCGCAATGACGATAATGCCCGAATTGCTTTCGAAGCCGTCCATCTCCACTAGAAGAGCATTCAGGGTCTGTTCGCGCTCATCATGCCCGCCCCCGATGCCAGAAAAACGGGAGCGTCCGACCGCGTCAATCTCATCGATAAAGATCAGGCAGGGGGCATGGCGCTTGCCCTCCTCGAACATGTCCCGCACCCGGCTAGCCCCGACTCCCACAAACATTTCCACAAAGTCGGAACCGCTGATGGAGAAAAAGGGCACATCGGCCTCGCCGGCAATGGCTCGGGCCAGCAGCGTTTTGCCCGTGCCCGGCGGGCCAACCATCAGCACACCCTTGGGAATGCGCCCCCCCAATCGTTGAAACTTGGCCGCATCCCGCAGATAGTCGATAATCTCCTCGACTTCCTCCTTGGCCTCGTCGATTCCCGACACGTCCTTGAACGTCACTTTCTCCTGTTTGGGAGACATCAGACGCGCCCGGCTCTTGCCAAACTGCATGGCACCCTTGCCTGCGGCGCGCAACTGCCGCGAGAAGAGAAAATAGATCACAATCACCAATATCATGATGGGCAGTATGGAGACTAGGAGATTGGCCCAGATATTGGAGCTGGTTTTCACCTCCCACTCCGGACAGTGCCGCCGCAGCAAATTGTCCAAAGCATCCGTATAAATGACTTCCACCTGATACAGCCGCGGCTCGGGAAGGTTTTCCGGCATTTCGGCTGTACTCTCGGGCCGATAGCGGCCGGTAATGGTCCGCATGCCACTGGCCGGTTCCGTGACCACCTTGGCCGTCAGCACCCGCCCATTCACCAGCAACGCTTCGAATTGGGAGATCAGCAATTTCTCCGCTGATTGCTTCGACTGCGCGTTCAGGAAATAAAGGGCCAGGGGAAGCGCAAAAAGGACAACCAGCCAGAAGACGAAGGTTTGCACAGGCGGTCGGGGCAGCCGGCCCGGGGTCGGCCCCTCTTCCCGTCCAGGCCTCTGGCTCGATGCCGGATCCTTGCTCTGCTCATCGGTGGATTTGGGCTGTTTTTCTGCCATTAGATCAATATGCCTTGCTGTCGTAGTAAAATGATTAGACGGTCACGGCGCGCCCCGGGTCGCTTGCGGATGCGTCCCGAGCCATTCGTGCCAGATTTCAGACCGACGGCCGGGCTCAGCCACCCACCAGTTTGAGAAGCACGTTGGCGAGCATAATAATAACCGCCAGCACCAGGACCCCGATTCCCCCGCGCAACCCCCATATGACCCACCGCTTGTCCTGTAGCGCACTCTGAGTGCTGTAGGGCGAAAAATTGGTCATCTGCGAAATCGGCAGTTCACCGGCCCCTTCCTCGAGGTTAATCCCGGTCTGGGTACTCAGCATCGAGATAGCCGACTTCTCTTCGGAATCGTAAAGCATCTCCAGGCCGCCGACTTGGACGATATCGCTGTTGGTCAGGCGTTGGGAATGGACCTTGACCCCGTTGACCCTGGTGCCGTTGGTGCTGTCATTGTCCTGCAGGACATACCCGCCGTCGGCTTCGCGGGACAATACGCAATGCCGTCCGCTCATGGCCGGATCCGGAATGGAAATTTCACAGTCCTCGGAACGGCCAATGGCGTATTCGTCGTCGATCAGCTCGAACGATTTGCCACGCAACTGTTCCGACAACACTATAAGCTTCGGTATTCCTGCCATTTCAGCACGGGCCCTTCCCGGAAATCACTGGATATGATGGTCAACACGGAGGTTGCTTCAAGCTTCCCCGATGTGCCCTAAACTTAGATGTTCTTGCCTGTTTCGCCACTGACCCAACAAAAAAAGAAACGGGCCCAGGACTCAGCCGCCGACCCCCTCCTGGGGGGCATCGGTCAGGCTCCGAATCAGGGAGTCGTTGCGCTTCTGCTCCGCATAGGAGGGGTAGCGCACTTGCAGCTCCTTCCAGGTCGTTTTGGCCTCTTCGCTGCGCGCCTGCTTAACCAGCAGGTCAATGGCCATGTACATGGCTTGAGGCGTATAGACCGGATCGTTGCCCAGCACAAAGGCGTTCACGGCGTAGTGCAGCGCCTGCCGGTGGCGGCCTTCCCTGGCCAGCACCTGGGCCAGCCCCCACCGGGCCCGCACCGCATACTCCATGCCCACCCCGGGACGAGCCAGCGTTCTCTCGAACGCACTGACGGCGCGGTCGTTGGCGCCACTGTGCAGGAACACTTCTCCGAGTAGCGAGGAGATCTCCTCCAAACTGAACGCCATTTCGCCTTGGCCCGGGCCGGCTTCCTCGCACCGAACGAACAACGCCTCCAGCAAGTCTCTGGCCTCGGTAAGGCGATGCATGGCAATCAATATCTGGGCCAGCCTCAGGCTGCCACGATAGACTATGTCCGGGTCGCTCCACTGCAAAATCCAACGGCAAATCGACTCGCTGACCTGGTAGCGTCCCCGCAGACTGTAGAGCTGCTCCAAACGGAAAAGCAACGAGGCGGACAACTTGGGCCGTTCGTCCACGGCCAGCGCCAGCAGATCCGCGAACACGGCCATGGCCTCGTCTTCGCGCTTTTGCTCCAACAAAGCCCCGGTCAAGAAGAATTTGGCATCGGTGCGCACCGGTCCGACTTCGGCCGTTTCCAGAACCTGCCGCAGATAGCGTTCGGCCAGCTCGTAATGCTTCTGCTTGAAATGCAGATACCCCAGGAAGAAAAGCAGTCGGCCTCGGCCGGTTTGTCCCTTCTTGAGCAACAATTGCTCGACTAGGCGTTCAGCCTTGGCATAGTCCTCCCCAGCCGCGTAAAGCTCACCCAGGTGAATCGTGGCGGCCCGGCACTCGTCGGCGGCCTGGGGAAACTCCTGCAGGACCCGTTCAAAATCCGCCACGGCGGCGGCGCGTCTGCCGGCATCCCGTTCCAACTTTCCAGCCTGCAGCAGCATGTAGGCCGGATTCTCCGCACGAGGATTGACCGCCAACTCCCGATAGACTTGCGAAGCCTCCTCGCCCTTCCCCTGGCGCTCAAGGGCTTCAGCCAGGCGCAACGACGCATCGGTAAAATGCCTCCAGTCCCCTACGAAGCTACCCAGGGCGCGCCGGTACTCGGCCGCGGCCGCCTCATATCGTTGCAGCTGATACAACGACTCGGCCGCAAAGTAGCGCACGTCCGCCAACGAACCATGCTTGGGATAGTCCGCCACGAAACGGCCCGCCGCCTCGACGGCATCCTCGTGACGACTCAGCCTCAACAGACAGTAGATTTCGTGAGTGCGGGCCAACTGCCGGTACCCGTCCGGAACATCCGCCGAGGTGGCCAGTTTGCGAAACGGATCCAAGGCTTTTTCCCAAAAGCCCCCCCCCAACAAAGCCGCCCCACGGATATACTCGACCTCGTAGTCAAAACAGTCCGGATAGCGCGCCTGCCAATCCCGCGTCAATGCTTCGGCCCGGCCGTACTCCTTCTCCTGCAAATAGGCCCACGCCCGACGCTTGCGTGCGTCGCAAGAGAAAAATCCCTTCGGATATTCAACCAGCAGCAGTTCATACTGCTCGATGGCTTTCTGGTGCTTCCCCTGGGCAAAATAGTTCTCTCCAAGGCGGAAAATCGACTCCTCCCGCAAGGATGCCGGAATCTGGGAAGCGTTCTTCAATCTCAAGAAGCCCGCTTCGCCATCCGCGTAGTCTCCCGCTTGCTGGGCAGCCAGGGCAATGGCAAAAACCGCATAGGGGCGGTACAAATGGACTTGATCAAACTCTTTGACGGCGATTCGCCCGTAGGTCTTGATCGCCAGTTCGGCCCGGTCGGTACGCGCATAGCTTTGGGCCATGAAATAAACCGCCGCTTCCTGAATCTGAGTGTCCGCACTGAGCATCAGCCCGCGGAAGCAGGCCTCGGCCTGTTGATACTTGGCGTTCTGAAGCAGCAATTCCCCCTTCCACAAAAACAGTTTCGGGGCCAGATCGTGATCCGCCCACCGGGCCTGAAACTGGTTGATGGCGCTCATGGTCTCGGCGGATTTATTCTGGGCCCTCAGACACTGGATCAGGCGAAAGAGGGCCACAGGTGCCTTTTCGTGATCGCCGTGGTGGTCCATGAAATAGCGCAGCTCGCCCTCGGCCATATCATAGAACTGCCGTGCCAAAAGGCCTTCGGCAAAGCGGAGACGCTGTTCGGGGGTATGACTCTCCCGCTGCAGAGCCTGTTCCTGTCCATACCCTGCCGGCAGACAGAACATCCCGAGAAGCACAAGCGTCAGCAAAATCGGCCTACGAACCCAAGCACTCACCGGCACAGCCTCACCCTTCTTTCGGAGAGAGCGTTGCAAACGACACATTCCAGAGGTCAACCTTCCGGCAGACATCCAAAATACCCACCACACTCTCGTGATGCGTCTTGGCGTCCGCGCGGATGATGACGGGTTGATCACGGAATTCGCTCACCACCTGGGCCAGCAAGCTCTCGAGGCGCTCCTGACTCATCTCCACCTCGTTAACGAAGATATGCCCCTCGGTGTCCAGGTTGATGACAATTTCCCCCTGCTGGCGACTGCCGCGCTTGCCGGATTCGGCCGTAGGCACCGTAATGCCGACCTTGGTTTCCCATTGCACAAAAATGCTGGCCGCCATGAAAAAGATCAACAGCAGGAACATGATGTCGATCATCGGCGCCATGGGAAAGCCACCGGCCGAACTGGTGAGGTTCTTCTTGAAATTCATAGTCTACCCCTGTCGCTGCAATTACTTGGCGTTTCGGGCACCCAGAAACTGGCGAAGCACGCGATTGGTTGCCGCCTCCAGTCCTGCAATCAGCTTGTTGACCCGACCGCGGAAGACGGCATAGAGAATGGTGGCCAGAATACCGACGATCAGCCCGCCAGCGGTGGTGATCAGAGCCTTGGACACCCCCTGAGCCAAGGACAAGGCCTTGACGCTGCCCAACTCGGTCTGCATGCCCGCAAAGGATTCGAGCATGCCCAGCACCGTTCCCAGCAGCCCGACCATGGGGGCGACCATGGCGATGTCCATCAGATACTGAATGCGCTGCCACAACACACCCGCCTGGCGGGCGCCTTCGTCTTCAATGGCATCCCGAACCACCACGTAGTCGGCCTTGGGATCGCGCAACACGTGCTCGGCACCGGCATAGATAATGCAGGCAGCGGCTGAAGAGCTACCTTGGCAAAGCGCCTCCAAGGCCTCTACATCGCCCTGCTGGGCGGCCGTTTCGGCCTCGCGCAGAAAATTGGCCGGATAAAGGACGCTGGAGCGCAGGGTGAACAGAAACAGGATAAACAGAAAGACGGCCAGAACCGATAGCACCAGAATGACTTTCATGGCCGCGCCACCGGCTTCGAGCACGCTAGCCAAGGTGGTCAGCTCCTTGGGGTCCGTATTCGCCGCCAGAACCGCAAAAGGAGTCAAAAACAATTGGGAAACCACCAGTGCCGCAATCTTTTTCATGAAATCAATCCTTCTTG